>JAHWKO010000100.1 GCA_019347855.1 Actinomycetota bacterium
CGATCGGCCGCCCCCGGCATGTCGGGCACGGGCGGGGGCGCGGCACGGATCCGATGCAGATGACGCTGCTCGATCCCGAGGCCGAGGTCCGCCCCGACGACGAGATCGTCACCTCGAGCTACCAGCAGGCGCTGTTCCCCGAGAGCATCCCGATCGGGGCGGCCGCCGAGGAGGTCGAGGGCGACGGGGACCTCACCCGCGAGGTCGGGGTCCGACCGTTCGTGGACTTCACGGGGCTGCGCACCGTGCTGGTCATCCTGCGCGCGCCGCCTCCTGACGACGCCCCCCTGCCTACTCCCGGAGCCGACGAGGAGCCCGAGTTCGATGTCACGCCCACGGAGGGCGCGCCGGGTGACCCGACCGCGGACCCAACGGCTGAGCCGACCGAGGGCGGGACCGAGCCGAGCGAGCAGCCCTCGTGAGTCGAGCGCTGGTGATCGGCCTGACCCTGGCCACCGCCGCGCTCCTCCAGATGGCGCTGTTCCCGTACCTGACCCTCGCCGGCTTCCGGCCGGACCTGCTCCTGCTCGTCACCGCCGCCTTCGCGCTCTACGACGGTCCACTCACCGGGACGATCGTGGGGTTCACCGCCGGCCTGCTCCACGACCTGCTCCTCGTGCAGGCCCCGGTCGGGCTGTCCGCGGCCGTGCTGCTGGGTGTGGGCTACGTGGTCGGGGTCGTCCGGCCCTACCTCGCCTCCGGGTCCGTCACGGCCCCCGTGGTGGTGGCGCTCGGTAGCGGGGCGCTCGGGACGGCGACGTACGGGATCCTCGCCCGACTGCTCGGCGACACCCGGTTCGATCCGGAGCTCCTGCTGCAGGCCTCGCTGCTCGTCGCCTTCTACAACACGCTCCTGTCGCCCGCGGTGATGTTCGCCGTGCGCGAGCTCACCGGACGCTTCCCCCCGGAGCGTGCCGCGCAACTCTGATCGAACTCGACCACCCCGTCGTTCTGCGAGGTCGCTGGTACCGTCGCCGGCGGCCGCCGCCCGCGAGCTGGTCCACGCACGACCGGGGTCCAAGGACCGCTGATGCCCCTCATGCAGGAGGAGACGTCCTCCGCGACGCTGCGACTGACGCTCGTCAGTGTGCTGATCGTCGGCATCTTCGCGGCGCTGTTCATGCGCCTGTGGTTCCTGCAGGTCCTCGCGGGTGAGCGCTACCAGGAGCTGGCCGAGCGCAACCGCGTCCAGTGGGTGGTGAACGAGGCGCCCCGCGGCCGTCTCCTCGACCACGAGGGACGCGCGCTGGTGAAGAACCGGCCCGCGCTGACCGTCAGCGCGGACAAGCGCCAGCTGCTGGACGGCGCAGGCCGTCCCGACGGTCCCCAGGCCGAGGCGGTCCTCGACCGGCTGTCCCACCTCCTCGAGATGAGCCGCGAGGAGATCCTCGAGCAGCTGAACAACCGCAAGTACTCACCCTTCCGCCCCGTCCCCGTCAAGGTCGACGTGCCGCCCGAGGTCGTGCTGCGGATCCAGGAGCGCCAGGAGCTGTACCCGGGCGTCGTGGCCGAGACCCTGCCGGTGCGCGTCTACCCTTACGGGTCCCTGGCGGCGCACGTCGTGGGGTACACGGGAGAGATCAACGAGAACGAGCTCGCGAGCGAGCGTTACCAGGACTACCGGCTCGGTGACAAGATCGGCAAGGCCGGGCTCGAGTACGCGTACGAGCACGACCTCGACGGCGTGGAGGGGCTGCGCAAGCTCGAGGTCAACGCCCAGGGTGCGGTCCAGGACGTCCTCGACGAGCGCGTCCCCGTGCCCGGCAACGATCTCGTGACGACCCTCGACCTCGACGTCCAGCGTGACGTCGAGTCGATCCTGGCGCAGGGGCTCGAGGCCGCCCGCAAGATCCGGCGTACCGACGGCCAGGCGGTCCCCGCCCCTGCCGGTGCCGCCGTCGTGCTCGACGTGAAGACCGGCGGGGTGGTCGCGATGGCCTCGTTCCCGTCGTACGACCCGACGGTGTTCCTCGGAGGGATCTCCACCGAGGACTGGGGGTACCTCAACGCCGAGGAGAACCACAAGCCGCTGCTCAACCGGGCGATCGTCGCGGAGCACCCCCCGGGCTCGATCTTCAAGCCCGTCCCGGCGGCGGCCGCGATGAAGGCCGGCATCATCAGCCCCGACTCGCATCTGTCGTGCCCCGGCTCGATCACGATCGGGCGGACCTGGAGGAACTGGACCCCGCGGAACGAGGGGTCGATGGACGTGGCGCGCTCGCTCATGCGCTCGTGCGACACGTTCTACTACCAGATCGGCAACCGGATGTTCCTCGAGGACGACCAGCGCGAGTCGCGCGGTGAGGAACCCCTCGAGCTCGTCCAGGCGGCGGCCCGGGAGTTCGGCCTCGGTGACCCGACCGGCATCGACCTGCCAGCCGAGCGCGACGGAAGCATCCCCGGTCGTGCCTACAAGAAGGAGCTGACCGAGGCGGTCCGGAACGTGGACTGTGACGCCCCGGAACCCGACTGGGAGTGCAGCTGGCGCTACTACGACGCGATCAACCAGTCGATCGGGCAGGGCCTGGTGACGACCACCCCGCTGCAGATGGCGGTCGCGTACGCGGCGATGGCCAACGGCGGGACCGTGTGGGAGCCACACCTCGGCAAGGAGATCCGCAGCCCCGATGGCGAGCTGATCCGCACGGTCGAGCCCGAGGCGGCGGGTCAGCTGGAGCTGACGCCGGCCCAGCTGCGTGAGCTGCAGGTCGGTCTCGAGATGGTCGTGCTCGAGCCGCGCGGCACGGCGAACGGGGCGTTCGTCGGGTTCCCGCTCGAGGAGCTGCCGGTCGCCGGCAAGACCGGTACCGCCGAGTCGAACGGCAAGGTGCCGTTCGCGTGGTTCGCCTCGTACGCGCCGATCACCGATCCGAAGTACGCGGTCGTGGTCATGGTCGAGGAAGGCAGCGGGGGGTCCACCGGGGCCGCACCGATCGTCCGACGGATCTACGAGTCGCTGTTCGACGTCGAGCGCACGCCCTTCCCCCTGCTCGTGCGGGACCCGGGGGAGTAGCGGTGGACGTCGGCTACTACGGCTCGGACCGCAACCAGCGGATCCTGCGCGAACGCATCCAGGACCGCTGGATGGATGCCTACGCCCCCACGCGGCACCTCGACCCGGTGCTGGTGCTGACGGTGCTCGCGCTGTCGGCGATCGGGGTGGCCGCCGTCTACAGCGCGACCTTCCACCGTCTGCAGTTGCAGGGCGCCGACCCAGGCGGCTTCATGACGAAGCAGCTGATCAACGTGGCGGTCGGGGTCGTCGGGATGGTGGTCGCGGCGGTCGTCGACTACCGCTACGCGCGGGTCTACTCGCCCCTGATCTACCTGGGGGCGCTCGGTCTGCTCGTCGTCGTTCTGACCCCGCTTGGGACGACCGTGAACGGATCTCAGAGCTGGATCAACCTGGGCGGCTTCCAGCTGCAGCCGTCCGAGCTGGCGAAGGTCGCCCTGGTGGTCGCGCTCGCGGCGGTCCTGCACGAGCGCAAGGGCGATCCCAACGTCCCCTCGATCGCGGCGTGCATCCTGCTCCTGGTCGTGCCGGCCGGACTGATCCTGCTGCAGCCGGACTTCGGCACGTTCCTGGTCTTCCCGTTCGCGACGTTCATCCTGCTGCTCGTCGGCGGCACGAAGGCGCGCTACCTGATCGGGCTCGCGATCGTCGCGGTGGGCGGTGCGGCGGCCGTCCTACGGCTCAACCTGATCGAGCTCGAGGAGTACCAGATCGCCCGGCTCACCGCGTTCCTCGACCCCGGGAACACCGAGATCGCGAAGACCGCGGCGTACAACACGAACCAGTCGTTGATCGCGATCGGGTCCGGGGGGTTCGCTGGCAAGGGCTTCCTCGAGGGCACCCAGACCAACCTGTCCTACGTCCCCGAGAACCACACCGACTTCATCTTCACCGTGATCGGTGAGGAGTTCGGGTTCCTCGGCGCGCTCGTGATGCTCGCGCTGTTCGCGGTCCTGCTGTGGCGGGGCCTGCGGATCGCCGCCCTGGCCAAGGACCTGTTCGGGACCCTGCTCGCCACCGGGGCGGTCGCGATCTTCACCGTGCAGCTGTTCGTCAACGTCGGGATGACCGTCGGCATCATGCCCGTGACGGGGATCCCGCTCCCCTTCGTGAGCTACGGCGGGACCTCGATGCTGGCGTCCTTCCTGCTCGTCGGCCTCATGCTCAACGTCCACATGCGCAGGTTCTGAGGCGCATGTCCGGCGGGGGACCACGCTCCTCGCCGCGCTCGATCAGCGCCAGATCGGGGTCGACGGCGGCTCGTCGCTCCTTCCGCGCCTCCGGCTCGGCGCTCCAGAGGGTCCCCCGCCCGACACCCCCTCCGTGCGTAGATCCCGGCCCCCCGAGCCAACGGGAACGATAGTGGGGCGGTGGTAGCCTCGATCGTGAGATCCGGGCGGGGGGTTCACCTCGCCGCGCCACCTTCGGGAGGCACCGTTGTCGTCCTCCGAGCTCGCCAGCAGGGCCGCGCCGCGGTCCATCTGGAGCGACCTCGAACCGCTGCTCCCGCGCGTGCGTAAACCCGCCCAGTACGTCGGGGGAGAGCACAACCAGGTCCTGAAGGACTGGCCCGGCGAGGCCGGCACGACGTGGGTGCTGTCCTACCCGGACGCCTACGAGGTCGGACAGCCCAACCAGGGGCTGCAGATCCTCTACGAGCTGCTGAACGAGCGCCCCGGCACCGTCGCCGAGCGCGCCTACGCCCCGTGGACCGACCTCGAGGAACTGCTGCGGGACCGCGGGTTGCCCGCGTTCACCTTGGAGCACCACCACCCCGTCGGAGCGTTCGACGTGGTGGCCTTCACGCTCCCCACCGAGGTCGTGTACACGAACCTCTTAAGCCTGCTGGACCTCGCCGGGATCCCGCTGCACGCAGCGGAGCGGACCGATGCTGATCCCGTGGTCGTCGTCGGCGGGCACGTGGCCTACAACCCCGAGCCGCTCGCGCCGTTCGTCGACGTCGTCGTGCTCGGCGAGGGCGAGGAGGTCACGCTCGAGATCGACGACGCGCTGCTCGAGTGGAAGCTGGACGGTCGCGTCGGAGGCCGGCGCGCGCTGTTGAAGCGCCTGGCCACGACGATCCAGGGCGTGTACGTCCCGGCGTTCTACGAGCCCCGCTACCTGCCCGACGGGCGTCTGCGCGCCACCGTCCCCGTCGAGTCGGGCGTGCCGTACCGCGTCGCCAAGCGCACCGTGCAGGACCTCGAGCGGTTCCCGTACCCCAAGAACCAGATCGTGCCGATGACCGAGGTCGTCCACGAGCGGTTCAGCGTCGAGATCTTCCGGGGTTGCACGCGCGGCTGCCGCTTCTGCCAGGCCGGGATGATCACCCGCCCCGTGCGCGAACGCGCCCCCGAGACGATCAAGCGCATGGTCGACGAGGGCATCCGCAGCTCCGGCTACGAGGAGGTCGGGCTGCTGTCCCTGTCGTCGGCGGACATGTTCGGCATCGGGGACCTCGCCAAGGATCTGGCGGACGCCTACGAGGGCACCGCGACCTCCCTGTCGCTGCCGTCCACCCGGGTCGACGCCTTCAACGTCGAGCTCGCCGACGAGCTGTCCCGCAACGGCCGTCGCTCCGGGTTGACCTTCGCGCCCGAAGCGGGGACCGAACGGATGCGGCTGGTCATCAACAAGATGGTCTCCGAGGAGGACCTGCTGCGGTCCGCCGAGGCCGCCTACGCGAGCGGGTGGCGCCACCTGAAGCTGTACTTCATGGTCGGGTTGCCCACCGAGACCGACGAGGACGTCCTCGGCATCGCGGACCTCGGGGTGAAGGTGATCGAGATCGCCCACCGGCACGGGGGCGGCAACCAGGCGACGATCTCGGTCGGCGGGTTCGTCCCGAAGCCGCACACGCCCTTCCAGTGGGCCGCCCAGGACCCGCCCGACGAGATCGACCGCAAGTTCGACCTGATCCGCGAGCGGATCCGTGGCCACAAGGGGCTGCGCTTCCGGTGGAACGACGCCGAGGAGGGGGTCATCGAGGGCCTCCTGGCCCGGGGCGACCGGCGTCTCGCGGACGTCGTGCTGCGCGCCTGGGAGCTCGGAGCCCGGTTCGACGGCTGGCACGAGATGGACACCCTGCCGACGTGGCAGCGGGCGATGGGCGAGGTCGGGGTCGACGAGGACCACGAGCGTCGCGAGCGCGGTGAGACCGACGTGTTCCCGTGGGACCACCTCGACGCCGGACTCGACAAGGAGTGGCTGTGGAGCGATTGGCGGGCGTCCACGTCCGTCACCGCGGCCGACGTCGAGGACTGCCGGTGGACGCCGTGCTACGACTGCGGGGTCTGCCCGAGCCTGGGGCTCGACATCGTCTCGGGACACCTCGATCAGCCACTGCTCCCGGTCACCGCGAGCGGTCCGGATGGCGAGCCCCGCGCGGAGGCGCGATCGTGAACATCTGCGGCAGGATGTTGCCGGAACCGTTCACGATCTCGGGGATTGGAGCGTGATGCGCGTCCGGATCCGCTACACGAAGGAGGGGCGCACCCGGTTCGTGTCCGCGCGCGACCTGCCGTCCATCTGGCAGCGTTCCCTGCGCCGGGCGGACCTGCCCGTGCGGTACACCGAGGGGTACAACCCCCACGCGAAGGTGTCCTTCCCCGATGCGCTCCCCGTCGGCGTCGCCTCCACCGGCGAGTACGCCGAGATGTGCTTCACCGCGCCGATCGACCTCGGGTCGGCCATGTCTACGCTGTCGGCGACACTGCCCGATGGCATGACGATCCTCACCTACCAGCAGGTCGAGGACGGGGCTCCGAAGCTCGCCCGAACGCTCGAGGCGACGATCTGGGAAGCCCCCTACGACCTGCCCGACCACGCCACGCACGACCACGCCGAGGAGATCGCGGCGACCCTGGATCGGCTCGGCGAGCGACTGCTCGCCGCCGACGGGGCGTTCGTGACCCGGCACCGACCTGGCAGCGAGCCGAAGACGGTCGACATCCGACCGGCGATCGTCGCTGTCCACGCGACAACCGGGACGTCCCCCGTGCGCAACGGCCTCGCCGCCGCCGGTGACGTCCTCCGACCGACCATCCGCGCCATCCTGCGGAACGACGGACCGTCCGTCAGACCGACGGACCTGCACGATGTGCTGCTCGCCCACGCCGACGACGGCGCCCTCCCGGACCCGCGGTTGCTCCGCCGGGTCGTGCAGGGGCGACTCGTCGACGGCGGTCTCTCCGAGGCGCTCAGCGGGGAACACGTGCCTCTGGCTCCGTCGCCCGTGGCGGTCGCGCGATGAGGAAGCGAGCACCACGTGAGCAACGACAACCACAACGACGACGACGCCGTGCGCAGCCGCACGCGCACGCGCACGGTCGAGGAGGACACCAGCTCCGGCGGTGACGCCTCCGGCGGCTCCTCGGGAGGTTCCTCGCGGAGCTCCTCGGGAGGTTCCTCCGGACGCCGCGGCAAGCGACGCGGCCGCCGCGGGCGACGCGGACGCGGGGGCAGCGGAGGAGGATCCGGCAACGGGTCCTCGGGGGAGCGCACCGAGGACGACATCGCAAAGGGCGGCACCCGGGTCGCCGCGAAGAAGCAGCGGCGCCGGAAGGGACGCCGCGGGCGCCGGGACCACACCGC
>JAHWKO010000101.1 GCA_019347855.1 Actinomycetota bacterium
CGCAAGATGCTCGATGAGGGGCATGCGGGCGACAACGTCGGGGTGCTGCTTCGTGGCACGAAGAAGGATGATGTGGAGCGTGGGCAGGTGTTGGCCAAGCCGGGGTCGATCACGCCGCATACGGAGTTCGAGGCGCAGGTGTACATCCTGTCCAAGGAGGAGGGTGGCCGTCACACGCCGTTCTTCACCGGGTACCGGCCGCAGTTCTACTTCCGGACGACGGATGTGACCGGTGAGGCGCGTCTGCCTGAGGGGGCCGAGATGGTCATGCCGGGTGATAACACCGAGATGACCGTGGAGCTGATCGCCCCGATCGCGATGGACGAGGGGCTGCGGTTCGCGATCCGTGAGGGTGGCCGCACCGTCGGTGCGGGACGCGTCACCAAGATCATCAAGTAGGCGTGCTGGGGCGAGCTGGTCAGTCAGGCATGGTGAAACGGCGGAGGGCGGCCTCGTCGAGGATCGTGAGCTGACGACGGCCGGTCTCCACCCATCCTCTTTCGCGGAAGGTCCGTAGGGCCTTCGTGACGGCTTCGCGGGATGCGCCCACCCATCCCGCGAGCTCATCCTGGGTCAACGGCAGGGCGATGTCGGTCCGGGGCCCGTCCGGATCCCCGTAGCGGCTCGACAGCTCCAGGAGCCGCAACGCGAGACGGGTGGGGGCGTCCTGCGCTCCGAACTCGACGCGCTTGCGGTCGGCGTCGCGCAGACGGCTGTTGACGATCCGGAGCACCTTGAGCGCCAGTCGGCCGTCCCGTTCGATCAACGCCCGGAACGTCCCCGCGGGGATCACGACGGCCTCGACCTCGTCGAGTGCGGTCACGGTCGCGGATCGGGGATGACCATCCAGGGCACCGAGCTCACCGAGCACGTCGCCGGGACCGCGGATCGCGAGCAGGATCTCCCGCCCGTCCTCCGTCACGGACGTGACCTTGACACGCCCTCTCCGGACGAGGATCACCGTCCCGGGGGCCGTGCCCTCACGCAAGACCGTCGTCCCGGCCCCGTGGCGGTCGGTGTGTGCCTGTCGGAACAGCTCACGGAGCTGTCCTTCATCCAGGGCGGCCAGGATCGAGGACGGGTCGGGTCGACCTGGCCCGTCCTGACCCACCGGTCCTCCTCGTACAAGCCGCCGTCATCTTCGGACGGACCGGTCCCGCGCGCAAGACCTCAGACCGTCGCCGGCGGGCGGCTCTCCGCGCTTGTGCGCAGGCGGTTCGCCATCTCGTCCAGCATCCGGCGCGTGACGCCCGGGGCGGCGTGGAGCAGGCTCGCGAAGCTGCGGGGGTCGAAGACGAGCGTCTCCACGGAGGTCTCGGCGGTGACGGTCGCCGTCCGGCGTCCCCGGTCGAGGACGGCGATCTCGCCCACCACGTCCCCGGGGCCGAGCGTTGCCAGGTGGTCCCCGTCGCGGGTGACGCGCACCGATCCGTCCACGATCACGAACGCCTCGCCGCCGCCCGCGTCCTGCTGCATCAGGATGGCGCCGGCGTCGAAGCGCTTCAGGTCACCGAGGCGACCGATCGCCCTGATCTCGTGCCGATCGCAGCCCCGGAACAACGGGACGTCCTCGAGTCGGGCTAGCTTGGGGTCCGAACGGGTCAACATCGCGGTTCCTCTCGTCGCGTACGCACCACGTTGACCCGTCCCGGGGCGCACCTCCAGGTACTTCTACACATCCGGGACGCTGGTGCGGTCCTCGATCCGCTCAACCGGCGCGGACGGCCGACCCCAGGGCCTCCTCGAGCGCGAGACCGTGGCCAGCGCGATGGAGCCCGGCGAAGCGCTGGCCGAGGGACGAGGCGAGCCGCTCGCGCAGCTGGCTCGCCACGAGCTCGTCGGTCCCCCCGGCGGCGGCGCCGAGCTCCTCCCGGAGCGCGTCGACGCACCCGAGCAGCCGTGCCGCGTGCTCGGGATCGCCCTCGGCCTCGGCCAAGGTGGCGCACGCCTCGAGGGTCGCCGCCAGGGATCCTCGGTGGCCCATGCGGTGACCCAACTCCGCGGCCCGTGCGAGGTGGCGACGAGCCTCCTCCAGATGCCCTTCCGCGACAGCCACGAGCCCGAGGACGTCGAGCACCGACGTGATGCCCTCGACGTAACCGACGGCCTCGTACACGTCTAGGGCTTCCTCGGCCAGGACCCGTGCGGTGTCCACGTCCCCACGGAGGTAGCGGATCCGGGCCAACCCGTCGAGCGCCCACGCGCGCTGGTTCCGGCGCCCGCGACCGTCCTCGCGCGCCAGGATCTCCTCGTAGATACCTGCGGCGGCGTCGAGATCGCCCGCAGATCGGAGCACCCTGGCGTACGCCGAGCGGTGGAAGTCCTCGCCGTCGTCGTAGGCGAGCTCCTCGGCCAGGGACGTGCCTTCCTCGTGCAGCGCCAGCGCTGCGTCCAGCTCGCCGCGGATCCAGGCGGCGATCCCCAGCACCCACAGGCAGACGATCCGCGACCGGTAGCGACCGCCGGCCTCGGCGACGGGTGTCGCGTGCTCCACGGCGGCGTCGAGGTCGCCTTGGGTGGTCGCGATGATGGCGATCCCGGCGTGCGCCCGCGCCAGGAGACCCGGGTCAGCCTCGTCGCTGGCCGCCTCCATCGCCGCCTCGAGGTGCGCGCGGCCCTCCGCCAACCGCCCCTGGGCCCACCAGAGGGTGCTGAGCCTGGTGGCGAGCTCGAGAGCATCGATCGGTCGAGTGGACAGCAGCCACAGCAGCGCCGCCCGGACGTCGTCGTGCGGGACCGGGTCGCGGCTACCGGGGACGTGGTCCAACTGCGGCACCATCGACGCGGCGACCGTGAGGAGCCGGTCGGCGTGGGCGTCCCGCAGCGCCTCCGCCTCGCCCGCGTCGACCAAGCGCTGTCGAGCGTACTCACGGACCGTCTCCAGCATCCCGTAGGTCGTCTCCCCACCGGTGCGGTGCGGGATGACGAGAGATTTCGCGACCAGCCCACCGAGGTGGTCGAGGACCGAGGGTTCCGACAACGCGTCGTCGCTGACGACCTCCTCGATGTCCCGCAGCCCGACGGGGGCGGAGAACACGGCGAGCCTCCGGAACAGGGTCCGCTCGTGTTCGACGAGGAGGTCGTGGCTCCAGTCGAGGGTCGCCCGGAGCGTCTGGTGCTGCGGCACGGCTGTCCGTGCGCCTCCGGTGAGGAGCTGGAACCGGTCATCGAGCCTCCTCAGCAGCTCCGAGGGCGACAGCACCGGCAACCGGGCGGCAGCGAGCTCGATCGCGAGCGGGATGCCATCCAGGCGGTGACAGATGCGTCGGATCGCACGCAGCTCGTCGGGTCCGGGGTCGAAGGCGGGACTGACCGACACCGCACGGTCGACGAACAGCTGCACGGCGGCGTCCCGCACGTCCCCGTCCGTGTCTTCAGCGATCGGCAACGGCGGGACCACCTTGACGTGCTCGCCCGGAACCTGGAGGCGTTCCCGGCTGGTAGCCAGCACGCGCAGACCGTGCGACCCGGCGAGGAGGCGGTCGACGAGTGCGGCGCAGGAGCCCACGAGGTGCTCGCAGTTGTCGAGGATCAGTAGGAGGCGCCGTGTGCGGATGTGATCGGCCAGGACGTCGTCCAGGGATCGGCCGGGCTGTTCCCGGACCCCGATCGACGCTGCGACCTCGTGGGTGACCAGGTCGCCGTCCCGGAGGGCACCCAGGTCAGCGAGCCACACCCCGTCGTCGAACTCCGGGACGAGCGCCGCTGCCGCGGCGAGGGCCAGGCGCGTCTTGCCGGCGCCGCCCGCGCCCGTGATGGTGATCAGTCGTTCCTCGGAGATCAGGGCCGTGATCTCGGCGAGGTCCATCTCCCGACCGACGAAGCTGGTCCGCTGGAACGGGAGGTTGTGCGGGAAAGCGTCCAGGGACCGCAGGGGCGGGAACGCTTCCGGGAGTTGTGGATGCGTGATCTGGTAGATGCGTTCCGGTTCCAGCAGGTCACGCAGGCGGTGTTCGCCGAGATCCCGGAACCCGATCGCGCCGACGTCCCCGGCCGCACGGCGGAACGCGTCCGAGGCCAGGACCTGTCCCCCGTGGCCGACCTCGAGGAGACGGGCGCACCGGTTGGCTCCAGGGCCGAAGAAGTCTCCATCGCGCTGCTCGACCTCCGACCCCGAGAGGCGATGCAGGACCACGCGAACGAGGAGTGGCTCCTGCGTCTCCCAGTCCGCGCTCCGGAGGCGCTGCTGCGCCTCGACGGCCGCCTGCGAGGCGTCGCTCGCCCGGCCGAAGACCGCCCAGATGCCGTCGCCGACCCCTTTGACGACCCGGCCGCCGTGGCCTTGCACGACCTCCCGCAGCAGCATGTCGTGGCGCGCGAGCGCCTTACCCATCGTTTCGGGCTCGCGCTCCCACGTGCGCGTGCTGCCCTCGATGTCGGTCAGAAGGAAGTGGAGCATCCGCGGCATCGCCACCCCCGGCCACTTGTACCCCGATGCTACGGGGTCGGGATCTGCTCGTTCTCAGCGCTCACGGCTCGGTCCGTCATCGTCGGGGATCGTCAGCGTCTCGTCGCCTACCTGGAGTTGGGCGGCTTCGATGATCAGGACGGACATCGGGGTGTCGGCGTGGGTGTCGTGGTCCTCGCCGGGTTCCCAGAGGGCGGCCTGACCCGCGCGGATCGGGACGCGTGAGCCGTTGGCGCCTGCCACGGTGCCCTCGCCGGACATGACCAGCAGGAGCTGCGGCGTGCCCGCGGGGTGACGGCCGATGCGGCCGTCGGTGTCCAGGTGGATCACGTTCAGGTGGGCCTCGACGAACGCCACGGCGAAGCGCGCCAGCACGGCGCCGGTGGTGCCGTAGCTGTCCAGGTCGCTGCCTGTCTCGGGGCCAACATCGACGATCCGCATCCCGACCTCCGTCTCGCGTGTCCCGGCCGACACCGGTACCGTGCCAGACCGGTCCGGGTCCGTCTCGCACGCTCTCCGACGCCCCGTCGCCCCACATCCACGCTCGAGGGACGCCACCATGCCGAAGTCCGACAAGCGCCCGAAGATCACGCTCGCCTGCACGGAGTGCAAGGAGCGCAACTACATCACGACCAAGAACAAGCAGAACCAGCGGGACCGCATCGAGCTGCGCAAGTTCTGCCCGCGCTGTCGCACCCACCAGGTCCACCGCGAGACCCGCTGAGGTCCGGTTGGAGGTCGAGGAGACCCGACGGCTACGGTCCGCCGGGAACCGGCTCGGGAGCAGGCACGCGTGGCGCTGAACCGCGACAAGATCGGCACGGAGTACCCGACGTACACCTACACGGTGACGCGGGTGAAGATCCACGAGTACGCGGCGGCGCTCGGCGAGACCGATCCCCGTTACTTCTCGGACGGCGACGACTGCGTGGCCCCGCCGACGTTCGCCGCGTGCTTCACGATCACGGCCGAAGGGCCCCAGGCCGTCTTCGCCGACGAGGACCTCGGTGTGCACCCCGCGCTGGTGCACGGCTCGCAGGCCTACGAGTTCGGCGAGCGGCCCCTGGAGCCCGGTGACGTGCTCGAGTGCACACCACGCATCGCGGACATCCGCGCGCGCGGACGCAACGAGTTCATGACGCTCGAGATCGACTGCCGGTTCGCGGACGACGGCGAGCACGCGGTGACCGCCGAGAACGTGATCGTGTTCCTGGGGTCCGCGCCGCAGGACGACGACGGAGCAGAGGACGGAGCATGAGCGACGCGCCGAGCGATGTCGAGGTCGGCACCGAGCTCCCGACGGTCAGCCAGACGCACGAGCTGATCAACTCGGTGATGTACGCGGGAGCTGCCGGCGACTTCAACCCGCTGCACTTCGACCCGGCGGTCGCGGCGCAGATCAGCCCGACCGGGGGGATCATCGCCCACGGGATGTTCTCGATGGGTCAGGCGTCCAAGATGCTGACCTCGTGGGCTGGCGGGCCCGACCGCGTGCTCGAGATCAAGGTGCGCTTCAACAAGCCGTGGCCCACGGGCACCACGGCGACCTGGGGCGGCACCGTCACCCAGGTCGAGGTCGGGGTCGCCACCGTGGAGCTGTGGGGCCGGCTCGACGATGACGACATCCAGATCCTGTCCGGGACCGGCCGGGTCCGCATCGACTGAGGACGCGCCGGCTACCGCCACCCGGTTGCCCACCCCCCGGGCCACGTATAGGCTGGTTCCGCTGCCCCTAGCGGGCAGCGTTCCTTTGCCGCCGGCGGCGGACCCGCGCCCCGTCGGGAGCCAGCCCTAGGGGAGTAGCTCAATTTGGCAGAGTCCCGGTCTCCAAAACCGGTTGTTGTGGGTTCGAGTCCCGCCTCCCCTGCCAGGTACGGGTCGCCGACCGGGTGACCCGGACATCCACCATCATCAGCCGACGAGGGAAGCATGAGCCGCCAGTCCAGGCGCTCCAGTGAGCGCGACCGTCAGCGCTCCCGCGAGACCGAAGCACAGCGCCAGATGGACGAGATGGCGATCGAGCGCGAACGGGAGCGCACGCCCCCCGGCCAGTTCCTCCGAGAGGTCCGTCAGGAGCTCAAGAAGGTCGCGTGGCCGACCCGCAGCGAGGTCATCAACTACACGATCGTCGTACTGGTGGCCACGGCGTTCCTGATCGGGGTCACGTTCGCGTTCGATTACCTGTTCGGCGAGTTGGTCATCCGCCTGTACGGCAGCTGACCACCCCACCGGTCCCGATCGGATCTCAAGCTCCACCCAGTAGCGAGTAGCGATAGGTCACCTCAGACATGAGCGACGACAAGCTCGAACAGCCGATGTCCGCCGACCGCGAGGACCTCCCGTCGTCGGGGGAGTCGGACGCGGCCCCGCAGGAGACGATCACCCAGGAGGCCGGCGAGGTCATGCCGGACGCCGAGGATCAGCCCGACGTCGAACCGACCGACGCGCCGGAGCTCCGCGAGGAGGAGCACGCCGAGGACTGGGCCGAGGCGGAGCCACCGAAGGAGCCCGGACCGACCGAACCCGTCACGGACCCCGACGTCGCCGAGACCGAGGACGTCGGCTCCACGCCCGAGCCCGAGTCGGTCGAGCCGATCGAGGACCGCGACCCCGACCTCGTCGAGCCCGACGAGATCGCGCCCGAACCACAGGACCCCGAGATCACCGGGGAACAGCCCGCTGACGAGGCGGCAGAACCCGCCGACCCGGCAGCGCCTGCCACCGACACGGACACCTCCGAAGATGACCTCGACGAGCTGCTCGACCTCGCGGGGGCCGAGGCGCCCGCTGACGCGGTCGACCGTTCCGATGCGACCGGGCCGGACACGCAGACGACCTCGGACGCGCCCGGAGACACCGCGGCGACCGACACCGAGGCCGCCGAGATCCCGCCGGCTGAGGCCGAGGGAGCGGAAGAGACAGAGGCAGAGGTCGAGGAACCGGAAGAGGCAGAGGCAGAGGCAGAGGCAGAGGAAGAGGCAGAGGAAGAGGAAGAGGAAGAGGAAGAGGAAGAGGAAGCGGGGCCCGAACGGGGACCACTGTTCCGACCGAGCACGATCTCCGAGGTCCGTGACCGCCGCGAGCTGCTGCGCCTGCCTGGGGACCTGTTCGTCGTCCACACCTACTCCGGCTACGAGCAGCGCGTCC
>JAHWKO010000102.1 GCA_019347855.1 Actinomycetota bacterium
GTACTGACCGAAGTTTCGGCGCTACGCGGCGTGATACGGATAGCTGTGTGGTGTCAAACAGCGGGGCTAGATGTGACTAGTAACCGTGTAGTCGACGTCGGAAGTGCCCGGAACGCCCGGGTGGGTAGCCCGCGCGGCTACGCGGAGCGTGGTCAGTCAGCCGCGGTGAGTTCGATCACGAACCGCGCCCCGACCTCGCCCGGCTCCGCACGGACGGTGCCGTCCATCGCCTCGACCAGGTGGCGCACGATGTAGAGACCGAGCCCGACGCCGCCCTCGTCGCGGACACGCGTGTCCACGTCCTCGCCCTGGACGAACCGGCCGAAGATCCGGGACGTGTCGGCAGGCAGCCCGACGCCTTCGTCCTCCACGGCGATCACGACCTTGCGGTTCCGACGGTGGGCGACCAGCCGCACGACACCCCCGCCCGGCGAGTAGCGCACGGCGTTGTCGAGGAGGTGTCCGACGGCTTGCTCCACCGAGCGGCGGTCCGCCTCGGCGCGCAGGGGTCGCTCGATGTCGGTCTCGACGTCATGGGTCGGTGCGCGTGCTGCCGTGTCAGCCGCGGCCCGCTCCAGAGCCGGCGCCAGATCCACCGGACGGGTCGAGAGTGACGAGCTGATGCCCGCCTCGAGGTGACCCGCGAAGATGATCCGCTCGATCAACCGCTCGAGGTGACGGGTGTGCCGGGCGACGGTGCGCAACGCCTCCTGCCGGGTCTCGGCCGGGATGCCCTCGCCTTTCGCTACGAGCGTCTGCAGCATCCCGTTCATCACGGTCAGCGGCGTGCGCAGCTCGTGGCCGGTGACCGCGAGGAACGCGCGCTTCGCCTCGTCGGCCTCACGGCGTGCGCGGCGGATCCGGGCGCCCTGCACGACGAACATCCCGACGACCAGGATCGCCAACGCCGCCACGGCTGGGACCGCAGCAGCGGCCGCCCGGTAGCCCTCAGCCACGGGCGAGAACGACGCCGCATCCTGGTGGACGACCAGCGACCAGCCCGCCGCCACCGGGGCGTACGCGGCGAACGCCTCCACCTCCGCTTCCCCGACGTACTCGACCCATCCGGGACCGTCCGCTGCGAGCGCGACCGGGCGACGCAGGTTCGGGCCAGCTTGTGGGACCGTCTCGAGCCCCGCGCCCGGCCGCAGCACCGTCCCGTCTGGACCCACCAAGGCCAGGCGCGCCCCGTCCGGCACCGGCAGCTCGGCCAGCTCGCCGAGGAGCCCCGCGCCCTCCTCGAGGCGCGCCGTTCCGATCAACGCCCCAGCCGGCCCCTCGCCGACCGGCACCCCGACCTGCACCACGGGCTCCCGGACGAGCGCGTCCTGGACGACGCCCGAGACGACGACCACCCCGCGTAGCGCCCCCCCCACGACCGCCACCTCAGCACGTGGCAGCCCGACGAGCGCCGCCTCACCGGACGTCGCGGCGACCACCCGCCCGGACCCATCGACCACGTAGGCGCCATCGAGCACCGGGTCCGCGGCGACCGCGGCCGTCAGCCGGTCGTCCACCCCGGGGCCGGACACGCCATCCAGTGATCCCGCCGCAGCCTCAGCGGAAGCGCGGAAGCCTTCGATCCAGTCCGCGAGGTCGGACGCCGCGGCCTCGACGTACCGGACGCGCTCGTCGACGCGGGGCGCCGACACGCCCTCTGTCTGACGGGCGACGAGGAACACCGCGGCGACGGCCAGTGCCGCCGCCAGCACCGCGACGGCGGCGACGGACGTGATCGTCCGGAGACGCTCCACGCGCGCTCCTCGTACGGGTCGGATGAGACTACGGGTACAGGTCGGCAGGCCGTGTTAGGCGTGGGGTGTCTCACGGGACCCGTCGTGCGCTCGCACGGCGCGCAACAGTTCCTCGCGGGTGTCGGGCGCGAGCACCGCTGTCTTGGGATCCTCGGCGATCGCGTCCCGGCCGTAGGACGCGGCTGCTGCGATCAACGCCTCGCGTCGTTGGTCGGGGTGCTCCAGCGCATCGAGCAGCGCGGGCAGCGCGTCACCGGACGCTTCGTGACTGGCCAACGCCAGCCGGGCGAACGCCTCGTGGTCGCCCACTCGCCGAGCTCGCTTCAAGGCCGAGACCAGGGCGAGCTCCGCGTCCCCGTTCCCCTCCAGACCGCCGGGGGCGTCCGCCTCCCCGCGGACCGCTTGACCGAGGCCAGCGACCAGCCGTTCCAGCCGACGGATGTCCCGCTCGAGCCGCGCGGTCCGGCTCTCGTGCCCGCGCCACCACCTGGCGACGGCGATCGCCGCTGCGAGCACCAGCAACGCCGCGAGGATGAAGCCCCACCTGACGACCAGCTCGTCGGCTGCGACCTGCCGTAGCTCACCGGAGACGTCCTCGACCACCACCGGGAGATCCATGTTCCCGGCCACGAGCGGTGCCGGGAGCTCCGCGACGAACATCTCCTCGGAGTCGCTCAGGACGGCTCGCGGCCCGCGAGCTTGCTGACCCCCGACGGTCACGTGGGGGCTGATCTTGATCGGCCCGTCGTTGCGGACGGTGACCGTGATGGCGAGCGACCGCGGCCACCAGGTCGAGTCGATGACCGCATCGACGTCGGCGATCACGAACGAGCGGTCGACCTCCCCAGGGACGGTGACGTAGATGCGCGTCGCGATCTGCTGCACGAGGGTCGCGTCGGCCGTCTCGGTGACGGTCTCGGCGATCGCCACCCCGACGTGGTCTCCGGGTTCGACACCGGTCGGTGGGACCTGGACCGAGAGTTCGACGCCGATGGTGCCGGCGGGGGGCAGGGTCACCTCGGCACGCTCGAACGACGCCCACGTGCCGACGCCGGTCTGGTCGTCGTCGCCCTGGACCACGGTCGGGACGCCGTCGACGAAGCGGAGGTCTCGGGTCGACAGGCGCACCGTCATCTCGTCGCTCGTGGGGTTCACGAGGTTCGCGCTCCACGTGTCGCGTTCCCCCGGGGACAGCGTGGTCACGAACCACGTCCCGTTGTGGGGGTCGTCGGGCGCGCGCTCCGCCGGGACGAGGGTCACCGCGGGAGCATCCGACGGCGACGGGCTCGGGCCCGGTTCTTGTGCGGACGCCGGTCCGAGGATCACGCCTGCGAGGAGGACCGAGGCGACCGCCACCAGCCGTGCACGCCACGGGCGGGTCATTGGATCAGCAGCACCGTGACGACCGGACGCTCGGCCGGATCCCCGGCGGGATCAGCGGGTAGCTCGACCGTGCCGGCCGCCTCGTACAGGCCCTGGTAGCGCTCGGCCGACCGTTGTCCGGCGATCCAGAAGAGAGGGCCTCCCCCGACGGACACGTGCTCCGGCGTCCGCGGGACGCCCGCGCTCCCCACGGTCCGGAGTGACGGAGGGGCGACCTCCACCTCCCCGTCCGGGCTCGTCACGACCACCCACCAGCCGCCGTCGATCCCAGCGGCGTCCGTCTCCGTCACCTGGACGCGGAGGTCCCGGATGGCGACCGGTCCTTCGCCGCCCGCGGCGCGCCGGGCCGTTCCCAACGCTGAACGCAGGACACGTGTGCCGGTCAGGTCGGGCGGGGGCGGCGGTTCCGAGGCGACCGGGGCCGATGGAGGTCGTGCGTTCGGTCCGTTGTCGGAGGTGGCGGGTCCGCGGTCGTTGCCTGGTGCAGGATCCTCGCCCGCCGGACCGGGCCCGCCACCGGTCCCGTCCTCGTCCCGATCCTGCCCGGGCGGGGTCTGGGGCGCGCGACCGCCGGGTGGTTCGCTGGGGCGCCCACGCTCCGATGGAACCTCACCCGCCTGCAGGGCGGTGATGCCGGGACCGGCCAGCGCCAACGCCGTGGCGAGCAGGATCGCAGCCCCCGTCCGTGCTCGCACCCTCGACCTCCCACTCCGTCCGCTCAGTATGCGTCGTCACCCGCGACGCTGCATCGGGTCATGCCATGTCAGCCGGGAGCGACACCACGAAACGAGCTCCACGCGGCGGCCGGTTCTCGGCTCGGACCGATCCGCCCATCAGTTCCACGAGGGTCCGGACGATGTGCAGCCCGAGCCCGACCCCTCCCTCGTCGACCGTCCGTGTGGTGACGGTCTCGCCCTGGACGAACCGGCCGAAGATCGCGTCGGCGTCCGCTGGTAGTCCCACACCCTCGTCCTGGACGACGATCTCGACCTGTCGCCTGACCTGCTTCGCCGTCACGGTGATCGTCCCGCCGCTCGGGGAGTAGCGGACGGCGTTGTCCAGGAGGTGGTAGAGGACCTGATCGAGGGCCTTGGCGTCGGCGTGCGCGGTCAGCGGTTCCTCGACGTCGAGCTCGATCCGGTGGGCAGGTGCCAGAGCGGCGTGATCCTCGGCCGCGCGGCGGACCGTGCGACCCACGTCGGTCCGTCTGGGTGTGACCATCGCCCTCGCGTCGCTCTCGAGCTGGGCCGCGTACAGCAACCGTTCCACGAGATGGTCCAACACACGGCCCTGCCGGTCGATCGTGCGCAGCATCTCGAGCCGGTTCCGCTCCGGCAGGTGCTCCCACCGGTTGACCAGCGTCTCGCCGAGGCCTCGCACGACCGTGAGCGGGGTCCGAAGTTCGTGCCCGGCGACGGCCAGCAGGGAACGCTTCGCGGACTCGGCGCGGTGCTCGGCACGCCGCGCGCGGAGCTCGCCGAGTGCCAACCCGCCGATCGCGACGGTGGCGACGGTGCCGAGGACGGTCGCGGCGACCCAGAACGGCCGTCGGAGGGGCGAGCGGAAGGCGTCGCGCGGCTCGAACGCCACGAGCCGCCATTCCTCCCGGACCGGCGCGTACACCGCGGCCATGACGACGTCGGCCTCCCCCCGGTACGCGGGGACGACCCCGGTCGCCTGCGCCTCGACCGGCGGGTTGGTGTTGGGGTCGTTGGCGCCCACGGAACGAACGGCACCCTCGCCCGCCACCACGGCCCCAGAGCCCGTCACGAGCGCCAGCTGTGAGGACGAGCCGGCCCAGCCGCCCGTCAGGAGCTCGGCGATCGGACCCTGGGTCGGGTCGATCCGGGACACGAGCGCCCCGCTGGGGCGTCCCTCGGGGTCGAGCACCGGGACGGCCAGGTACACGAAGATCCGGTCGTCAGGCGAGCGCAGGATCCCCGAGACCGCGACGGTGCCGCCGAGCGCCCGGTCGATCGTCCGCCCTTCGAGCTGCTGCCCCAGCAGGGCGGCGGAGTCCGGAGGCGCGACACGGACGATCCCGTCGGGGCCGATGACGACCAACGTGCCGCCCAACGGACCGGGGGAGGAGACGAGGGCCTCGGCGGTCTCCAGCCCTCCCGTGTCGGGGTCGGTGGTGAGCGGACCGATGGCGGCCGCCATGAGATCCAACTGCTGGACGGTGGAGTCCACGACGCGACCGAGCGCGTCTGCGACGGTCTCGACGGTGGCTCGCCGCTCGGACAGGCGCGCCGACGTCGCGTCGCTCAGGGACCGATCGATCAGGACGAGCCCAGACAGGGACGCCACGACCACCGCAGCGATCGCGGCGATGCGCACCGCTGTCCACCTCGTGATGGCTCCCCCCGCGCTCCGGACGCGTGATGCTACGGGAGGTCCCGGATGTCAGGCGACGGGCTCGCCGTCGGTGACGCGGTCGGCCTGGGGGTCCGGGGATCGAACCCGAACGGCAGCTCCAGCCGGTGGGCGGCCAGGAGCTCCGCGTCCGCGAGAACCTCATCGGTCGGCCCGTCGGCTGCCACCCGACCGCCATCGATGACGACGGCGCGTTCGCACAGCTCCAAGGCGAAGGGGAGGTCGTGGGTGATCACGAGCTGAGTGACGGCGAGGCTCCGGAGGACCTCGACGAGCTCGCGACGTCCCAACGGGTCCAGCCCGGAGGTGGGCTCATCCAGGACCAGCACGTCGGGGCGCATCGCCAGCACGGTCGCCAGGGCGACCCGCCGGCGCTCCCCTCCGCTCAGGTGGTGCGGGGCGCGGTCGGCGACGCCCCCGGCACGCACCGCCACGAGCGCCTCCTCGACCCGCGTCTCCAGCTCGGACCCACGCAGCCCCAGGTTCGCCGGACCGAACGCGACGTCCTCGCGGACCGTGGGCATGAAAAGCTGGTCGTCGGCGTCCTGGAACACCAGCCCCACCCGGCGCCGGATCTCGGTGAGCGTGCCGTCGGCCAGCGGGGTGCCGTCGATCTCGACCGCCCCCGCGTCGGCCCGGTGTATCCCGTTCAGGTGGAGGGCGAGGGTCGTCTTGCCCGCCCCGTTCGGTCCGAGCAGCGCCACCGTCTCGCCCGCGGCGACCTGGAGGTCGAGCCCGGACAGTGCCGGCGTGCCGTCGGGGTAGGTGAACGTGAGGCCACGGACGTCGATCGCGGGATGGCTCATCCGGCACCGACCAGGGCGAGCAGCGCGGCCCCCCACGCGATGAGGGGGAGGAGGGACGCGGCGGTCCACTCGCGGGGGCCGGCGCGGTGGTCCTCGATGTCGGGCATGTCGCCCGTGAACCCCCTCGAGATCATCGCGGCGTGCACCCGCTCACCGCGCTCGTAGGAGCGGATGAACACCGACCCGGCGGACGCGGCGATCGGACGCGCCTGCGCGAGCCAACCCGGGTCGTACCCACGTGCGGTCATGGCGGTTCGGATGCGGCGCAGCTCCGCCGTGATCACCTCGAGGTAGCGGATCATGAACGCCGCGATCGTGGTGAACGTCCTGGGGACCCGCAGCCGTTCGAGCCCGCGCAGGATGCGCGGGACCTCGGTGGTCGCGGCGAGGAGGATCGACGTCCACGCCCCGAGCGTCGCCTTCGCGGCGATGTTCCACGCGCCCCACAGCCCCTCGCGGGACAGCGCGATCCCGACGACCGTCACACGCTCGCCGCCCGCGACGAACGGGACCATGATCGCCAGCAGGAGGAACGGGATCACGACCGCGAGCCTCGCGACCACGAAGCGCGGACGGACCCGGGCCACGGCCGTCACCACCGCGAGGACGAGGGCGTCGATGCCGAACGCCCAGGCGGCCTCGCGCGGGGTGATCGCGACCGCGACGACGAAGAGGAACGCAGCCGCGACCTTCGCCTCGGGCGCCAGCCGGTGGACCGGGCTGTGCTCGTGGACGTAGAGGGCGTGGGCGTGACCGGCTCCCATGTGGCGTCAGACGGTAGCCCGCGTCCGGGCAGGTCTCCTCCGATCCCCGCGGACGGCCAGGATCACCCCCGACCCGACCGCGAGGGTCACGACCACGCCGACGACGCCGGCGATCGCGAAGCTGAGCGTCTCGTCGCCGATGCCCTGGGTCGCGTAGTCCGCGAACGGGCTCGCGGCCAGCGTGTGCTCCTCGGCGTTCGCCGCGAACCCCGTGTCCTGCGCGACGCGCTCGAGCCCGT
>JAHWKO010000103.1 GCA_019347855.1 Actinomycetota bacterium
ACACACCGACTTGACGTTGCGCGCGACCTTGCTGGTCCCGTCGGGGAGGGTGAAGGCCGGGTGGTTGCCGTCGACGCCGGTGTCGTTGATGGCGATCGAGACGCCGGAGCCGTCGAGGTCGCTGTTCGCGAGGAGCTGCTCACCGCGGGTGGCCAGGTGCGAGGTGTCGGTCAGGAACTCGATCGGCTGGTCCTGCTCGACGTAGGTCACGCCGTCGTGGGCGATCGCTCGGCGGATCTCCGCCGCGGTTCCCTGCCCGACGGCGACGTCGACCGCGTCCCACGTGGTCAGCGGTGCGAGGCCGCTGTCGAGCACCGCACGCTCGGCGGTCGCGACGTCGTCCGCGTGGACGAACACGATGAACTCGTCCGTGGGCGACGCGGTCCGCAGGGTCTCGGCGAGCCGCGGCTGGACCTCCGCGGGCGCGTCGGCGCCCGGGGCGGCGCCGGCCAGCGCGGGCGTCACCCCCAGGACCAGGGCGAGGACGGCCAGGAAGAGGAACAGCTTCCGCAACGGAGGACCTCCGCGGTAGACGCGCGAGTGGGAAGGCTCACGACCGTCCTTCGGGAAGGCCCCTCGGCGTTCCTCCCGTCCGTGCGGTCACCGCACGGGGCGCTCAGCCCGAGGGTGCTGGCAGCGGACGCTCGAGCGTCCAGTCCTCGTCGACCCCGACCTCGGCGAACCACCCACGGGGCACCTCGAGCGCGTACCGGTAGCTCACCCCCGGGCCGTACCGCGGGCAGGGGTCCTCACGGCATGGCTCCATCTGCAGGATCTCGCGGACGTCGCCGTCCGAGGCGATGAAGGCGATGTCCAGCGGGACCAGGGTGTCCTTCATCCAGAACGCGCCCTCGTGGTCCTCTCCGAACACGAACACCATCCCCGTCCCAGCAGGCAGCTCCTCCACCTCCATCAGGCCGTGCTGCCGCCGCTCCGACGTGTCCGCGACCTTGACGGCGACCCGCTCACGTCCGTCGTCCGGTCCGGACAGCGTCACGACCGTCTCCGGGTAGTCGTCGACCGACGGGTGCAGCGGTGGGACGCTCGGGGCGGCCTCGACGGAGGCGTCCGGCGACGGGACGGTCGCGTCGCGTGCGGGCTCGCTGGCGCAGCCCGCCAGCAGCAGGCCGAGGATGACGACCACCGACGCGAGGCGGATGTGCATGGTCCGAACGCTAGCCTCGGGCGTCACCGTCACACGGAGGCCCCCGTGGCAGAGCTCGCCGTCACCGCGATCGGCGCCGACCGTCCGGGCATCGTCGCCGCGGTCAGCGAGGTGCTGCGTGACGAGGGCGGCAACGTCGAGGACTCGGCCATGACGATCCTCGGGGGGCAGTTCGCGATGATGCTGCTCGTCGAGACCGACACCGACCCCGAGGAGCTGCAGCGGGCGATCGTCGCCGCGACGGGCGACCTCGTCGTCACGGTGACGGAGGTCGACGAGGGCCACGTCGCTGCGGAACCGACCCACGTCCTGTCGGTGTACGGCACGGACAAGCCCGGGATCGTCGCGGCGGTCACGCGCGAGCTCGCCGAGCTCGGGGTCAACATCACCGACCTGTCCACCCGCATGCTGCCGCCCGAGGAGCAGCCGGTGTACGCGATGGTCCTTGAGATCCACCTCCCCGACGGGCTGGACGACGACGAGCTGGACCTGACCCTCGACGCGGTCGGCGAGCGGATCGGGGTCGACCACACCCTGAAGCCGCTCGAGGCCGAGACGTACTGAGCGGACATGGCGGTTCGGCCGATCGTCCACTACCCGGCGCGGGTCCTCAAGGGCATCGCCGCACCCGTCGGCACGATCGGGGAGACCGAACGGGTCCTGGCGGGTGACCTGGTGGACACGATGGACGACGCCCCGGGCTGCATCGGCCTCGCCGCGCCCCAGGTCGGCGTCCCGCTGCGGGCCTTCGTCCTCGACATCTCGCGCATGGAGAAGGAGCACCCGAACCACGGCCTGATCGCCCTGTTCGATCCGGAGATGCTGCTGGCCGAGGGTTCGGAGGTCCGGCGCGAGGGCTGCGCCTCCGTCCCGGACTACACCTGCGACATCCGACGGGCGACCGGGGTGGTCGTGCGCGGGACGACACCCGACGGCGACGCGCGGGTCGTGGAGGCCGAGGGCTTCGAGGCGCGGGCGCTCCAGCACGAGCTGGACCACCTCGACGGCACGCTCATCCTCGACCGCGTGGCGTCCGCCCGCACCGACGTGTTCCGGCGCAAGCGCTACTCCTGACGCTACTCCTGCCGTCGTGTGAAGGGCTAGGGCGAACGGGCCATGTCGTGGAGGGGGGCCAGCACCACCTCGAACCGGCCCGTCTGCCCTACCGACACGCTCACGGTGTGTGCGTAGTTTCCGCTGCATCCCTCAGCAGGAGTACGCACATGGCCGCAACGGCTACCGCAGACATCACCACCGCGGGCAAGCGCCCGCGCGCCGTCTACACCCGCGTCGAAGCGCTCGGGCTCGCCCTGATCGCGCTCGTTCCCGTGGTGTTCATCGCCGCTGTCGTCATCACCGGAGGCAGCACCGACGAACTGGCCTTCTTCGCGCTCCCGTTCGCCATCGCGACGATCGGGGCGCTGCTGGTCTGGCGCTTCGGCACGTGGGCCAAGGTCGTCGGCATCGTCCTCAGCCTCGCTGCCGCTGTCACCATGTTCTGGGCGGCCTTCGGCCTCGCGTACCCGAGCAGCTTCGCGGACTTCGTCCCCGGCCTGATGCTCCCACTCGGGGTGGTGCTGGGCGTGGGTGGCGGGATAGCGGCCGTCGTCCGCCGCAGCCGGATGGAGGTCGAAGCGACCGCCGGCGAACGCCGGGTCATCCGGTTCAGCATCGGGCTGCTGGTCCTCGCGGCGCTCGCGTCGGCGACCATGCACGTCGTGAGCCGGACGACCGCGGACGCTGCCGGGGCCGCAGCCACGGTCACGATGTCGGACTTCGAGTTCTCGCCGGCCTCGTACGAGGTCGCCTCGGGGGACACCGTGCTGGTGCACAACAGCGACGCGTTCGTGCACACGTTCACCGTCCCGGAGCTCGGCATCGACCAGACGGTGGTGCCGGGGAGCCGGCACCTGATCGAGATCACGGGCGAGGCCGGGACCTACACGGTCTACTGCCGCCCCCACGCTGATATGGGCGAGGCGAGGGCCGAGGACGCCGGGATGGCGGCGAGCCTGACCGTCAGGTGACCACGAGCCTCCCGGCGGCGGCACACATCCCCCCAGCCGTCCGTCGGGCGACGAACGGTGCCCCCGGTCCGCCGGGGGCACCTTCGCGTTCGGGTGTGGGTGTGAGCGCGCGGCCGCGCGTTACCTAGACTGCCGAGCCGTCGCCCCAGCCGGAGAGGTCGCACCCCCGTGGAGTCCGTAGAGACCGTCGACATCTTCCGCATCGCCGCGAGCGCGGCCATCATCGCCGTGGTCGCCTACCTGTCGTTGAAGCGGATCAACTACCTCGTGCGGCTGCTCCGTGCCGCGGAGCCGGATCCCGAGCGGGGCAGCTGGCAGGCGATCCGCGGGAAGATCAAGTACTGGTTCTCCAAGATCCTCGCGCAGGAGAAGCTGCTGCGCTGGTCGCTGCCGGGTGTGCTCCACGCCTGGATCTTCTGGAGCTTCCTGATCGTGCAGCTGACGATCATCGAGATCTTCGGGGAGGTCTTCGACCCGGAGTTCAAGATCCCGCTGGCCGGTCGGGTCTCGCTCCCCGGCACCCAGCTGAACCTGCTGGACGTGACGGTGTTCATGCAGGACGTGTTCATCCTGCTGGGGATGGTCGCGATCGCCGGGTTCCTGACGATCCGCTTCGTGCAGCACCCGGGACGTCTCGGCAGGCGGTCGAGGTTCGCGGGCTCGAACCTCAGCCACGGCTACTGGGTCCTGATGGGCGAGTTCGGGGTCACCTACACGCTGCTGATGATCCACGCCTCTCGGATCGCCGAGGGGGGCGAGCAGGCCGCGCACTTCGAGGCCGCGTTCCTGTCGCAGTGGGTGGGGGGCTTCCTCGAGGGGATGCCCGTCGACACGCTGCACTGGGTGGCCGCGGGGATGGTCGTCGCCCACATCGGCATCATCGGGTGGTTCCTCGTCTTCACGCTGCACTCCAAGCACCTGCACATCCTCACGATCTTCCCGAAGGAGCTGGTCGCCCGGCAGCCCAAGGCCCTGGGCAAGCTCCCACACATGGAGATCGACATGGAGGCGATGGGCGAGGACACCGTCCTCGGCGTCGGGCAGATCGAGCAGTTCAAGTGGCCGTACCTGCTGGACATGTACACGTGCACCGAGTGCGGCCGCTGCCAGTCGCAGTGCCCGGCGTGGAACACCGGCAAGCCACTGAACCCCAAGCTGCTGGTCATGGACCTCCGCGACCACCTGTGGGCGAAGGGCGACCACCTGCTCGGCAAGGAGTCGGAGGAGGAGGCGGCCGACGTCCTGAACATGCAGCTGGTCGGCGACAAGCCGGGCCAGGACAACGCGGTCATCGACTTCGACGTGCTGTGGTCGTGCACCACGTGCGGGGCGTGCGTCGAGGAGTGCCCGGTCGACATCGAGCACGTCGACATGATCGTCGAGATGCGCCGGTACAAGGCGATGATGGAGTCGTCGTTCCCGCAGGAGGCCGGGGCGATGCTGCGCAACATGGAGAACTCCGGCAACCCGTGGGGCATCGGCGCGCAGAAGCGCGAGGACTGGATGGACGGGCTCGACCCGCAGCCGGTCAGGGCCACCCCGGGCACGCCGCTGGACGACGACGTCGAGTACCTGTTCTGGGTGGGCTGCGCCGGATCGGTCGACGACCGCGCCAAGAAGATCACCCGCACGATCGCCGAGCTCCTGAACGAGGCGGGCATCAAGTACGCGGTACTCGGGTCGGGCGAGACCTGCACCGGTGACCCGGCCCGCCGTCTGGGGATGGAGTACCTCTTCCAGATGATGGTCGAGCAGAACGTCGAGACGCTGAACTCGATCGGGGCGGACAGGAAGACGATCGTCGCCTGGTGCCCGCACTGCTTCAACACCCTGCGCAACGAGTACCCGGACTTCGACGGGTTCTTCGAGGTGATCCACCACAGCGAGCTGCTGGGCCACCTGGTCGACGAGGGCAGGCTGGTCGCGACGAACCGGCTGGAGCAGCGCGTCACCTACCACGACCCGTGCTACCTGGGGCGCCACAACGAGGTCTACTCCGCACCCCGCAAGGTCGTGGACTCGGTGCCTGGGTTGCAGCCGACCGAGATGGCCCGTTGCCGGTCCAACGGGTTCTGCTGCGGCGCGGGCGGGGCGCGCATGTGGATGGAGGAGGACATCGGCAAGCGCGTCAACATCGAACGGATCGACGAGGCCCTGGGCACGAATCCCGACCTGATCTCGACCGCGTGCCCGTTCTGCATGACGATGCTCGAGGACGGGGTGGCGCAGAAGGTCCAGGACGGCACGCTCACCGACCAGCAGGTGCAGGTGCTGGACGTCTCCGAAGTGCTGCAGCGCGGGATGCTGCCCATGGTCGATCCCGACACGGCTGGAACTTCGGCCTCCGCGCCTACGGATCAGGCGCCCTCGCCTAGCTGAAGCGGTCCCTCGCCAACACGAGCGCGCAGGATGCGGACACCAGCAGGAGCGCCGCGATGCCGGTCAGCCACAGAGGGACGTCGGAACCGGCCAGTGGCAGCTCACCGTCGCCGGGTGTCTGCTCCACCACGACCCCCAGCACCTCCGTGTCGAGCGCGAACACGACCTCGGCTGGATGTTCAGCGGTGACCGTCACCGACCGGGATCGGGATCCGCTCGTGCTGTAGCCGTCCGGAGTGCTGACTAGAGCTACGGTCTGCTCACCACACGCCATGCGGCTGTGGGTATGCGTGCCGGTGTCCATGATGACCGACAGGCTCGCGACGCGGATCAGCGCTCCGGAGACCGGTTGGCCGTCGGGGTCGACCACCCGGACCGTCACCGACCCGGCGCAGGACGTTCCAGGGGGACCTTCGGACTCCTCGGGAGGTACCGCGGGTGCCGTGGCGTGGACCACGGCGAAGACGACGAAGTGGAGCTCGCCGCCGTCCTCGCTGACCGTGGTGGCCTCGTTGCCATCCTCGACCGTGTAGCCGTCCGGGGCCGCGTCGAGCGTTCCCGCGATATCGCCGCAGGGGAACCGACCCGCCTGGGTCCCGTCGGTGTCGTGGTCGAGCGGCACCTGTCGTGGTCCGACCGTCGCGGATCCGCCGCCGATCAGCGGCCCGTCGGACGATCCCTCGTGGACGAACACGGTGACCTCGCCCTCGCAGGGTGGTGGGGGCGGCGGAGCGCCGTGCACACGGGTCACCACGAACACCAGGGCCTCACCGTCGCCGTCGATGGTGCCGGTTGCCCGGTCGCCGTCTCCGGGCGCCACGTGGTCGCCCGGAGGGACCTCGAGGGTGGCGGAGACGTCCTGACACGCGAACTCACCGAGTTCTGTCACGCCATCTTCATCGAGCTCGCGGTCATCGATGTCATCGCCGGATTCGAAGTCCACGTCCGCCCGGCCACCGCCCACCAGCGGACCATCCGGATCGTCCTCGTGCACCTCGATCGTCAGTGTTCCGGCGCAGGCCTGGGTCGTCGCTCCTGCAGCGTCAGGGACGACCAGTACGGCCAGGCTCAGGACGAACACGGCCATCCACCTTCTGAGTGGAAAGGTGGATCGCTTCACGGTTGTTTAACCTCACTCGTGTTACGGAGGTGGCACGTGTACGCCGTTGCTGACTAGTGCGCAATATCGATGCGCAACCAGTGCGCACTAGGTCGCGTCCAACGCACGCTAGCCGCGTTTTCCGCACTGTCGTGCCGTAAGTCGGGGTGCTGATCGGTGTGCCGGGGCTGTGGCGGGGTGTTCTTGGACGTTCTGGGCGGCCTCTGTGATTCTGGTGTTGTGCCAACAGTAGATGGCATGGTGACGTGTCGTCGGTTGAGGTTGCTAGGTCGAACGATGTCGCTGTTGTAGTGTTGTGCCAACATGTACGTACGGATCAAACGCGTCGAGCGTGGTGACAAGACCTACGAGTACGTCCAGCTCGTGGAGGGCCGCCGCGTGGACGGCAAGGTCAAACAGAAGGTGGTGGCCACCCTCGGCCGGTTGGACGAGCTGAAGGCCTCGGGGCAACTGGACCGTCTGGCGGGGTCGTTCGCGCGTCTGGATCCCCCGCCGGTGGGCACCCGCCGGGAGGTCGGTCCGCTGCTGCTGGTGCGGACGTATCTGGCCCGGTTGGGGTTGGCTGGGATCGTGGACCGGGCGGTGCC
>JAHWKO010000104.1 GCA_019347855.1 Actinomycetota bacterium
GCAGGTCTTCGAGTTCACGGCGTTCGTCCGTGAGGGCATGACGATCACGACCAGCCCGTTCTCATCGGCCTTCTTCCTGCTGACCAGCTTCCACGGGATCCACGTGACGGTGGGGATCCTGATGCTGCTGATCCTGTTCACCCTCAGCCGGCTGGGCCGGCTGCCGCTCCACGACGACGTCCGCGTCGACATGATCGCCCTGTACTGGCACTTCGTGGACATCGTCTGGATCGTCATCTTCACCTTCATCTACCTGATCCCCTACGGCTGACCGGGAGCGACCATGAGCAGCAGCGGAGCCGCCGACGTGTCGCCGGCCGAGGAGGCCGAGGCGCACGCCCACGGACACCCCGAGCCGCGCGAGTACGTGCGGATCTTCGCGATCCTGTTCGTCCTGACGCTCCTCGAGGTGTTGTCCAGCTACGTGGCGATGCCGCAGTGGTTGTTCGTGAGCGGTCTGACCGGGATGGCGGTCGCGAAGTTCGCGTTGGTCGTGGGCTTCTACATGCATCTGAAGTTCGACAACCGCATGTTCCGGCGGCTGTTCGTCTTCGGGATCATCCTGGCGGCGACGGTCTTCATGCTGGTGCTGGCGCTGTTCTTCTGGATCGGTCCGACCTACACGGCCGCCGCGAACTGATGGGCGCCCTCCTCGCGCAGACGGGGGTGTCCCCCTGGACGTTCCACCTGCATCCGGACGTCATCGGGATCTGCCTGGCGCTGCTCGGTGGCTACGCCTACGCGCTGAAGCGGTGGGGTCCGCTGTTCCGGCCACGCCCGGGCCAGCAGGCGGCGACCGGACGCCAGAAGGCGGCGTTCGTCGGTGGTGTGGCGGCGTTCTTCGTGGCGGTCGGGTGGCCGGTCCACGACATCGCCGAGAACTACCTCTACAGCGCCCACATGGTCCAGCACATCCTGCTCGGCTTCGTGGTGCCGCCGCTGCTGCTGCTCGGCATGCCCGACTGGATGGGCGAGCTGGTCCTCGGCCGCGGCCTGCGCGGGCGGATCTACCGTCGGCTCGCCCGGCCGATCCCCGCCGCCATCGCCTTCAACGCCGCCCTGGCGTTCATCCACTGGCCCAGGATCGTGGACCTCATGCTCGCCTCGGACGTGCTCCACGAGCTCTCCCACCTCGTGTTCCTCGCCGGGGCGGCCCTCATGTGGTCGGTGCTCCACAGCCCGGTCGCCGAGGTCCGCGGGGTGCTGTCCGCGCCGGGCAAGATGCTGTTCCTGTTCGTCCAGACGATCCTGCCCACGGTGCCCGCGTCGTTCCTGACGTTCGGTGACACCCCCCTGTACCGCGTCTACGAGGCGTTCCCCCGCCTGTGGGGTCTGTCACCCCGCGACGACATGCAGCTGGCCGGCCTGCTCATGAAGGTCGGGGCGGGGCTGCTGCTGTGGAGCATCCTCGCGGTCATGTTCTTCCGCTGGGCCAACCGGGAGGAGCCGGGGGCGCGCCCCGTCGCCGCTCCGAACGACGACCTCCCGGAACCCTCGACCACCACCCGTTGGAGCTGATCCCATGAAGCAAGACGTGCGAGACCGCCTGGTCCTCCCGCTGCTCGTCCCGGTCGGACTGCTGCTCGTGATCGCGCTGGTCGCGTTCGGGTTCGGGATGCTGCTGCTGTTCAACCCGTTGGTGGTGTCCCTGGCGATCGCGGTCGCCGTCGCCGCTTCGATCATCGGGGGGTTCGCGCTGGCGCTGTCCCGGCCGGAGGGCGAGCTCGACAACCTCAAGCGCGCGGCCATCGCGTTCGCCGGGATCGCCCCCGTCATCGTGGGGGTCCTCGTCGCCACCGACGTGCTGGCGACGACGGACGAGAAGGTGGTCGACCGCGAGCCGCACTTCGTAGCCGGGGGCGTCGAGGGCTCCGAGGCCAGTCTGCTGGCGGGCGACTTCTTCTTCGAGCCGGAGCAGTTCTCGTTCGAGACGGCGGGCGAGTTGACGTTCGCGCTGGTCAACGAGGGCGGAGCGCCGCACACGTTCGTGATCGAGGACATGGAGGACGAGCTCAAGCTCGAGACGCAGCCGGGCGGCGAGGACGAGGGCAGCGTCGAGCTGGAGCCGGGCTCCTACGTGTTCTACTGCGATGTCCCGGGCCACCGGGAGGCCGGGATGGAGGGCGGGTTCGAGGTCAGCGGTTGACCGTCCGATGAGCGAGGAGCCGGACGTGGGACGACGGTGGGCGGCGCTGGCCGGGATGGTCGCGCTCGCGGCGTCCCTGGTGGTCTCCGCACCGGCTCCGGACGCGCTGGCCACGTGGTCGGCCGCCTCCACCACCCGGGTCGAGGCCGTCGACAACGTCGAGACGGCGATCCGGTTCACCCGCATGGCGTTCCCGTCGGACGGTCCGGGTGAGGCGCTGCTGGGGCGCGACGACCTCTTCAGCGACACGCTGGCGGCCGGTTCGGCGACCGGGCGGCCGGTGCTGCTCACCGACCGGGACGAGCTGGACCGGCGCACGGCGGACGAGCTCGATCGCCTGGACGTGACCGAGGTCACGATCCTCGGCGGGGTCGAGGCGATCGCCCCCGAGGTCGAGGAACAGCTCGAGGAGCTCGGGTACGCGGTGGCGCGGATCGGCGGGGCGACCCGGATCGAGACGGCGGTCGGGATCGCCTCGCACTACCATCCGCGCGCCGACGCCCCGGTCGTCCTCGCCCGAGCGGCGGGCGAGGGGACCGCCGCCTTCGCCGACACGCTCGGCGGCTCCGCCCTCGCACACACCCTCGGAGGTGCGCTGGTCCTGACCCCCAGCGACCGGCTGCATCCGGCGGTCGAGCGGTTCCTCCAGGAGGCCGGCGTGACCGACGTCGTGATCGCCGGAGGGGTGCACGCGATCTCCGCGGCCGTGGAGGGCCACGTCGCGGCGCTCGGCATCGACGTCGACCGCGCCCAGGGCGCGTCGCGCTCAGGCACCGCGCTGGCGCAAGCGGCCCGGCGCGGCCTCCCGTCGGCCGCCGACGCGGACGCGGTGCTGCTGATCGACGGCTACCACGACCTGGCCTGGGCGGCCGGCTTCTCCGCCGCCACATGGGCAGCGGTGAACCGGGTCGCGATCGTGCTGGCCGACGGGACGGGGCTCAGCAGGGCCACCTCCGACTACCTGATCGACACCCCGGGCGTGCCGCTGGTGTGCGCGCCCCGGGTGTCCGCCGCAGCGTGCGATCAGGCGACCCAGACGCTGCGCATGCCGCCCTTCGCGACCACCGGCGCGGTGACCCTGCGTCAACCCTCGTCCAGCGTCGAGCTGATCGGTTTCCACGAGTCCAACCACGACGGGGCGCAGCAGCTCGACCCGTTGGACTCCGGTCCGACGATGGTCACCATGGAGAGCCGCGGCCGGGGCACCGGCGCGCGGACGTCAGCCGACGTCGTCGCGCAGCCCGGCGTGGCGGTGCGTGCGCCGGTCACCGGGACGGTGATCCGCGCTGGCTCGTACGTCCTCTACTGCGACCACACCGACCACTACGCGGTCATCGAGCCCGACGACCACCCGGGATGGGAGGTCAAGATGCTGCACATGGTCGGCCTGCGCGTGCAGCGGGGGGACCGGGTGCAGGCCGCCCGCACCGTGATCGCCGACGGGCCCAGGCAGCTGCCGTTCGACTCGCAGGTCGACGACCACTCGTCGGACCGCGACTGGCCGCACGTCCACCTCGAGGTCGTCGACCCGTCGGTCCCCGACCGTCCCGGGCGTGGCTGCTGACCGACGACCCAACCCGGTACCGACGGCCTCCCCCATGTCGGGCCTCCCCCATGTCGAGCGGCAGCTGGAGGCAGCGTGCTGCTGCGACCCGCCACTCGACGGGATCTCAGACGAGCAGCGCGTCGAGGGCGGCCGCGGCGAACACGAGCGCCAGGTAGACCGTCGAGTAGTGGAACAGCTGCATGGCACGCTCGACCGTGCGTTCGCGCCGCAGCCGGTGCGCCAGCACGAGCCAGACCGCGTCCAGCACGACCACCCCGGCCAGGTACAGCCAACCGGCGCGGCCGAGCGGGAAGTACAGCAACGTGACCGCGAGCAGCAGGTAGCTGTACAGCAGGATGTGCCGGGTGGCCTCCTCGTTGCCGTGGGTGACGGTCAGCATCGGCAGGCCCGCCGCCGCGTAGTCCTCGCGGTACTTCATCGCGAGGGACCAGAAGTGGGGCGGCGTCCAGTAGAAGACGATGAGGAAAAGGCCCCACGCCGGCACGGCGAGCCCGCCGGTCACGGCCGCCCACCCGGTCAGCACGGGCACGCACCCGGCGGCCCCACCGATCACGACCGCCTGGTTGGTGCGGCGCTTCATCCCGAGCGTGTAGACGAACACGTAGAAGAGGATCGCGGAGGTCGCGAGCACGGCGGCCACCAGGTTCACCAGGAGCGCGAGCCAGGTGAACCCAGCCACGCCGAGGACCAGACCGAACGTGAGGGCGGCGCGTGGACTGACGGCGTCCTGGGTCAGCGGGCGTCCCTGGGTGCGACCCATGACCCGGTCGATGTCCCGGTCCAGGTAGTTGTTGATGACGTTGGCACTCCCAGCAGACAGACTGCCGCCGATCAGGGTCGCGACGACCAGCCAGGTCCCGGGCCATCCGTCCGCGGCGATCACCATCGAGGGGACGGTCGTGACCAGCAACAGCTCGATGATGCGGGGCTTGGTGAGCCAGAAGTACACCCGCACCGCATCGGTCCAGCTGCGGTCCCCCGACGGCGAGACCGCGTCCCGGGGGTGCAGCGGGCCGACCTCGGTCGCCCCGCCCGCGGCCTGTTCCGCCCGCGTGCTCACGGGCGCACCTCCGAGGCCATCCGGCGCGCCGGTTCGTCATCGGCGACGTCCGCCCGGTCGGTGTGTCGGGCGAGCGCGGCCGCCCCGACCAACGACGACCAGGCCAGGCTGGCGATCAGCAGGTGGGCGACGACCAGCCCGGTGGACTGCACGCGGGTGAACACGTGGGCGGCCCCCAGCACCACGTTCACGAGGAACAGCGCCAGACCCGAGTGCACGAGTCGGACCTCGACGGCGGGCCGTCCGCGGCGGACCACCTCGGCGGCCAACCACACCAGCGCCAGGCCGACCAGCAGCACGGCCACGCGGTGACCGAAGTGCAACGCGACCACCCGGTTCGACAGGTCGGGGATCAGCTCGCCGCCGACCAGCGGGTAGCCGCCCACGTACTGGTCGTGGACGAGCGAGCCCAGGACGATGACGAGGTAGACGCCCGCTGCCCCGCCGGCCAGTCGCAGCGGCCAGGGATCGCCCACGGTGGCGCGCCTGGCGGTCCGATGCTCGATGGCGCCCGCCTCCACCACGCCGAACGTCAACAGCCCCAGGAGGATCATCGCGACGCCGAGGTGCACCGACACGAGGTCGGCGTTCAGGTCGGTCATCACCACGAACGCGCCGATGCCGGCCTGCAGGAGGATGGCCACGAGCGCTGCGGTGGCGCTCCAGGTGACCCTGGTCGCGTCCCGGTGGCGCCACCAGGCGTACACCGTCGTCGCCAGCACCATGACCACCGCGATCGAGGCGAACCAGCGGTGGGTCCACTCGACGACCATGTGGAACTCGGGCCTCGGCAGCAGGCCGCCGAGGAGGCCGTTCTCGCACAGCGGCCACCGGTCCTCGCAGCCGTAGCCGCTCTCGCTGCCGCGTGTGAACCCTCCGATCGCGACGAGCAGGACGGTGATCCCGAACGTCCACGACGCGAGCTTCTGCAGCCGGCTCACCCGTCGCCTCCGCGACGTGACTCGCGGAACATGCGCCAGCCGATCACCGCCAAGGCGGCGGCGAACGCCAGCGAGACCACGATCAGCACGCCGTGCACGACGCGGAACTCCGCCGTCTGCGTGTCGCTCAGCAGGATGCGCAGCCGGGTGAGCCACACCCAGGCGGTCCAGGCGGCCGCCGCGAACAGCACCCACGCCCGTCGGCGCTGGCGCCGGGCGGCGATCGTCACGCGGTCGTCGCGCAGCTCGGCGCGAGGCTCTTGTGGCACGCTCGAGAGGTCCTTGCCGGGGCGCGGGAGGTGGCCCGCAGGCTACCGCTTCCGATCACCCCCGAGCGAGGTGCCGTGCGGGCGGACAAGCTGTGTCACGATCGTCGTCGGGAGGAGATCGCAGGGTGTCGGAACCGCTGCGCCTGGTGGTCGTCGGCGACAGCTTCGCCTTCACCGACCACCGTGGTCCCCAGCTCCCGGACGAACCGACGCTGTTCCCGAACGTGGCCGCCGACCGGCTGCGCACAGCCCTCGGACGTCCCGTGCGAGCCTGGACGGTCGCCAGGGCGGGCTGGGGCGTCCGCGAGGTCTGGCGGGCGGTCACCAAGGACCGGCACGTCCAGTTCGAGGTGCTCGGCGAGGCCGACGCGGTGATCCTGGCGGTCGGCAGCTACGACCACCTGCCCGCAGGGGTACCGCCGGCGCTCGAGACGCTGGCCCCCTTCCTGCGTCCCGCACGGCTCCGGCGTGGGTACCGCCGTCTGCTCGGCGCGGTGACGCCCCGGTCGATCCGTGCGACCGGCGGTCGGTTCCGTCGCGTCCCGGTCAGGGAGTTCGCCCGGCTCTACGACGCGATCCTCGGACAGGTGCGTGGGCTCACCCACGGGGCGCCTACGGTCGCGCTGGGTCCGGCGGGTCACGACGCCGACCGGTACGGCCGCCGCAACCCGCACCTGCGGTCCGGCGAGGCGGTGCAGGAACGGATCGCTGCACGGCACGGCGTCGCGTTCGCGCCCATCCGCGAGTTCGTGGCCGCGCACGTCGGTTCCCTGAACCCCGACGGGATCCACTGGCCACCAGCGGTGCATGCGGCCGTCGGCGGGGTCGCAGGCACGGCGCTGGCCGAGCAGCTCACCGGGGAGCGTCCGTCCCCTCCGGACCCGTGGGACGACCTCCCCACGTGAAGCGACCCGAACGCCGGACCGGGCGGTCGGCCTCTGTAGACTCCGGCGGGGAGCAAGCCCGGCCGGCCGGGTCAGGGGACACCAGAGGTGATGGGGGCGCGACGACGTTGGTCCGACGATGACGGCTTCACGCTGTTGGAGCTCGTCATCGTCACGATCATCATCGGCATCC
>JAHWKO010000105.1 GCA_019347855.1 Actinomycetota bacterium
ACGGGGACGCCGCTCGACCAGTCCGGATCACCCTCGCGGACGATCCGCCGTTCCTCGATCGCCGTGACCACGGCGGGGCGCTCCGTGTCCGCGAACGTGCGCCCGACCATGTCCTCGTGGTAGAGGGTCTGCGCCGTGTAGGGCCGCATCTGGGCGACCACCACGAGCTTCGGTGAGTCCTCCTCGGAGTCGTCCCGGCAGAAGAGCAACAGGTCCGCGAACGACAGGTCAGCCAGCACCTGCCAATCGCTGACCAGCGCCTGCAGGTGGTCCACCGCCCCTGGCGGTAGCCCGACGCGGACCTCGACGAGATCCTGGAGCGAGGACACCGGTGACCTCCGTCAGCCCTCGAGGAACCTCTGGAGGCGCTTGAGCGGCACCACCTCGCGGATCCGCTCGAAGGCACGCTGCTCGATCTGCTTCGCCTCGTGCATCGTGAGGTTCAACTCGCGGGCGGTCTCGGCGAGGTTCTTGGGATGTCCGTCGACGAGGCCCATGCGCAGTCGCAGGACGCTGCGCTCGACCTCCGGGAGGCGCTTCATGACGTCCCTCAACGGCCCGGTGAGCTCGCGCACCCGGTCCTCGTCCCCGCGCCGTCGGTCCTTGGCCATAGGGCGAGAGCCTACCGGTCAGCGGCCGGGCCACTCCGGGTCGCGCTTCTGGAGGAAGGCGCTGATGCCCTCCTTCACGTCCTCGGTCTTGAGCGCGAGGTCGAACATCGCGTGCAGGTAGCCGTACCGCTGCTCCCGCGTCATGTCGCGCGTCTCGACGAGGCACCGGCGCCCCAGCCGCTGCGCGACCGGGGACCCCGCGACCAGCAGGTCGACGTACTCCCCCACCGCCTCGTCGAGCTCTGCGGCCGGCACCACACGGTTGACCAGTCCCCACGACAGCGCCTCGTCCGCCGCGATCCGTCGTCCGGTCAGGGTCAGGTCGTACGCGCGCTTGGGGCCGAGGTGGTCGAGGATCAGGGCCGAGATCAGGAACGGCCACAGCCCGACGTTGACCTCCGGGGTGCCGAAGGTCGCGTCCTCGACGGCGACGACGATGTCGCAAGCCAGGGCCAGGCCGAACCCGCCTGCCACGGCGTGCCCGTTCACGCGACCGACCAGCGGCTTGTCCAGCTCGTCGACGGCGGCGAACAGGTGGCGCAGCCTCCCGACCGCCTCGTGCTGGTCGATCACCGAGTCGCTCTCCGCGAACGGGCCCGCCAGGTCGGCGCCCGCGCAGAACGCGCGATCCCCCGCGCCGGTCATGACGACGACACGGACGTCGTCATCCTCGCCGGCTGCGCGCAGCCCCTCGGCCAACCCGTCGAGCGTCGCCCCGTCCAGGGTGTTGCGCTGCTCGGCGCGGTCGATCGTGAGGGTCCGGACGGGTCCGTCCGTGGTGGTCCGGACCGTCACTCGCTGGCGCTCCGTGCCCGCCTGTAGCCCGCGATACCCAGCGCGGTCAGCCCCGTCACGATGGCGAGCTCCCCGAGCCACCAGGCTCCGAAGGTGTGGTGACCGGACACGGGACAGGCCAGCGACATGATCGTCAGCGCCCCTCCCGTCCCCGCGGCGGCGGCGAACCCGAAGCGGTGACGGGTCGCGAGGCCCAACACGGTGATCGACATGCCGAGGGCGATCAGCATCCCGAGCGCCTCGGCCAGCGCGGAGGCGGCAGCGGGGTCAGCGGGCTCCGGCGAGATCGCGAGGATCACGGAGATCCCCACGAGCCACGCGGCCGCCGTCGCGACCACCCAACCGCTACCGACGAGATCGTCGAGCCCGCGGGGCTCGCGCGGGGCGGTCGCCGCGATCCTCCTACGGGCGGTGCGGGGGTCGAGCTTGCGTCCAGCGACGGTCATGGCTGCCTCCTCGGACACCGGGGCGGGGCGCCGGCTCGCCCGCGATCGGCTCCCCCGACTGTAGCGTGGGGACCATCGCCCCTCCCGGGATCCCCTGGTGCCTCTGACCCTCCTCGCGGTGCTCGTCGCAGTGGCGCTGAGCCTGCTGCGCGGCGGCCGCCTGCGTCGTCTGGCCGACGCCCCGATTAGGGCCACCGGGCTGCTGGTGGGAGGCCTCGCGCTGCAGGTCGGCGTGGACGTCACCACCGCGCAGGGGCTGGTCGGCGGAGCGGTGAGCGCTGCGGTCCTCGTCCTCAGCCAGGTGCTCGTCGTGGGCTGGGTCGTGGCCAACCGCTACCGGGCGGGGATGCCGCTGATCCTGCTCGGGCTGCTGATGAACCTCGTCGTCATCGCCGCGAACGGGGCGATGCCGGTGGATCTCGAGGCGGTGAACGCGGCCGGAGGTGCGACGCCCGTGGTCGCGCTGGGCAAGCACGAACCTCTCACCGAGGCCTCCCGCCTGGCGTTCCTGGCGGACATCTTCGCGATCCCCCTGCTGCGCACCGTGGTGTCGGCGGGCGACGTGGTCCTGGCGGCCGGGCTGATCCCGCTCGCGCACGACCTGATGACCTACCGGCCGCGGCACGTCCGTCGGGGCGGGCACCGTCGGCAGGACCCGACCGGGTCCGTCGCGAACGACCCACCGGAGACCGACCAGGTCCTCTGATCGCCGGGAGGCTGGGACGGTGCTGCACGAGCCCTGGGGGTCGCGCTCAGGCTGTCGCGACGCGGACGAGGGCGCTCACGACCTGGGGGTCGTGGGCGCTGCCGTCCTGGAGGAGGTCGAGCGCGCCCCACCGGTCGTGCCCACCGCGGACCAGGCGGTCGTACTCGCAGGCGGTGTGGACGATCCTGCTGGCGAGCGGCAACGACCGGTCCGGCGCACGGCCCACGCCCCGGAACGGGTCCCGGTGACGCTCGATGATCTCCGCGACGCCGTCCATGCCGCCGGCCTCGCGCACGATCGCCGCACCGGCCACGGCGACCTCGCGGTCGCGCCCGGCCCGGTGCGGATCGTCGGTGACGATCCGGCCGAGCTCGTGGAGGTGCGCGGCGCGCTCGACGGCATGCAGGTCGCGGTCACGCAACCCGACCTCGCGTCCGAGCTCCACCGCGAGCTCGGCGACCCGGATGCCGTGGCCCGGGTCGGCGTGCCCGGTGAGCTCGGTCATGCGGCTCATGGCGACCACCGTCTGGTCGTAGGTCCGAAGGATCTCCGTGTACCGGTGCAGGCCCGCGCGCACCGCGAGGACCGGAGGCAGGAGCAGCAGGAGCGCCCCGGGTCCCAGCAGCCCGTGCGCCACCGCGGCCAACGCGGCTGACGCTGCCAGGGCGACCGCGACCCCCGCGCCCCGCGCCACCCGCGACCCGAAGCCCGCGAGGGGCAGGAGGCGCCCCTCCTGGTCGAGGAACGCCTGTCCCGCGAGCAGACCTCCGGCGACCGCGAGGATCGCGGCGATCGAGACGCCGGCGTCCTCGGTGCCGATCGTCCAGGACGGCATCGCCCACGTGCCCAACCAGGCGAGGCCACCGAGCATCGCCCCCGTCACCACCCGCTCGACAACGGAGGACCACGACGGTGCGTGTCCCTGCACCCGTCGGACGACCGCGGCCGCCGCCCACCCACCAGTCGCGATGATCGCCACCATCCACGGCGCCCCGCCCAGCAGCGCGAACGCCCCGAGCACGGCGTACGAGGCGGGGACGGTCCGTCCGCGGTCGTCGTCGAGGACGATGAGCTCCCCGATGGCAGCAGCGAGCAGGAACGCCCAGACGCCGGTCACGCCGGCGCCGGTACCGGATCAGCGGTCCGGACGATCGGTGCCTCCGTGTGCGGAGTGAACTCGCGGGTCGGCTGCCACCCCATGCGCTCGGTGATCGACGCGAGCACCTCGACGACCTCGCCGTCGAACTGGCTGCCAGCGCAGCGCAGGAGCTCCGCGAAGGCCTCGTGCAACTCCATGGCGGGACGGTAGGAACGGGTGGAGGTCATGGCGTCGAAGGCATCACACACCGTGATGATCCGCGCGACGAGTGGGAGATCCTCGCCACTCACTCGGTGGGGGTACCCGCACCCGTCGACCCGCTCGTGGTGGTAGCGGACCCCGTCCAGTATGGGCCGCAGGAACTCCACGCCTGCGAGGATGTCGGCGCCAACGACGGGGTGGGTCTTTATGAGGGCGAACTCGTCGTCGTCCAGGGGGCCCGGTTTGTTGATGACCGAGATGGGTACCGCCAGCTTGCCGATGTCGTGCAGCTTGGCCGCGTAGCGCACCGCTCGCAGCTCGTCGTAGCCGAAGCCCAGCTCCCGCGCCACAGCCACGCAGAGCTGTGAGACTCGGTCGGTGTGGCCGCGCGTGTACCCGTCCCGCACCTCGATCGCCTTGAGCAGTGCGGACACGAGTCGGTCGTAAGACTCGACCTCGTGCTGGAACCCCCGGAGAGCGTGCCGCGCGACGAGAGCCGGCACGAGCAGCAGGATCAGCGCCGCCGGACCGATGCCGATCAGGAGCGCGGCGGCCAGGATCGATAGCCCCGCGTAGAGCAGCTGCAGGACCACGAGCGAGGAGGAGATGAGACGTCCGACCGTGACCGACACACGGTCGCCGCCGGATAGGCGGACCACGATCGAGACCTGGAGCGTGTTCACGAGAGTGAAGACGAGGGCTGCAGCGAGCAGACCGACCCACGAACGAAGCTGCTGAGGCGCTCCGACGACTCCCCCAGCGATCAAGAACGCCCACCCGGCTGCGAGGCCCGACAGGGCGAACTGTCCGGCGTTGAACAACGTCCGCAGGAGGCGCTTATCGCGGTACGACGCCCAGCTACCGGCCAGGACACCCACGGTCATGACCACCGCGAGCGCTGGGCCCCCGACGAGCACCGCGACGAGGATCGCCACGTTGCTGAGGTCGACGAGCACATCGTTCCCAAGACGCGCGGGCAAGAGTTCCGCGAGAGCCAACCCGATAGCGAACGCGAGTGCCGTTGTGAGGCTCACCCGTGGCCAACCCCACACCCAGACGGCCAGGCCCGCGGCGAACGTCGTCGAGACGTACGCGTTGAGGAGCCAACCGCTCCGTTCGACGGCTTCCGTAGCGCCGGCGGGTCCACGACTCACGCGCCGGATCCTTCCCCTTGGATGACACCGAGCGGTGGGCAGAGGCGGCCGGGGCATCCGGGGGCTCAGCCCCAGCGGAAGCCGGCACCGGCCGACAGCACGAGGGCTGTTAGGCTGGTGAGGCTGTAGAAGATCTTCTTCATGGTCACCTCCATCGAGTCCGTTCCGGCTCGACCGCCCTCGCTATCAGGCGTCGAGTCGATCCGCTCCGCTCGATGGACCCGGTGTCATCCGGGCACGGACGGTCCTCAGACCGTCAGGTGTGTTGCAGTTCGTGCTGGTCTTGCTGGGTCAGCCGCCTCTGCGCACCGCTCGCTATGCAGTTGTCAGTTCCGTCACTTCCACGTGAACCTCGACGTCCCCCACACGTCTCGCCACGCAACAACGCTTTTCGGCAGGAGGCGGGACGACCCTTAGTAGGACAGTCGTCGCGGGTCGGTATCTATACGTGCTGTATCGCTATGACTACTCAACGTAGTGACCGCACGCCTGGATGGGCCTAGCGCGACCGCGCTCCGGTTCGCCTCGGCGCGGCACCTCCGCCGACGAGCGACCTCCCAGAGGTAGCCTCCCGCCCGACACCCCTCACCGAGGGACCGTATGGACCAGGACGACGACGCGGTCGAGCTCGGCCTCGAAGGCGACGCCGCCGAGGTCGCCCGGCCCGACCTCCACCTCGACGCGCACCGCGAGCGCGTCGAGGCCACCCTGCGGTCGCTGCCCGACATCGTCGCCGTGCGGATCGTCGCGGGTATGGACCGTCCGGTGGACGAGCTCCACGTCGTCACGACGCCCGCGCGCTCGCCGAAGCAGACGGTGCGGGACGTGCAGTCGTTGCTGTACGCCACCTACGGGCTGTCGATCGACCACCGAGTGGTCAGCGTCGTCCAGATCGCGGTCGACGGCAACGGGTACGCGCCGAGCGGCCGTCTCGCGATCGAGAAGGTCCAGGCCACACAGGATGGACTGGAGGTCAAGGTGGTGGTGACGCTGCGCAACGGCGACGGTGACCACGAGGGCACGGCCTCGGGCCCCTCGTCAGCAGCGGGTCGCCACCGCACCGCCGCACGCGCCGTGCTCGAGGCTATCCGCCCCGTCCTCGCGTCCCACGGCATGCTCGAGATCGAGGGCGCCACGGTCGAGCACCTCCTCGGCCAACGCGTCGCGGTCTCGTTCGTGCACCTGCACGGCGGCACCGGTCAGCAGACCCTCGCCGGCACGGCGCTCGTGACCGACGACGATTCCGCAGCGATCGCCCGCAGCGTGCTGGACGCGCTGAACCGCGAGCTCCAGCGCGTAGGCGGGCACGACTGACGGTCGCGGTCACCCCTCGGCGAGGATCCCCTCGTCGCGTAGGCCGTCGACCAGCGCGTCGGGTTGCGTGCCCATGATCACGGCGAGCGCCCGCAGGTCGGCGGCGCGTACCGACAGGACCTGCCGGTTGAAGTCGCCGCGTTCGACCTGGATCGACTCGCAGTAGCGCTTGACGCCGGCCCAGCGGTCGGAGTCGTCGAGCTTGGACAGGTCGATCACGACGCCCCGGCTCTGATCGACCGGCTGGGGGGTGTCGTCACGTGGGAGCACCTCGGAGGGCGACACGCCGTAGAACTCGGCCAGCTCACACAGGCGGGCGGCGCTGATGTTGCGGTCGCCCCGCTCGTACGAGCCGACGACGGCAGCCTTCCACTTCCCGTCGGAGCGCCGTTCGACGTCCTGGAGCGACATCCCCTGTTGCATGCGGATCCGCCGCAGCCGGGTCCCGACATCCTCCGCGTACGTGGTCACACCGATCCCTCCCGCATGGTGGCCCGTCCGGGCCACCGGTGCATTGTCACACAGCGTGGTCGTTGCGGCGACGAGGCGTTGCTGACCGTCCGTCGACCGCGTCGTCCCGTCACGCCCGGGCGTCCGCGGCCCAGCTCAGGGTGGCCGCGAGTCCCTCCTCGAGCGTCGTCCAGGGCTTCCACCCCAGTCCGGCGGCAGCCTTGCGGCAATCGAGCGCGTTGTGGCGC
>JAHWKO010000106.1 GCA_019347855.1 Actinomycetota bacterium
TGGTCTTCGTCTGACCCTCGAACTGCGGGTCGCCCACCTTGACCGAGACGATCGCTACGAGTCCCTCGCGCAGGTCGTCCCCCGACAGCGACTCGACCTCCTTCGCGCGTACGAGGTTGTGCTGCTTGGCGTAGCGGTTGATTATCGAGGTGACGGCGGTGCGGAAGCCCTCGTCGTGGGTGCCGCCCTCGTGGGTGTTGATCGTGTTGCAGAACGACAGGATCGTGTCGTTGTAGTCCTCGATCCACTGCAGAGCGACCTCGGCGGACTGGGCGCCCTGCTCGCCCTCCTCCTCGTCCTCGAAGTGGATCGGCTCGTGCAGTCCGTCCTTGTTCTTGGTCGCCCGGATGTGATCGACGAAGTCCTTCAGGCCGCCGGGTGCGTGGAACTCCTCGGTGGTGGCCTCGGGGTGCTCGGGGGTGATGCGCTGATCGGTGAACCTGATGCGCAACCCAGCGGTCAGGAAGGCGGTGTCGCGCAGCCGACGGGTGATCGTGTCGCCGGAGTACTCGACGCTCTCGAAGACCTGGGGGTCGGGCCAGAACGTGATCGTCGTGCCGGTCTCGTCGGACTCCCCGATCGCTTCGACCGGCCCCTGGGGGATCCCCCGGGCGTACTCCTGGCGCCACAACTTCCCATCCCGACGGATCTCGGCGACCAGACGCTGGGACAGGGCGTTCACGACCGAGATGCCGACCCCGTGCAGTCCCCCGGACACCGCGTAGGCCTGCTTGTCGAACTTCCCTCCAGCGTGTAGGACGGTCAGGACGACCTCGAGCGCCGAGCGGTTCTCCTCGCGGTGGGTGTCCACCGGGATCCCGGATCCGTCGTCGGAGACGCGGACCCCACCGTCGGCCAGGATCGTGACCGCGATCTGGGTGCAGCGATCAGCGAGGGCCTCGTCGACCGAGTTGTCCACGACCTCCCACACGAGGTGGTGCAGGCCGCGCGGGCCCGTCGTCCCGATGTACATCCCGGGCCGACGCCGGACGGCCTCGAGACCCTCGAGGACGGTGATGTTGTCCGCCGTGTAGGGCGTGAGGTTGGCGAGACGTTCCTCACCCGTCCCCTGTAACACTTCCGAGGATGCTCCCGAGGCCGGTTCGGGCACCGCTGCGCTGCTCGCCAAGCCTCAGGTCCTCTCGCTCGTCGTGATCCCCCCGGCCGCTGGGGTCCACGCTCGCGCGCACAGGGAGGTGCGCGGGAAGGGCGGCTCGTGGGGGTGATCCTGGGGCCTCGTGAGAGGCCTTCCATCGCCGTCCAGGCTACCAGAGGAGGGCGTTGCGGCCCGGGCAGCGGCGTCGTCTGTGGACGACCCTCACGACCCCCGGTCGATGCCGGGATCGGCTCCGTGATCGGCCCCCCGGAGGTCGCCCACCACCACGTCCACGCTGGTCACGAGGCCGGGCCGCAGCACGTCGTCGGCACGCTCGATGATCGTCGTGGTCAGGTAGCGGACCTGGGTCGCCCAGGCAGCGTTCTCGGCACGGATCACCAGCCGACCACCGGCCAGCCGGACCGGCTCGCAGCGCCCCGCCAGTTCGGGCCCCACGATGGAACCCCAGGCCTTGAAGATGCCGGCCCCTTCGAGCCGGTCCCGCCACCCGCGTCGTTGGACCAGCCCTCGGAGCGTGTCCCCGATCGGGGTCGGGCGCCGGCGCGTCTCGAGTGTGTCCTCGTCGGTGTGGACGAGATCCTCGCCGTCATCGTCGGGCTCGTCGGCGTTCACGGCGCTGCGGGGAGACGGACCGCGAAGCAGGAGCCTGGGTCGAGCGCCTCGTACCAGACCTCTCCGGCGTTGGCCGCGACGAGACCCGCGACGATCGACAGTCCCAGGCCGGTGCCCTCGCCATCGGTCACCCGTCCCCGCGTGAACGCGTCGAACAGGCGGGGCACGAAGTCCGCATCCACACCCTCTCCCGCATCGCGCACCCGCACGTCCACGTGCGGATCAGGGCCCGACGCGCCGCGCCGGATCTCGACCCGGTACGGCGGCGAGCCGTACCGGCGCGCGTTCGTCAACAGGTTCACCAGGATCTGCGTCACGTGATCCCGGTCGGCCACGGCCGTCGCGTCCTCCGGACCGTCGATCTCGAGGTCCTCGGCGAACCCCAGATCCGCCGCGACCGCGGCGATCGTGTCCGCGACGCGCACGGTGCCCTTCCGGGCCTCGACGGCACGGGACTCCAGCCTGGAGAGCGTCAACAGGTCGTCGACCAGGCGGAAGAGCCGGCGCGACTGCCGTCGGATCGAGTCGACGATCTCGCGCCTCTCCTCGTCGGGCGTGACCGTCCAGTCCTCGAGGAGGAGGTCCGAGAACCCGTGGATCGCCGTGAGCGGGGACCGGAGCTCGTGTGAGACGACGGACACGAGCCGGGTCTTGGTCTCGTTGGCCTGCTCGAGCTCCTCGTTCGTACGCTCGAGCTGCTCCCGGGCCGACTGCCGTTCGGCGACCCGGCCGAGCTGCGTGCCGACCGTCCGCATGAGTTCGAGCAGCGGGACGTCCGGTTCGGACCGTTCCCGCGAGAAGAACTCGAGCACCGCGACGACGCGGTCTCCGGACAGGACCGGGAACGCCATCCCGGTGCGCAGACCGACCTGGTGCGCGACGCCGTGCCTCGGGAAGTTGGGATCCTCGGCGACGTCGACGATCCACGCGGGCTCGCCGGTCTCCAGCACCCGTCCCGGTAGCCCGCGACCACGCAGGAACGCCGATCCTTCGGTGGTGTCTCGGAACGCCGCGAAGCCGTCGTCCTCGACGTACCACCAGTCCGTCGGGACCACTCGGTCGGTGTCGTCCTCGTCGCGGAGGTAGACGTGCCCGACGGGCCACCCGACGGTCTCGCAGATCTCAGCGATCGCCGCCGTGAGCGCCGTCCTGACGTCCGATGTGGCGTTCGCTGCGGCGGTGACCCGTTGCTGGAGACGCGAGTCCCGCTCCATCCGTCGCCGACCCCGAACGTCGCGGAGGAACGCGTTGAAACGTTGCCCGTCGGCGTGGGGGCTCGGCCAGATCGTGATCTCGGTGACGATCTCGTGCCCCTCGCGGTGCAGTGCCGGCAGCTCGAGCCGCTGGAACAGCACCGGGCCCTCGCCGGTCCTGCGGTACCGCTCGATGCCCTCGCGGTGAGCGTCCCGGAAGCGCTCGGGGATCACGGTGTCGCTGAGGCGTCGTCCGATCGCCTCGTCGGCTGGCCACCCAAGTAGCTCCTCGGCTCGCGCGTTCCAGTCGAGGATCCGCCTCTCCACGTCGATCGCGATGTACGCATCGTTCGCGGTCTCGAGGATGAGGCGCCAGCGCTCCCGAGCCTCCTCGAGTTCCTCGAGCGCACGACGGTGCCGCTCCTCGAGGTCCTCGCGGCTCCCACCGGTGTCGACGCTGCTCACTCGAACGTCCCCCCAGCGGGCGTGACGGCCTCGGTACTCCCCGTGAGCCGCCGGCGACTCCCGAGTCCGTCCGATGGTAGGCCCCCACGTGCGTCACCGTCCGTCGGGTCCGTCGCCCTCCGGACTGCGGGGGATGGCGTGGCTCACGTCCCCCTCGCGGTGGACGTCGATCATCCTGCCCTGGAGCGGGACGTCCCGTTCGGACGCGGCGGTCACGAGGACCTGCTCCCACTCCGAGCATGCGGCCGCGAGCCGTTCCCGACGGTCGTCGTCGAGTTCGGCGAACACGTCATCGAGGAGCATCACCGGGCGGTCCCCGACCTCGGTCAGGACCTCGTAGGTCGCGAGGCGCATCGCGAGAGCCAACGACCAGGTCTGCCCGTGGCTGGCGTACCCGCGGGTGGGCAGACCTCGGATGCTGAGATCGAGGTCGTCGCGGTGCGGCCCGACGAGGGTCACCCCCCGGTCGCGCTCGTCCTGAGCGACGTCCTCGAGCGTGGCCCGCAACCGGTCGGCGATCCCGGCCGGTTCCGGCACCCCCTGGTCGGGGTCCCCGACGACCTCGAAGCCCGCGGACGATCGGTAGCACAGGCCGATCGGCTCGGGCTGGTCCGCGATCCTGGCGTAGAACGCCGTGGTCGGTCCGGTCAGCGCGTGGACCGCGGCGATCCGGGCGGCCGTGAGGGTGGCTCCGCGCTCGATCAGCTGCTCGGTCCAGACGGCGAGGGTCGGCGGGGACTCGGCCCGCGACGGCAGGGTCCGCAGCAGCTGGTTGCGCTGCCTCACGATGCGGTCGTACTCGCTGCTCGTCGCGGCGAACGTCGGTCGACGCTGGCTCAGGAGGTCGTCGAGGAACCTACGCCGCTGGGCAGGGTCGTCCCGGACGATCGTGAGGTCCTCGGGAGCGAAGAGCACGACCCGCAGCACCCCGATCGCGTCGGTCGCGCGTCGGACATCACGGCCATCGACACGGGCCCGGCTGCCACGCCCCGGCCGTAGCTCGAGCTCGACGGTCCTGCGACGACCGGCGTCGGTCTCGAGGGCCACCCGCACGTAGGCCGCGTCCTGGCCCGAGCGGACCAGTGGCGTGTCGCCGGTCACGCGATGTGAGGACCCGGTTGCCGCGCGGTGCAGGGCCTCCAGCACGTTCGTCTTGCCGTGGGCGTTCGGGCCGACCAGGACGGTCACCCCGGGCTCGAGCGTCAGGTCGAGCTCCCGGTACGAACGCAGATCCGTCAACTCCAGGTGACGGAGGATCACAGACGGACGATCAGTTCGTCCGGACCGGCATCAGCAGGTAGAGGAAGTCGTCGACGGCCTGGTCGCCGACCGGGCGAACCACCGCGGGCTTCAGACCGTCGCGCAGCTCGATCCGGACCTGCTCGGTCCCTGTTGCCTCGAGACCGGTGAGCAGGAACATGGGGTTGAACGCGATCTCGAGACCCTCGCCATCGATCTGGACCGGCAGGGACTCGTTCGCGTCGCCGACCTCCTGGTTCCCCGCGGTCAGCTCGAGCGTGCCGTTGTGGAACGACAGCGTGACCGGCGTGTTGGCCTGGCCGAGCGCGACGACCGCGACCCGCTGCAGGGCGTCCACCAGCACCGCTCGATCGACCGTGACCGAGGTCTCGTGGTCGTCCGGCAGCAGTTGGCCGTAGTTCGGGAACGACCCGTCGATCAACCGCGTGGTGAGCCGGCGATCGCCGAACAGGAACGACACCTGACCCTCCTCGAGGACCAACGTGACCTCCCCGCCGGCTTCCCCTGCGGCCTTCGCGGCTTCGGACAGGGCGCGTGCAGGGACGAGGGCCTCACCCTTCACCCCGCGATCCCACGGCAGGGTGCGCACGGCCAGGCGGTAGCTGTCGGTCGCGGCCGCCACGAGCTGGTCGTCGGTGGCTTCGAGCTTGACGCCGGTGAGGACGGGGCGTGCTTCGTCCGTGGACGCCGCGCGGGCGACCTGACCCACGAGCTTCACGAACGCCTCGGCCTTCAGAACACCCCGGGGGGCGTCCGGATCCGGTTCTGGGAGCTCGGGGAAGTCCTCGACCGTCATCGTCCGGACCTCGAACGTGGCCCGACCGCACCGCAACGTCACCCGCTCGCCCGTCCCATCGATCTCTACCGGGGCGTCTGGCAGCCTCGAGACGAGCTGCGCGAGCAGCTTGCCAGGCAGCAGGACCCTGCCGGAGCGCTCGACCTGGACCGGGACCGAGACCTCGGCCGCGATCTCGAGATCGGTCGCGCGGCAGGTCAACCGTCCCTCTTCGACCTCCAGGAGCACCCCGGCCAACGCGGGCAGGGTTACCCTGCCTCCCACGGTCCGGGTCGCCCACGAGATCGCGTCCGCGAACTCGGTGCGTTCTGCTCGGAGCTTCACGTCGATCTCCTGACGTCGTCCACGGTTCCACAGCCTTTATGGAGAACCTGGATCGGATATCTAGAACCCGTAGTCGTAGTAAGGGGTGTGGATGGTGTGGACAACCGGCCGTTCCCCCAGGTCAGCGCGGGACGGGCCGGTGGACGGCGTGTGGACGAACGACCAGGTTGACCGGCCCTCGCCCACATCTCACACCGGTGTGATCCGTTCCGTCCACATGGGACCCGTCCTCGTCCACGACCCGTCCACGGCCTGTCCACAGGGGTGTGGACGCGATCCGTGAGGGGATCGATGACGCGCCGGGGCGTTCGGATCATGCGGTGCGCGCCTGGTTACGAACACGGCTCGTGAGCTCCTGCACCTGGTCGTAGATGACCCGTCGTTCCTGCATCAGTCCCGCGATCTTGTCGACCGCGTGCATCACGGTCGTGTGGTCGCGGCCACCGAACGCGGTGCCGATCTTCGGCAGCGACAGCTCGGTCAGCTCCCGGATGAGGTACATCGCGATCTGGCGGGCGATCACCAGGTCCTTCGTCCGCGACGGGGAGCAGAGGTCCTCGACCGTGAGGTCGAAGTAGTCGGCGACCTCGTCCTGGATCAGCTGGAGACCGATCTCGCGCGAGGACTCGTTGGGGAACATGTCCTTCAGGACCATCTCGGCGAGCTCGCGGTCGACCTCGGTGCGCTGGAGGCTCGCGAAGGCCGTGACACGGATCAGCGCACCCTCGAGTTCGCGGATGTTGCTCTGGATCTTCGAGGCGATCAGATCCAGGACGTCCCCTGGGACGGACAGGTTCTCGTAGGTCGCCTTCTTCTTGAGGATCGCGATCCGCGTCTCGAGGTCCGGTGGCTGGATGTCGGTCATCAGACCCCACTCGAACCGGCTGCGTAGGCGATCCTCGAGCCGGGCGATCCCCTTCGGCGGCCGGTCGCTGGAGATCACGATCTGCTTCTCGGCGTTGTGCAGCGCGTTGAAGGTGTGGAAGAACTCCTCCTGCGTACGTTCCTTGCCCTCGAGGAACTGGATGTCGTCGATCAGGAGCACGTCGGCCTGCCGGAACTTCTTCTGGAACGCGATCACCTGGTCGTCACGGATCGCGTTGATGAAGGCGTTGGTGAACTGCTCGGTGGTGACGTAGCGCACCTGCAGTCGCGGGTACAGCGACCGGACGTAGT
>JAHWKO010000107.1 GCA_019347855.1 Actinomycetota bacterium
CAGAACCCGAGGCCGTACGACATCGCCTCGGCGGCCTCTTCGGTGTGCACCTGCGTGAACCGCGCAACCAGGTCGGACGCAACGATGCGACCAGCGAACAGCGCCCGCCAGAACGCATGCAGATCCTCCGCGGTCGACGTGATCCCGCCGTCACCCACCCCGACCACGGGTAGGTGCAGCACGTTGGTCCGGAGGCCCGAGTCGGTGAGGTAGTGCTCCGCGAGCCGCTCGTGGGACTCGTCGGTGCGCAGGAACGCCGTGTCAACCAGGCCCGCCGGCTGGCACACGCGTTCGTGCACGAGGTCGTGATAGGGCTGGCCAGCGGCCCGCTCGGCGATGATGGCCAACACCACGTAGCCGCCGTTGCAGTACGCGAACCGTTCGCCGGGAGGAAAGACCTGCGGGTACCCGTCGAGGACGGCGAGGTAGTCCTCAGCGCAGGCCAGCCTGTGGACGGGGAGCGGCATGATGTACGCGGTCACGTCCATGCCGCCGCTCTCGTCGAGGTAGTCGCCGATGCCGGAGCGGTGCGCGAGCAGGTGCTCGATAGTCACGTCGTCGTCGATGAGTGGCAGATCCTCGCCAAGGAGGGACCGCGCCGTGGTGTCGAGCCCGACCTGGCCGTCCTCGATCAGGCTGGCGACCGCCGAGGCCGTGAAGCCCTTCGCGCCGCTAGCGATCTGGAAGCGGGTGTCGAGGCGGTTGGGGACCTGCCAGCCGCGGTGAGCCAGCCCGGAGGCACCAGCAAACAGCGTCTCGTCTCCGGCGTCGACCCGCACGACGCCGGAGAACCCCGACCTACGTGCACAGCGGTACACAGATTCGAGCATGCCCGGTTCCATGGGCGCTCCTCGGGCGACCCGACCAGCACACAAGCCGCAGACACTAACCCAAACCGTCACTCGCCATCGCGTTCTTCGAGCACAACTCGCCAACTCGCCAACGCGCTCGTCCGAACCGTCCAAGAGATGGTCACGATCTCCGACTCGAAGGAAGCGCTCTCGCTGAGTGACTCGGACGATGAACTCGCAGGGCTGGTCAAGGACTGGCCTCGCGACCTCGAAGCATCCGAAGAGGGCTGACCGAGCCCCGGGCGTCTCGCCGTTGGGTACCGTCCGTCCGATGTCGGTGCCGTTCGTGGGGCGGATTGCAGAGCTCGCGGCCATCGCGGAACTCGAGCGCGAGATCCTGGTCACGGGCGGTTCCGGCGTGGTCGTGGTTGGCGGCGGTCCCGGCTCTGGTAAGACGCGTCTCCTCCACGAGGTTGTGGGGGCCGCTGGGATAAGCCGGCACCTCCGTATCGATGGCTACGAGCCCGAGGCGCGGGTGCCGCTGGCGGCCGCTGCGCCGTTCCTGCGTGCCCTGGGCAGGAAAGGGCATGAGGGCGCCCATCTCGATGAGCTCGCCTTCGGTGCAGGGAACGGAGCGATCGAACCTCTGCAGGTCTTCGAAGCCGCGCACCGCACCATCCGCGGGGTCCCGACCCTCGTCACCGTCGACGACGTCCAGTGGGTGGACGAGCGCAGTCGCGCGCTTCTCCACTACTTGGTGCGAGCCGCAGAAGGGCCGACCGAGCGCCTCGTGGTGGCCGTCGCCAGCCGTCCGGAGCCCCTCGCCCTCGCGGCCGCGCGGGGCCTCGCGGACGCCGCCACCAGAGCCGTCGAGATCGAGCTCGCCGGGCTCCAGGAGGACCAAGCCATCAGCCTCGTCCGCCAGCTCCATCGCGACCTGTCCCGCGAATCGGCGGTGGGCCTGTGGGAGCGGGCGAACGGCAACCCGTTCTGGCTCACCGCCCTCGCAACCGCGGACGAGCCGCTCGAAGCGCCCGCCGAGCTCGTCAACAACCGGTTGCGGGGCACGGGCAGTGACGCCCGTCACCTGCTGTCGGCCATGGCGACGCTCGCCCGCCCGGTCCTCCTCGATGATCTCGCCCAGCTCATCGAGTGGCCCTCCGCACGGACCCGCACGGCGCTCACCGAGCTCGTCCGACGGGGTGTGGCAGTGGAGGGGGACGGGATGTGGCGCATCGCTCACGACCTGATCCGCGAGGCAGTGACCGCGCGGATGCCCGCAGACCTCGCACGTAGCCTGCACGTACGCGCAGGCCGGCAACTCGAGGACGAAGCGCAGGACGACGTCGTACTACTCAGCCGCGCCATCGAGCACAGGGTGGCCGCTGGTGCTGATGTCCTCGAGCTGGTCGGGCGCATCGTGGACTCCCCGAACCGGCGTCTCGTCGGATCCGAGGGCGTCCGCCGGCTCGCCGCGGGGATCGCGATGGCGCCCGATGACCCCGCGGTCGCCCGGATCGCGGAGGGGCTCGCACGCCTAGCGGGGGAGCTCGGCGAACACGAGCTCGCTCTCGACCTGTGGCAGCGGCTCCTCGAGCGGCAGTCCGTGCCGGAGGAACGCGCTTGGGCCGCCCTCGCTGCCTCCCGGGCGGCGTTCGAGCTCCAGCGCGCCGATGACGCCAGACGGCTCCTCGACCAGGTCCGACTGTCCGGGTCGAACGACCCTTGGGTGGCGCTCGCAGCCGAAGTCCAGGAGGCGTTCCTCCTCCGTTGGTTCGAGCACCGTCCGGAGGAGTCGGCCAGGCGGAGCCGCACGGCGCTGCTGGCCGTACGTCGTCTCCTGGAGTCCGCGGGAGGGCTAGACGCTCTCGGCGAGCGTGAGCGACGCACCTGCTGTGACATCCTCGACGCGGCACAGGAGGCGGCGATGGTGGCCCACGATATCCCCGCCATGCTCGCACTCACGCAGGAGTTCGCCACGGCTGCTCACCGCTTCGATGAGCATCTCGAACTCCGAGCCCGCGTCCGCCACGTGCACGCGGTCCGGCTAGCCGGCTCAGAGCGTGATGCTGAGCAGCGCGCACGGACCCTGTGGGAGCACGCGCGGGCGCGTTCCCTCCCGGTCGTGGCCCTCAGCGCAGGCTCCACCCTGGCGAGAAGCCTCCTCGCGCTCGGTCGCCTCGGGGAGGCGGCGGAGATCGCGGACGAGGTCGCCGCCTTGGAACACCGGATCGGCGGAGCGGCGCCGGGCGCCTTACGGGCACGGCAGATCGTGCTTCGCGTCGGACTCGCGCGCGGGGACTGGCGGGCCGCGGTCACGGACCTAGAGCAGGCCGCCGAGGATGAGAGTGACCCGCACTTCCGGCTCGGCTACCACGAACTCGCCATGTGGGCCCGGGCGCGCTTCCAGGGTCTCGACGCCGCGCAGCGTGTGCGCGACCTGCGGGTTCTCGCGTTGAACGAGGCCGTAGCAGCCGCGTGCCCGCGCTGCTCGCACCAGTTCGCCCTGGTCAGCGCCGAGGCTGCGGTGCGCGTCGGTGACCGCGACCACGCGTCGGCGCTGCTCGAGGACGCGGAGGTCGGACGGGACGTCGTCCCGCTGCGCGCGGTGCGTCGGCTCGCCGAAGCGCTCATCGTGGCCTCGGAGGATCCGGATGCTGCCGCCAACCGCCTACGTGAGCTGCGCGAGGCTCTGATCCGGCGAGGTGCGCTGTACCAGGCGTTGGAGGTCGGTGTCGATCTCGGGCGGATCCTCGGGGAGGTGGACCACGACGCCGGTGTCGCCGAGCTCGAGCAGTCCAGGGCGCAGGCGATCGAACTCGGGGCCTCGACAGAGCAGCTGCACACCGAGCACCTCCTGCGGGCGCGTGGCGTCCGGACCTGGAAGCCGGGACGTCCGGGCGAGGGCGACGACCTGCTGGCGCTCCTCACGCCCCGGGAGCGCGACGTCGCCACGCTCGTGGCATCCGGTGCCACCAACCCGGAGATCGCCGGGACCCTCTTCCTGTCCCGTAAGACGGTGGAGCGCCACGTCTCGAGCACCCTCGCGAAGCTCGGCGTGCGCAACCGCACCGAGCTCGCCGCACTGCTCATCGATCGCTGAGTTGAAGGCAGGTTGAGGGAGTTCCCTCATGACCCGCTCGGGGGCCCTCCGTAGCGTCGCCGACGGACGGACCGGGCGGAGGCGAGATGGCGATGCTGGTGGTGCTGGTGACAGGCGGGAGTCCGGATCTCGGACCCGCGGCCACCTCGCAGCTGGCGGCGCTGGGCGTGTCAGACGTATCGCTCGTACGGGACGCTGACACGGTCGGGATCGTCCTGGAGGGCTGGGCGTTCGAACCGGATGTCTCGGCCGGAGCGGCGCTCGCCGCGCTGGCCGTGGACCGTGCTGACGTCCGGCTCCTCCGTCCACTGGCAGAGATGGCGGTTCGCACCGCCCCGACCACGGAGAACATGAGATGAGGAACCCCATCAGGATCGTGGCCGTCGGCGCCACGGTGGCCGCACTTCAGCTGCCGGGCGCTGTGGCCTTCGCCCACCCGCACACCGCGGGCCCGACCGACCAGGTGATCGCGAACGGCAAACTGCACCCCGCGTTCGTCAACGGGGAGTCGTGCGAGTCGTTCGGCCTGCCCGGCGGAGGTGACTTCGACGGCACTCAGAACGCCGCCTGGTACGGCCTCGAGACCGCTCACCACGGTCCGGACCAAGGCGATCCCGGCGCCGACGACAGCTGCTACCAACTCGACGAAGGCGTCACCAGCCCCGGTGATGACGTCGAGAACCCCGCCATCAACTGATCCCCGGCAGAACCCACCGACGCCCGGCGCTCCTCATGGCCGGGGCGTCGGGGTCCCGCGGGACCTGTCCTCTCCGACGCGACGGTCGGAGGTCTGCCGCCGGCAGCTACACCCTGGGACCCATGAGGGTCTCGGCCTGCCGGGCGAGTCCCTGGTCGCCGACGTAGACCGGGGTGCGCTGGTGGAGCTCGGTGGGGGTGATGTCGAGCAGCGCGGTGAGCCCGTCGGTGGCGTAGCCGCCAGCCTGATCGGCGAGATAGGCGAGGGGCGCGGCCTCGTAGAGGAGGCGCAGCTTGCCCTCGGGTTGCTCGTCGTCGGCGGGGTAGCCGAAGACGCCGCCGTGGATGAGGTTGCGGTGGAAGTCGGCGACGGCCGAACCGATGTAGCGCTGGGAGAGCACCGGCGGATCGTCGCTGTCGAGCCAGGCGACGTAGCGTTCGACGTCCCGGTTCCAGCGTCCGGCTGCCGCGTAGTTGATGCTGTAGTACGCGGGCTCGTCGGGGTAGCGCACGTCGGGATCGGTGAGGAGGAACTCGCCTACCCCGGGGTCGAGGGTGAACACGTGGACGCCGTCGCCGGCGCTGTAGACCAGCAGCGTCGCGGTGCTGTAGAGGATGTAACCGGCGGCTACCAGGTCGCGACCAGGACGGAGACAGTCCTGCACGGTCCCTCGGCGGTCCTCCTCGGACCGGAAGACGCCGAAGATGGTGCCGATGCTGACGTCGCTGGCGATGTTCGACGATCCGTCCAGCGGGTCGTAGGCCACGACGTAGGGGCCGCCGTCGGGGATCGTCGTCCGCTCCTCCTGCTCCTCGGACACCAGGGCGGACACGCGCCCGCCCCGCCCCAGTAGCTCGTGCATGACCTCGTCGGCGTAGACGTCGAGGACCTTCTGATCCTCGCCCTGGACGTTGGTGGTCCCCGCACGGCCCAGGATGTCGGTGAGCCCGGCGCGGCGGGTCCGGCTGGCGATGAGCTTGCCGGCCAGCGCGATGTCGTACAGCAGCGCGGTGAGATCCCCGGTCGCCTGGGCGGGCTGCTGGTCGAGCAGGAACCGCTCGATGGTGACCAGGTCGCGTCTCACAGGCCCAACCGTTCCTCCAGTATCCGCCGTGCCTCGGCGCCATCGGCTGCATCGGCGATGGCGGCCTCGACCGCCGCCGCACAGTCCTCGCTGTCGAGGTGTCGCAGCGTGTCCTTGACCTCGGGGATCGCCACCCGCGTCATGGAGAGCTCGTCGATGCCCAGCCCGACGAGCGCGGCGGCGACGGTGGGATCGCTGGCGGCTTCCCCGCAGATCCCCACCCAGCCATCGGCCTCGTGTCCGGCCTCGATGACCGAACGCAGCAGCGCCAGGACGTCAGGATCACAGACGTCCTGGAGCTCCGGGACCTCGGCGTTGAGCCGATCGGCTGCGAACAGGTACTGCAGCAGATCGTTGGTCCCGATCGAGAAGAAGTCCGCGTGGGCCGCCAGGCGACGGGCGGCTAGCGCGGCGGACGGGACCTCCACCATCACCCCGACCTCCACATCGGTCAGGTCGACGCCCTCCTCCTTGGCGACCTCGTCGAGGATGCCGCGCGCGTCGGCCAGTTCGGAGGGCACGGAGACGAGGGGGAACATGATGGCGAGGGTGCCCGCCTGCTCGTCGGACACGAGCGTCCGGGCGTGCAGCAGCGCACGCAGCTGGTCGCGCAGCAGCTCGGTCCGGGCGAGGCTGAGACGGATGCCCCGCAGGCCGAGTGCGGGGTTGTCCTCCGGTTCGCGCTCGACGAAGGGCAGGGGCTTGTCGGCGCCGACGTCCATCGTGCGGAACACGACCCGGTACCCGGGGAAGGCTCGCAGGACCTCGGCGTAGAAGTTGACCTGGTCGTCGACGCTGGGAGCGCGCCGTCGACCGAGGAACAGGAACTCGGTCCGTACGAGTCCGGAGCCCTCGGCGCCGGCCTCGACGGCGACCGGCAGGTCCTCCGGGCTGCCGATGTTGGCGGCCAGCTCGATGCGTCTGCCGTCGGCGGTGCGGCCGGGCTGGTCCCGCAGGGCACGCAGCTCCTCGCGACGCTGCTCCTCCCGCTGGATCCGTTCCTCGATCCGGGCCACCTCTCCGGCCGAGGGGTCGACGGTGACCTCGCCGGAACGTCCGTCGACCGCCACGACGTTCCCCGGCGAAACCGCATCGAGCAACCCCTCACAAGCGACAACGGCCGGGATC
>JAHWKO010000108.1 GCA_019347855.1 Actinomycetota bacterium
GGACTCGGCGATGGCGTCCTCCAGTGCCTCGGGCACCTGCTCGCGGGCGTCCACGGCGGGGGCACCGCCGGCGGCGGGCTCGACGAGCTGCGCGCGCGAGCCGGTGGGCAACGGAGGGGGAGACGGCGCGCGCTCGGCGGCCCGCGCGGGCTCGGGCGGGGCTGCGGGCACCCCTGCGCCGGAGGTGGCCAGCGCGATGCCGCCCGTCAGCGCTCCTCCCGCGACGAGAGCGGCCGCTGCCAGCACAAGAGGGCGGCGGGGAAGAGGACGGCGGGGCACGCGCGCGACCCTACGCGATGGCGCGCGGGCGCGCGAGCGTAAACCTGAGCGGGGCGCCTACGCGGGGACGCTCGCGCGCTCGGGGGCGGGATCCTCGTCGCGGGCCTCGCGCTCGCGGAGGGCGTGCGCCGGGCCGCGCCCGCGGCCCGCCCGCACCTCCTCGCAGCGGCTCGCCACGTGCAGCGACTCGAGCCCGGAGCGGCCTGATGGAGCCCGGTGAGCGGCGTCCAGGCCGGCTGTCAGCGCCCGAGGACGAGCCACCTGCGCAGCCGCCCGACGACGAGGCCGACGACGAGCTCGAGATCCTGCGCATCTCCCACGAGATCGAGACCCAGCAGCGCGAACGGGTCGAACAGGTGCGTGCCGGCCGCGATGACGGCGCCACCCGGGCCGCCCTCGAGGAGCTGAAGCGGGCCGCGGAGGCGGACGACGTCAACCTCGTCCCCGTCATCATGGACGCCGTCCGCGCCGAAGCCACCGTCGGCGAGATCTCCAAGGCACTCCAGGACGTCTGGGGCCACTACTCAGAGCCCGCGCGCTTGTGAGCGCGACACTCAGAGCCCGCGCGCTTGTGAGCGCGACACTCAGAGCCCGCGCGCTTGTGAGCGCGACACTCAGAGCCTGCGCGCTTGTGATCGTGAACGGATCCGGCAACGTGTTGCCGCAGGTGTTCACGATCCCGTGAGCGGGAGGACGATCCCTCCCGTCGAGGAGGTCGCGGCCGGCGCGTGGAGCCTGCCGTTACCGATCCCCCACAACCCGCTCGCGTTCGTCGGGGCCTACGCGCTGGAGGTCCCCGACGGCCTGGCGCTGATCGACGCGGGCTGGAACGCCGAGGAGACGTACGCGGCGTTGCTCGACGGGCTGGGGGCGATCGGGGCGACGATCGCCGACGTCCGCGCGGTGCTCGTCACGCACATCCACCCCGACCACTACGGCCTGGCAGGCCGGATCCGGGAGGAGTCGGGGGCCTGGGTGGCCTTGCACCCGGCCGACGACGCGCTGATCCACGACCGCTACGAGGACGTGGACGACCTCCTCGATCGGATGGAGTCGTGGCTGCGGGCCGCGGGCGCACCGGACGACGCGATCGAGGAGCTGCGCGACTCGAGCCTCGCGATCCGCCGGTTCGTGGTGTCCGCCCGCCCCGACCGCCTGCTCGAGCACGGTGACACCGTGGACCTGCCCGGCTGGGACCTCCGGGCGATCCACACCCCGGGCCACACCCCCGGGCACCTCTGCTTCCACGCGGCCGAGGCGGACCTGGTGTTCACCGGCGACCACGTCCTGCCGCGCATCACCCCCCACGTGGGCAGCAACCCCCAATCCACCGAGGACCCCCTCGGGGACTTCCTCTCGTCCCTCGACCGTGTCCGCGGGCTCGGCGACGATCCGCTGGCGCTCCCCGGCCACGAGTACCGCTTCCGCGGCCTCGACGGCCGCATCGACGACATCGTCGCGCACCACGGCGAACGGCTGACCGAGATCCGCCAGCTCGTCGCCGACGGCGCCGAGACCACCTGGCAGGTCGCGAGCCGCACGACCTGGTCGCGCGGCTGGGACCGGCTCGTCGGCTACATGCGCCGGATGGCGCTCGCGGAGGTCCACGCTCACCTCGTGTACCTCGCGCGGACCGGACGGGTCGAGGTCGCATCCGGCACCCCTGAACGCTGGTCGGTGTAGGAGCGAACGGTGCCGATGGAGTGGTGGGACGACGAGGTGGCGGCCACGACGGCCGAGGTGGCGCGCCGCCACGCGGACAACCGAGTGGCCTGGGACCAGGCCGCGGGTCACTACGAGGACGAGTTCGACGACGACGTCGCGCTGCTGCGGACCGGAGGCAGCACCCTGCACGCGGTCGAACGTGCCGTCCTCGAGGGGAACCTCGGCCCGTTGGACGCATGGTGCGAGGTCGCGGTGCACCTCCAGTGCGCATCAGGTCGCGACACCCTGTCCCTCCTCAACGAGGGGGTCGAGCGCGTGGTCGGCGTCGACATCTCGGAACGGCACATCGCCAACGCCCGCCGCAGGTCGGAGGCCCTCGCCGCTGACGCCGCCTGGTACGCGTGCGACGTCCTGGACGCGCCCCACGACCTCGACGGCACCGCCGACCTCGTCTACACCGGCCGTGGTGCGATCTCGTGGGTGCACGACCTCGACGCCTGGGCGCGGGTCGTCGCTCGGATCCTGCGCCCCGGCGGTCATCTCAGCCTGTTCGACGACCACCCCACGAGCTTCCTGTTCGACCCCGACGAGGATCACCTGGCGTACAACGGCATCCGGTACTTCGACGCGGCGAGCTCGGGGCGCGGGTGGCAGGACTCGTACATCGGCGACCTCGACGTCGACGAGCCCGCCGTCTGGCACGACCGGATCTGGACGTTCCAGGATCTGTTCGGCGCGCTCATGGGCGCGGGCCTGACCATCGTCCACCTCGGGGAGCACCCGGAGACGTACTGGGATGCCTTCCCGGAGGTCCCTGTCGAGGAGCAGCGCCGGATCCCCCAGACGATGTCGATCCTCGCCAGACGGGACCGCTGATGCCGGTCCTCGTGACCAAGCCCGAGACCACGCTGGGGCGCGAGGTGATCCGCGAGGTCGCCCGGACCGGCGGCCAGGTCAGAGCGTTCGGCTCGACAGATGCGCCGACAGCCGAGCTCCGCCAGCTCGGGGCCGTGGTCGCCAGCGGCTCGCTGCTCGACGAGGGGCACCTCGAGACCGCCATGGAGCAGGTCCACACCGTCATCCACCTGGGGGTCGACCCGCTCGCGTCATCAGCGGACCTCGTCGTCGAGGAGGCGGCCACGGTCCTGTCCGCCGCGGTCGGGGCAGGCATCCGTCGCCTGCTGGTGCTCTCGTTGCCCGGCGCGGCGCCCGGCGCCGACGACCCCCTCCGGCGAGCAGCGGGGGAGGTCGAGCTCCTCGCACGGGAGGGCCCGTTCCCCGCGACCGTGGTCCGCGCGTCCCTGGTCGACAGCCCGGAGCTGCGGGCGGAGGCCGCGAGGGTCCCGCTCCCCAGCACGGTCCTCGAGAACCCGGTGGCGCCGGTCCGCCCGGATGATCTGGCGGCCCTCTTCATGTGGCTCGACGACCAGCGCGAGCTGGCCGGAGGGACCTTGGAGGTCCTGGCGGCCGAGGGGCCCACCGTGCTCCCGCTCCGCGATCACCTGCGAGGGGTGGGTGTCACCCCGATGTCGACCGTGGGCCGCGTGGTCGAGCGTCTGCGTCCCGGGTCGCCGGGCTCGGTTCTCGCCGAGACGCTGGCCGGTCCCTGGCTGTCCGGCGGCGGCATCGCGGACGGCTGGCTACGTGCGGGGATCGAGCCGTCAGCTCCCGAGCGGCCGGCCGCCGAGGGGTAGCCGCACCACCAGGTGGTGGTCGAGCTCGTCGGCGACGGTGAAACCCGCGGACGAGAAGAGGCTCGGTAGCCCGCGGTACGCGCGTTCCGGGTCGTCCGGGTCGCGTGGCGGGTAGGCCTCGACGGCGTGGAACCCCTGGTATGCGAACGCCTCGACAGCAGCGTCGAGCAGGGCGCCGGCGACGCCACGTCTGCGGTGCTCGGAGGCCACGACGAAGCACGCGATCACGCCGACCCGTCGGCCGCGTCCCGGGAGCGGCGCATCGACCTTGAGATGCGGCAGCTCGAGCCGTGACGTCGCGTGCAGCCACCCGACGGGCCGGTCCCCGGCGTAGGCGAGCCACCCGCGGACCCGTCCGGCCTCGAGCAGCGGGATCATGGCGCTGCGGTTGCGCTCGGCGGTGCCCGCGTCGAAGTCGTCGCTCGTCCCGGCGAAGCGGTCGAAGTAGCAGTAGCAACCCTCCCAGTCGTGGCCCTCCGGGAACGCCTCCCGATCGAAGAAGCGCAGCCAGTCGTCGACGCTGTCAGCCGCCAGGGGACGGACCTCGACGGCGGGCGCGCGCTCCGTGACCCGATCGTCGGGCTGGAACCCGTCCTCATCCGTCCCGGTCGCGCCCCGTCCACCGGAGCGTCGGATGAACAGCGCCGCGATCACCACCAGCAGCGCCCCGAACCCCCGTGCGAGCGTGGACCCCGGGAGCATCAAGGCGACCTGCGCGCCGGCCAGCCCGCCGACCACCCCTCCGGTGCTGAGCCTCCACCCCACCGCCCAGTCCGTGTACCCGCGCCGGGCGTGCGTCCACGCCCCGACCAGGCTGGTCGGCACGATCACGGCGAGGGACGTCCCCTCCGCGAGGTGCTGGCCGTAGCCGAGCAGGATCACCAGCGCCGGCACGATCACGGTCCCGCCGCCGATGCCGAGCAGCGCCGACGCCGCACCGCTCGTGAGCCCGACTCCGACGTGGGCGAGCGCCTGCGCAACCGTCATGGTCGTCGCCACCTGCCCGGCCCCCGACGGGGCCGCCCCGAGCAGCAACCGGATGGCCGTGAGGACCAGGAGCACGGTGAAGGCGATGCGCAGGCCACGCTCCGGGATGCGGTGGGCGAGCCAGGCGCCCCCCTGCACGCCCGCGAGCGCCCCGGCGGCGATCGCGACCGCCGGCCACCACGCGACCGCCCCGTCCACGGCGAAGCGGGTCGCCGCCACCGCCGCCGGCAGCACGATCCCGACCAGGGACGTCGCGTGGGCCACGTGCTGCCTGCGGCCCATCCCCAGGACCAACAGGGGGACGAGCACCACCCCACCGCCGATGCCGAACAGGCCGGCGACGAAGCCGGCCGCCAGCCCTCCGAGGACCGGGATCACGCGCTGCGAGGACACCCGCGCAGGGTAGGAGAGCGGCCGGGGTGCCCCGTGCGTGCTCTTGTATCGTGGCGGACGTCTGGAGGGGTCCGAGCGTGCCAACGGCGAAGCAGCGGGTGGAGGCGACCGAGCAGCGGCTGTTCCACCGGTACGGACTCGACGTGAAGAGCCACCAGATCACGGTGTCCGAACCACCGTTGCCGTTGCGGGTGCTCGAGGTCCCCGGCGACCGCGGGGCGCCGCTGGTGTTCCTGCACGGTGTCGGTGAGGTGTCCTCGCAGTGGGCGCCTCTCTGGGCGGAGCTGTCCGGCCGCCGCTGCATCGGTGTCGACCTGCCCGGTTTCGGGTTGAGCGCCGAGGTGGACTTCCACCGTGTGGACCTGCGCCCCTTCGGGGTCGCGACGGTGCTCGCCGTCCTCGACGCCTTCGAGCTGGGGTCGGCGGTCCTCGTGGGCAACTCGCTCGGCGGGGCGTTCGCGGTGTGGACCGCGCTCGACGCCCCGGAGCGGGTCAGCGCGCTCGCGCTGCTCGGGAGCCCCGACCCGGCGATCCCCGGGTCGAGGGTCAGCCTGGCATTGGCGACGATGGGCGTGCCGATCGTGAACCGGTTCGTGCTGAACCTCCCGGTCCCGCCGCTGGCCGTCAACCGCGCGATGTACAAGCTGAACCTCGGCAGCGACGCGATCGAGCACTCGCCCTCGGAGATCGTCGAGGTCGCTCACCACGCGATGGACCGTCCCACGTTCGCCGGGTCGATGAGCACCTACATGGAGCGGGTCTTCCACTTCCGGCGCCCCAAGCGCGAGTTCGTCCTGTCGGCGGAGGAGCTCGAGGACCTGTCGGTCCCCACCATCGCGGTGTGGGGTGACCACGACGCGTTCGGCCCGGTCCGGGTGGCCCGTTCGCTCGTGGGCCGGCTGCCGGACGCCCTCCTGGTCGAGGTCGACGGCGGTCACAACCCGTGGCTGGACCGTCCCGACGCGTGCGCCGAGGGGCTGGACGACTTCCTGGCTGCCCGCGATCTCTGACGCCGGCCGCCTACGATCAGCGGTATGGCGAGCGAACCGCACAACTGGGCCCGGGAGGGACTGCGCCAGCGCGACAACGTCGGCAGCACCGCGCGCGACCACCTGGCGAACGAACGGACCTACCTCGCGTGGCTGCGGACCGGCTTCGGGACCGCGGCGCTCGGTCTCGGTGTCGCCAAGCTCCTGGGTGAGCCCGGGGACTGGAAGCCGATCCTGGCGGGGGTGCTGTTCGTCGTCCTCGGGGTCCTCATGCTCCTGTACGGCACGATGCGCTACTACCGGATCGTGCGCTCCCTGGACGAGGGGATGATGCACATCGGTCGCGGAGGTCCGATCATCTTCGGACTCACGGCGACGGTCATCGCGATCGTCGTGGCGGTCCTCGTCCTGATCTGAGGTCTACGGGTGACCGCCGAGATCGCGATCGTCTACGCCCTCATCGGGCTGGCGCTCGCTCTGTTCATGTGCGAACGCGTGCGGGTCGACGCGACCGCCGTGCTGGTCACGACCTGCTGATGCTGGCCGGGATCCTCGAGCCCGCACAGGCGCTGTCGGGGTTCAGCAACGTCGCGACCGTCACCGTCGCGGCGATGTTCGTGCTCAGCGCCGGGCTGCGCCTCACCGGGGCGCTGGCGCCGGTCAGCCGTCTCCTGTCGGAGCTCGGGGAACGCAACCGTTGGCTGGCGCTGGTCGCGATGATGGTGATCGTCGGCGGCGTTTCCGGGTTCGTCAACAACACGGCAGCGGTCGCGATCTTCATCC
>JAHWKO010000109.1 GCA_019347855.1 Actinomycetota bacterium
AGCTGTGGGTCGCCCAGCCGGAGGGCACCCGGCACGGCGACGCGGCCTTCGCCCACCACGCCGAGCTGCCGCGGGTGGAGCTGCCCGGCGCGGCGGTGACGGTCCTGGTCGGTCGGCTGGAGCACGTCGCCGCGCCGTCGCGGCAGGACACGCCGCTCGTCGGCCTCGACGTCGAGCTGCTGCCGGGCGTCACGACGGTGCCGCTCGAGCCCGCGTTCGAGCACGTCGTCGTCGTGCTCGACGGACACGCCTGCCGGGATGCCCGCGGACGACCGGATCGCGTCCAACGCCGAACGCAGTGCCGGGACGTCCTCCGGCATCGCGGCGGCCACCGCTTCGCCGGCGAGCACGAGCCGCAGAGCCTCCCGGGGCGTCGGTCGCAGCGGCTCATCGAGATCGTGGGCCATCCGCACCACGATGCGGTCGCGGTAGAGGTCGATCTCGAACAGGTCGCCACCCCCCAGCCCGGGGAGGCCGCAGTAGCCGATCGTGTCGAGGTCCTCGAGGAGCGTCCGCGGGGGCACCCCGAAGGCCTCGGCCGCCTCCCGCACGCTGGCCCCGGGGCGTTCCAGCAGCCACGGGACGAGCGCCAGCATGCGCGCCACGGTGTCAGCGGCGCTCACCGGTCCCTCCCCGGCCCGACCGTCACCGGTCCCTCCCGGCCAGGCGGCGCAGGCGTTCTACGGCCTCCTGACGGACCTCCGCCGGAGACAGCACCTCCGCGTCCGACCCGAACCCGAGGACCCACGGCAGCAGGCGCCGGGGGTCGGCGTCCGGGAACCGGACCTCGACCCACCCGTCCTCCCGCTCCCCCCTGACCTCTCCCCGCCGGCTCGCCTCCCAGCTCACGTCCGGGTCGAAGGCGGCGACGATCGTCACGCCCTCGAACGCCGGTCCGCTGACGGCGTCCAGGAGATCCAGGTCGTCCGGCACTTCGAAGGCGCCCGCATCGCCGGTCGCCCGCGGGGTCGACGCGAGTCGGTCGAGGCGGAACGCGCGCAGCGCGTCCCGGGCGTGGTCGTGCCCGACGAGGTACCACGACCCGTGTCGTTGCACGATCCCGTAGGGGTCGACCTCGCGGTCGGACCGCTCTCCGGCCGCCGTCCGGTACCCGAAACGGACGGTACGACGCTCGAGCAGCGGATCCGCGAGCGCGTCGAGGGCGTCGACCGCACCGACCTCGACCCGGGCACCCAGGCTGGGCAGGGAACCGGGGTCCGGGGCGCGGGCGGCCAGCTTCGTGAGGCCGAGCCGGGCAGACTCCTCCCCGGAGACCTGCAGCGCGAGCGACAGCGCCGCGACCTCCTCACGCTCGAGCTGGATCTCCGGCATGGCGTACTCGTCGTGCTCGATCGTGTAGCCCCAGTCGGTCTCGAACGCGTCGAGCGGGACCGTGCGGATCGGGACGCCGAGGTTGCGCAGGTCGTCCTTGTCCCGCTCGAACATCCGGCGGGCGGCCTCGTCCTGGTCCTGGTCGTACCCGGCGACCCTGTCGCGGATCTCGGCCAGGGTCATAGGGCGGCGCGTGTCGAGGAGCGCGACCGTGAGGTTGAGGAGCCGTTCGACCTTCGCCGTCATCGCGTCCGAGGCTAACCGACGACACGCCCCCGACGACTGGTGGCGCCGAGCCGTCGCCGCAGCCGGACTGCTACCAGGACGGCCACGGCCAGCGCGATGAGCGTCCAGAGACCCGGACCGCCGCCGGTGGCCGGCAGGTCGGCCGGCGCCGGCTCCTCCTCCGCGGGCTCCTCGGCCGGTTGCGGTTGCGGCCGCGCCACCGTCCCGTTCGGGTTGGTCCAGTCGAGCATGTTGCGGAAGATCTCGTAGCCGCTGTAGGTGACGCCGTACCCGGACAGCCCGAACGGGTGGTCGTAGTCGTCCGTTGGGAAGGGAACGAGGCTGCCGAGCACCCGGACGACGCCGTCCTCGACGGGGAGCTCACCGAGGGTGACGTCCCCACCCATGACCCCGACGACCCGTCCGCCGGCCTCCTCCCAGGCGAAACGGTCGACCAGCCACTGCGGTGCGGTCTCCATGCGCGCCGTGCCGCTGCCGGTGCCGATGGCGTAGCCGGTGGGCACCGGCTCGCTGATCTGGTGGCGATGGCCTTGCCCTTCCGCCGCGCCAGGCTGGTCGACACCTTCGGCGAGCGGGTCCTCGTACGTCGTGGTCTCGCCGCCATCAGCGGAGAACTGCGCGTGGCCGGCGAACACTGTGGCCTCGAACACGCCGCGATCCGGCACGAGCCCCATCCACTCGAGCGCCCGCAGCGAGTCGTCGGTGAGGACGAGGTTGCCGCCCTGCTCGACGAAGCGTCGCGTGGCCTCCGCCATGCGGTCGCGGTCCTCCGCGTCGTACTTCGTCGGTCGGTCCTCTACCGCGGTTACGACCTCGATCGTCTCCTCCGCGGATGGGGAGGCTCCCTCACCCCCGGGACCCGGCTCAGCGTCCGGGTTGTAGAAGGAGACGACCAGGTCGATGGGTTGACCGGACGGGCCGGCCCAGTTGTTCACCTCGACCCGGTAGCGGCCGGAGCGGGGAGCGCCGACCCGGGCGAACTCCTCGGACAGGGACCCCGAGGTCCCCGACGAGACGTCGCCGCTCCACCCGATCGGCGTCTCCTTCTGGACGAACAGGTCGTAGTCGCCGGGGGCGTTCCAGGTCGCGTGGATCTCGAGCGCGGCATCGCCGCCCTCGACGTCGAACTCGAAGAACGTACTGGTGGCGTCGCTGCGGATCCCGGCGCCAGCGCCCCGGGCGATGACCGTGCCTTCGACCGCCTCCTGCGCCTCGGCGCGGAAGCTCTTCGGTTCGGTGAAGCCGGGGAGGAAGGCGTCATCCACCGCAACGACGGAGTCGAACGCGGCGAGATCCACCGCGCCCGAGAGGACCTCATCGACCGTGACCGGGACCAGGTCGTCGCGGGACGGGACGAAGGGACGGAGGTCGGTGAGGAAGTCCATGTTAGACACGTCGTAGGGCAGCTGGCCGGGGTCGGGCCAGGCCTTCTCCTCGGTGAAGTCGACGTCGACGTCGACCGGACCCTGGTAGCCGCCACCCTGGACGCGGACGCGGTACTGGCCCGGACCCGGCAGGTTCACGTCGACCCGGGCGCCGGCCTGGAGGTAGATCGCCGACTGGTTGTAGTAGCTGTTGGCGACCTGCCAGCCCTCGTCACCACCGGCTGGCTCCGGGTCCTCCTCCTCGGGACGGAACTGGTCGATCGCGAGCTCGAGGAACGCCCCGGAGCTCACCCCGCCCGCGTTGCCCATCGTGAACGTCGCGGTGAGACCGCCGTTGAACACCCCTTGGTCGCGGCCCAGCACCTCGAACTCGTGCGTGGTCTTGCTGCCGTTGTGGAAGAGGGTCTCCTCGAACCCCTCCTGGGGTGAGAGGTCGAACCGGTCGGGGGGCGAGGGCTCCTCGGATCCGGGGTGCGACAGCCGCCGCGGGTTGTGCAGCCAGGCGGCCTGGCCCTCGTACCGGAACCCCGTGTCCTCAGGGAGCAGCTGGTAGTGGATCATGGCGTAGATCAACGACTTGTTGCCGTCCACGTGGAGCTGTTCGAACTCGGGGAGCCAGCACGTGCCGACCCCGCAGTTGCTGAGGTGCGACATCGACATCTCGTTGTCGATCCCTTCCGCGTTCAGCCCGAGCGGCGAGTCGATCCAGTCCCCGAGCGCGCCCGTGACGGTGTAGTCGATGGTGTCCCAGATCGTTCCCCACTGGACGCCGTACATGCGCGGGTCGTCCTCGGGAGCGTCGTTCGGCTTGATCGCCGACGACCACTGGAGGCGCTGTTCGGCGTCCTCCCACGCGCCCTTGGTGAACTGCAGCACGCGGCGGTCCTTCCCGAAGGGGCGCTGCTGACCGCCGAGGAGGGTGAACGAGAACGCCCGGTCGATGAGCTGGCCGTGCAGGTCGATGCCGCCCGTCCAGGTGTCCTCGACGTCCTTCAGGGCCTTCCCGACCGAGCGTGTCTCCGGCTCGGAGAAAGGCGTGTAGGGGCGATAGGTGTAGCCGCGGACGGGCCAGTCGCGGTTGAGGTCCATGCCGTTGCCGTTGTAGCGCTGGTAGAAGAAGTGGCCCTCCTGCTTGTCGCCCCGCCGCCAACCGTCGGGGTTGGACAGCACGAACCACACCGAGGTGCGCTTCAGGGCGTCCCCGGCGGTGATGGACTCGTCGGGCAACGTCTCGAGTATCGGGTGAGGCTCGTCGGGACCCGCCTCCTCCAGGTCGCAGTTGGCGAGGGTGTCCTCGTCACCATGCTTCTCACAGGCCGCCCAGGTAGCGAGATCCTCCGCGGCCCGCAGGCCGCCCTCGACGCCGGCCCGCTCGATGCCGTGGATCGACAGGGTGAACACGAAGTGGTCACGGTCCCCGATCGGGATGGTCGTGTCCTGCTCGTCGGTGACGCGCAGCATGTACATGGGCGACTTCTCACGGCTGAGATCCTCGGAGGGCAGCCCGGCGCTCATCCCCTCCCCAGCCTCGAGGTCGAGGATCGCCGCGAAACGACCGTCCGGGTCGGACAGGTCGTAGAGTTCCACGAAGTCGGGGAACAAGTCCTCCGCGAGGAACTCCAGGCCGTGGATGGCCTCGTCCCACGCGATGAAGTCGGCCGGCCGGCACGCGCCCATGCCCTTGGCCCACGGTGATTCACCCGGGACGCCCTGCGAGCTCGGCCAGTACGCGTGCGGGTCGGGGAACACCCGCGCCTGGAGCTGGTAGATCTCCTCGTTGATGTCGACCCCGGGGAAACAGACGTCCTCGGCCGCCGCCGGAACGGCCGGCAGCAGCGCCAGGACGGTCGCCAGCGAGGCGACGAGCGTCAACACTCGGCGGACAGACGGGAGACGGACGGCGACCACGGCGGACCCTTCGGTTCGGGCTGCCGGGGCACGCTCCCTGGGACGTGCGCGCCCCGCTCTGGCCAATGTTTCGACGTGCGGGACCCCGATCCCTCCCGGCCGGATCGCCGGGATCGACGGCGAACGCCACCGTGCCCACCCTGGGCACCTCGATCGCGTGGTCGCCCGCAGGCAGGTCCTCGGAAGCGCCGGCCAGCCCCACGCTGCCCGCCACCACCAGGCTCGCCGCCGCGCCGGTCCGTCTGGATGCTGATCGCGCTGCTGCTCGTCGCGGGCTGCAGCGCCGGAAGGGACCCGAGTACCGCGGCACCGAGTCCGTTCAGCGCTGTGCTTCCACAGTCGTCACGGGACAATCGACCATCCGTTCGACCCTGCTCGGCAGATCCATCTTCAGCCAGCGCGACAGACCAACAGGCAAGGTCGAAATGATCACCTCGTTGAACGTCTCTCGCTCCAGCACCGACTTCACCGCATCGACCGGGTCCGTCGCGCCGACCTCCCCGTCCGCTTCACCGTCGAGCGACTCGATCTTGTCGATCATCCGACTCAGTCGGTGCTCGGAACGTTCACGCGCCTCCTTCGGTGCATCATGGTGCACACCAGACGCTGCCGCGAAACGTCCGTTCGTCGTTACGCCACGACAACAGCCGGCACCAGACTTGGGCTGTTGCCGGTCCCACCCCCAACTCACCAAGTCCAGGCGATCGTTATCGGCTGGTGGCGGGGCCCGCTCATCCCGGTCGGGACGGCGGATGAAGATCCTCCGAGTCCGCTGCCGTCGGGCATACGACGTGGGGTTGCATGATCGGATGACGCCAGTCGAACGGGAGCGTGTCCGACCATCATCCGATGTAGGGTCAGTCGATGGGGCGGTCCCAGACGCCGTGTGGGCCGTTCCCCACGGGGATCTGTGCCAGACGTGTGTGGTTCTGGGCGTCGTAGACGACGATGGTGCCGTTGGTGTGGTCGGCGATGGCGGCCAGCGCTCCGTCGTCGCTGATGGCCACGTGGTGGGGGGCGCCCGGGATCGCGACCCGGTCGGTGAGCTCGACCGTGGTGGTGTCGATGATGTACGCCTGACGGGTGGCGTGATCGACCAGCCACAGCCGGTCACCGTGGGGGGTGAAGGCCAGGTGGTGGGCTTCCTCGCCCAACTCGAGGGTGGCCTGCTGGTTGCCATCGGGGTCGAAGACGTGCAGTGGTCCCCTCCAGTCGGTGACCCAGATCCGCCCGTCGTCCCCGGTGCGGATGTCGTGGGGGCTCCGGCCGGTCGGGACGTAGCGGCGCACACGTTCGGTTGTCAGGTCGACCTGTGCGAGACGGTCGCTGCCGTTCAGGGTCACCCACGCGGTGGATCCGTCCGGGGTCACCGACAGATCGTGCGGCTCGAAGTCCAGGCCGATGCGCCCCTGCACCTGTCCGTCGGTGCTCAGGATCTCGATGCGCCGGCCCGCTTCGTTGGCAACGACGAACCGGTCCCCGGCGGGCTTGACGTCGTGGGGTCGGCCGCCCAACTCGACCTGGCGCACCTCACCATCGGGGGTGACGATCGCCACGGCATCCGAGGCGTACAGGGCTGCGGCGACGGTCCCGTCCGGGGCGACCGTGATGTTGTGCGGTCCTCCTCCGACGGTGTGCTGCTCCAGGATCCGCCCGTCATCGAGATCGACCAGCGCCAGCACGCCGTCGTCCTCGACCGCGACCCACGCGGCGTGCGCTTGCGCCTGCCGAGTCGGAGAAGGCGACGGGGTCGCGTCCGCAGCCTGAGCGGCCGACGGTGGGGGTGGCGTCGGCGATGGGCGGGCCGTCGCAGGGGGGGATGGGGGGGGTGCGGTCGCGGGCGGGATCGGGCGAGCAC
>JAHWKO010000010.1 GCA_019347855.1 Actinomycetota bacterium
GTTCGAGGTCATGATCAGCACGGTGTTCTTGAAGTCCACGGTGCGACCCTGCGCGTCGGTCAGGCGACCGTCCTCGAGGATCTGCAGGAGCGTGTTGAACACGTCCGGGTGGGCCTTCTCGACCTCGTCGAACAGCACCACGCTGAACGGCTTGCGCCGCACGGCCTCGGTGAGCTGCCCGCCTTCGTCGTAGCCGACGTACCCGGGCGGCGAGCCCACCAGACGACTGACCGTGTGCTTCTCCATGTACTCGGACATGTCGAGGTGGATCAGCGCGTCCTCGTCGCCGAACAGGAACTCGGCGAGGGTCTTGGCGGTCTCGGTCTTCCCGACACCCGAGGGGCCGAGGAAGATGAACGAGCCGGACGGGCGGCGCGGGTCCTTCAGACCCGAGCGTGTCCGCCGGATCGAGCGGGACACGGCTTCGATCGCCTCGTCCTGACCGACGATCCGCCTGTGAAGCTCCTCCTCCATGCGCAGGAGCTTCTGGGTCTCCTCCTCGGTCAGCTTGAAGACGGGGATGCCGGTCCAGTTGCTGAGGACCTCGGCGATCACCTCTTCGTCGACCGTGAGGACGGTGTCCATCCCCTCGGAGCGCCACTCCTTCTCGCGGTTCTGGCGCTGCTCGATGAGCTTCTTCTCCTCGTCGCGCAGGGACGCGGCGCGCTCGAAGTCCTGCGCGTCGATCGCGCTCTCCTTCGCTCGGCGAGCATCGTCGATGCGCTCGTCGAGGTCCTTGAGGTCCGGCGGGGCGGTGAGGCTGCGGATGCGCAGGCGCGAGCCGGCCTCGTCGATCAGGTCGATCGCCTTGTCCGGCAGGTAGCGGTCCGAGATGTACCGGTCGGCGAGGTTCGCCGCGGCGACCAGCGCGTCGTCGGTGATCGTGACGCGGTGGTGGGCCTCGTACCGGTCGCGCAGACCCTTCAGGATGTCGATCGTGTGGACGAGCGTGGGCTCCTCGACCTTGACCGGCTGGAAGCGGCGCTCGAGCGCGGCGTCCTTCTCGAGGTGCTTGCGGTACTCGTCGAGGGTCGTGGCACCGATCGTCTGGATCTCACCGCGGGCGAGCATGGGCTTCAGGATGCTGGCGGCGTCGATCGCGCCCTCGGCCGCACCGGCCCCGACCAGCGTGTGCAGCTCGTCGATGAAGAGGATGATGTCGCCGCGGGTGGTGATCTCCTTCAGCACCTTCTTGAGGCGCTCCTCGAAGTCTCCGCGGTAGCGCGAGCCCGCGACCAGCGCGCCGAGATCGAGCGTGTAGAGGTGCTTGTCGTTGAGCGTCTCGGGGACGTCGCCGGCGACGATGCGCTGAGCGAGGCCCTCGACGATCGCGGTCTTGCCGACGCCCGGCTCCCCGATCAGGACCGGGTTGTTCTTGGTGCGGCGGGACAGGACCTGCATGACGCGCTCGATCTCGCGCTGCCGGCCTATCACCGGGTCGAGCTTGCCCTCGCGGGCGGCACCGGTGAGGTTGCGGCCGAACTGGTCGAGGACGGTCGAGCCCTCCTGGCGGCCACCGCCGGAGCTCTCGCCGACGCCCGCCCCGGCCTTGCCCTGCTCGCCGCCGGCGTACCCGGACAGCAGCTGGATGACCTGCTGGCGCACCCGGTTGAGGTCGGCTCCCAGCTTCTGGAGGACCTGGGCGGCGACGCCCTCACCCTCGCGGATCAAGCCGAGCAGGATGTGCTCGGTCCCGATGTAGTTGTGGCCGAGCTGGAGCGCCTCGCGGAGGCTGAGCTCGAGGACCTTCTTCGCACGAGGCGTGAAGGGGATGTGGCCGGACGGGGCGGTCTGGCCGCGCCCGATGATCTCCTGGACCTGTTCGCGGACGGCCTGCAGCGAGATGTTCATCGACTCGAGGGCCTTGGCGGCGACGCCCTCACCCTCGTGGATCAGGCCGAGCAGGATGTGCTCGGTCCCGATGTAGTTGTGGTTGAGCATGCGCGCTTCTTCTTGCGCGAGCACGACAACCCGTCTCGCTCGGTCCGTGAACCTCTCGAACATGTACCTGAACTCCTACATATCGTCGGTCGCGTGGCCCTCGGGGGGACAGGCGCTCCCAGGCGCGATGGTAGCCGTCGTGTCCAGTCCGACCCCTGGTCGGTGGGAACCTCCGGTCCCGACCGGGACCTTCACGCACCCTCCACAACGCGGAGGGGCGAGGCGATGTTCCTGCCGGGAGCGATCCGGCACCCGCGAGCTACGACCCCGCGACGACCGACCGTACGCGTCGCTCCGTGGCTCCCGTGATGACCGCAGGGCCCCCCGCGAGACGTAGGGCGTACACCTCGGAGGCGTGCTCGCGGAGGAACGTCACCGCGGACGGGGAGTTGTCCAGATCGAGGCCGTCGATCAGGAGCAGGACGCCGTCCTCCGTCCCGGCGGCGGCCCCGGCCACCAACCCGTCGGCGAACCCGTGGCCGGTCGCGAGCCACGTGGTGCTGGGTCGCCGGCCCCGGGCGAGGGCCTCACGGGCCACCGCCACGGCGGTCGCATAGCGGTCGGCGCCCGCCAGCCGTCTCACGGTCGCCGATCGAGCGTCGAGGGCGCCGTGGACCGCAGGCGAGACGGACACCGGCCCACCCACGATCGTGACGTCCGTCCCCGCGTCCAGCGCGCCCGCGGTCGGCTCCGGCAGCACGTCCCTGGTGGTCAGCAGGATCGGGGCGCGGAGCGACGCGGCCAGACCCGAGGCCGACAGCGCGTCGGGCCACCCGCGTCGGGGGTCGGCGTTGTGCCCCTCCACGACGAACACCTCGCCGGTCGGTGGCAGCTCGGCGGCGATCCTGGCGGCCGTCTCGTACCGGTCGCCCCCGGCGATCCGATCCACGTCGAGGTCCATCGCGAGCAGATCCTGCTCGACGCGGGGTGACAGGGCTCCGGGTCCCCCGAGCAGCACCGCTCGGCGTGCCTCGAGCCGCTCGATCTCGCGGGCCGCCGCAGTGGACAGGCCACCTGGAGCGGTCGTGAGCAGCGCTGCTCGCAGGTGCACCGCCAGCGGCGCCCCGGCCAACGCGTCCGCGTACTCATCCGCCCGCGCGAGGACCACGGTGTCCGCGCGATGGTGGGTGGCCTCGGACACCTCGGCAGCGGTCGCCACACGGTCCGCGCCAGCAGCACGTCGCACGACCGGCTGGGACGGGGGCTCGGCGACCGCGGCCTCCGCGTCGACGATCCCGTACCCGTAGGTGGCCGTGTACGTGCCGCGCGTCCCGGTGCCCGGGGTGCGGGCCGTGCCCATCAGGATGTCCACGACCTCCCCTGCGGACCGTCCCTGTGCTCGCAGCAGGGCGGCGAGTCCGGAGACGTGCGGGGCCGCCATCGATGTACCGGCCCGGTGGTCGTAGCCGGCGGTGGGCCCGCAGGTCCCGGTCAGGTCAGGCGGGACCGTCGACAGGATGTCCCGGGCACACGTCAGGACGGCCGCACCTCCGGGGGCGGCCACGACGTTCAGATCCTCGCTGACGGCCAGGTTCGAGTAGGCCGCTCGCTGCTCCTGCCGGTCGGTGGCGACCACGCACACGACCGCGGGAGCCGAGGCCGGTTCGGCGCACACCGAGGCGGACTCGTTCCCCGCAGCGGCGATCACGACCACGCCTGCCTCGGCCGCCTCCCGGGCGGCATCCCGCACCTCGTCCGCGGCACCGGCCAGCGCCAGCGCCTGCACGCCCGGGTCGGCCCCGAGGCTCAGGTTGATCACGTCGGCGCCGTTCGCGACCGCCCACCGGACCCCCGCGGCGACGTCCTCGAAGGTGCCCTCGCCGTTGCTGGCGCGGATCGTCTTCACCGAGAGGATCCGCGCCCCGGGCGCGACCCCCGCGACCCCAACGCCGTTGTCAGCGGTCGCGGCGGCGATACCCGCGACGTGGGTGCCGTGTGCGCCGAACGACAGGTCCCCGCCGGGCTCGCCGTCGCGGTAGTCACCGGTGCGGCAGCCATGGACCCGGTCGTCGCAGTCGACGAAGGTGGTGCCGCCGATCACGCGCCCGGCGAGGTCCGGATGGTCGAGGTCGATCCCGCCGTCCACGACCGCGATCACCTGGCCGCTCCCGACCGTCGCTGGCCAGGCGTCCTCGGCACGGACCTGATCGAGACCCCACTGGGGGTCGCGGTAGGGATCTCCCTCCGTGGCCGACACGGGTGGAGCGACGGAGGCCGCGACGAGCGCGACGAACAGGACCACAACCGTACGGATCAGGGGATCACCTCCACCTGTGACAACGCGAGAGCGGCTAGGAGGTTCCGGTCGCGGTCACGAGGACCACTCGACGGCGTGCTCTGTCGCGGTCACGAGGACCACTCGACGGCGTGCTCTGGGCGGTACGAGCAGAAGGTGCCTGTCCGCACGGAGTTCTCGAGATGCCGGCCGAGCTCGGGGTGGAGATCGGTGAGCTTTCGGATGGTGTCACGGAGGCATTTGCTGACCGCTTTGCGCGCGCGTTCCCCGGCATCCGCGGCCCGCCGCGCCCGACCGCCGAGACCGAACGCGGCGGCCAGCTCCTGGGTGATCGCGTCGATCTCCTCCTGTGCGCGGCTGGCACGCTCCGCGTCTCCGAGGTCGGTCGCTTCCTCGAGGTCCTCGGCGAGGTCGTTCAGGCGGCGGCGGTAGGTCTCCTTGGCGATCGGGTCGAGCAGCTCGCCGGCGTGGCCCGCCTCGATCGACATCCCAGGGTCCACGGCCGGGGCGCCCACGGAGTGATCGGTCGCGAGATCGAGCACGTGGAACTCCCTCCCGGGCTCGGACAGCAGACGCGACAGGTAGCGGATGCCCTTGGCGTCGCGGGCGCGCACGGTCCGTCCGGAGAAGCTCACCTCCCAGTCCGCTCCGTCGAGCCGCAGCGAGGCGCCCACCGGAGCAGCGGAGGGTGGCGTCGGGATCGCGAGCAGATCGCCCACCTCGACCAGGCCCTGCTGGACGACCGCTTCCAGCGGCAGGGTGGTCCCGAGCTCGTAGGTCTCCGCGTAGGCGGCCGCGCCGAGCGACCGTGTCGCGTCCGCGGCGATCCGGTCCCGGCGACGGCGGAGCTCGGCGAGCAGGCCAGGGGACGGCACGTAGTGACAGAGGCCCGTGTCGGCCAACGACGCGCCCGCTCCGAGCAGCAGGGCAGCACGGGACGCGTCGCCGTCGCCCAGTGCGACCTCCGCGAGGACCTGCAGGCAGCGGTCGCGCAGGCCCTTCACCTGGGGCACGCACGGGACCCGCAGGGCCTCCGACGCCATCTCGGCGGCCGTGCCGGGTTCCGTCGCCAGCTCGGCGAGATCCACCAGGCACTTGGCAGCCTGTGCCCGGTCCTCGGCAGCCCGTGCGTGGTCGAGCGCCTCGGCGAGCAGCTCGCGGGCCCGATCCGGCTGTCCGGCCTCCCGCGCAGCAACGGCCAGCACACGTGACCCCACGGCCATCCCGACCGGGTCGTCGCAGCCGCGGGCGATCGCGACCACCTCCTCGGCGCGCACCGAGGCGACGTCGGCATCGCCCCCCATCAGCGCGACGTAGGCCGCACCGACGACCACGACGCGCTCCCGGTACGGGTCGGCGAGCTCGACCAGCAGGTCGCGTGCGCGCTCGTAGTGCTCCGTGGCGCGGTCCAGGTCGCCCTGCTCGACGTGGTGGTCCCCGAGGAACCAGAGCACGTCCGCCAGCAGGTCGTCGTCACCGAGGTGACCGGCGATGGCGGTGACCTCGTCGTAGATCACGCGCGCCCGTTCGAACCGTCCGTCCTGCTCGGCGAGCTCCGCGAGCATAAGTAGCGCCCGACCCCGGTCGCCGCTGGGCGGATCGGAGGCCGTGCGCTCCACGAGCGACCCGAGCAGGGCGGGCAGCTCGGGATCTGCCGCCATCCCGCTGAGCGCGGTTCCTGTGTGCAGCCACCAAGCGAGTGCGACGCCGTCGGCGGGAGCGGCGTCGGCGGCCCAACGGATCGCTCCGTTCAGCTCGGACGCGGCCGAGGCCACGGTCCGGGCCCAGGACGACGCGGTCGGGCCGAACAGGCCCCGGTGCTGTGGGGCATGGGTCGCCAGCAGCCAGTCGAGGTGACGCCGGCGCAGGAGGTCCGTCTCACCGGCCGCCTCTGCTCGGGCCGCAGCGAACCGCTGGACGGTGCGTAGCAGCCGGTATTGGACCTGTCCGTCCCGGTCCTCGGCGACGACCAGCGAGCGTTCCACGAGCGCGGCGAGCAGTCCGAGCACCTCGTCGACCTCGAGGTCCTCGCCGGCACACACCTGTTCCACCGCGTCGAGATCCGCGCTCCCCGCGAACACCGAGAGACCGCGGAGCAACGCACGCTCCCCCTCGCTCAGGAGCTCGTAGCTCCACTCGAGCAGCGCGTCGAGGTCGGCGTGGCGAGGCTCGGCGGTCGGATCGGTCCCTGCGGGCAGCCTGCGGCCGCGGGTGAGCCGTTCCAGGATGCCGTGCAGGCCGAGCACCGGGAGTCGGCCCGCGAGCAGCTCGATCGCCAGCGGCAGCCCGTCCACCAGGCGACAGAGTTCCGCGACGAGCACCGCGTTCTGGTCGGTGAGCTCGAACCCCGGCGAGACCAACCGGGCCCGGTCCACGAACAGGCGCACCGCGTCGTGGCGAAGCGCACCCTTGGCAGGTAGCCATCCGTTCGCGGGCGGTGATGCCAGGGGAGGCACGTCCCAGCGGAGCTCCCCGGTCACGCCCAGCGGCTCACGGCTGGTGGCGAGCACCGACAGGCCCGGACAGGCGCTCAACAGGTGGTGGACGAGCGTCGCGGTGTCCCCTCGGACGTGTTCGCAGTTGTCCAACAGGAGCAGCACGCGGCGGTCTCCGATGGCGGAGGCGAGGGCGTCCGCAGCGGAGGCGGAGGGATCGCCTACCCCGAGCGCCCCGAGGACCGTGGCCGCGACCGCGTGGCCACCTGGCACGGGAGCGAGCTCGACCAGGTGGACCTGGAACCGGCCGGCGACCTGTTCGGCGACCGCTGCTGCCAGCCGGGTCTTCCCGCTTCCGCCGGCGCCGAGCAGGGTGACCAGCCGGTGGTCCCCGAGGGACGCCTCGAGCGCCTCGACCTCTGGCTGCCGGCCCACGAACGTCGTGATCCATCTCGGCAGCGCCCGCCCCGGTGGCAGCGCCCCGGGGTCGGCGTCAGGCAGCCCGCGCAGGAGCGGACGTTGCGCGGATCGTGGTCCCATATGCGCCCCCGATCACCTCGGGCGGAGCGTACGCCGGGCAGACCGCCCAGGCACCTTTTCTCGCGATGTCGTGGACGGACGGCGGCCGGTGGACCGGCCGCCGTCCGTATCCCCAGAGGTCAGGCGTGAACGGCTCGACGGTGACGGACGGTGACCGTGGCGTACCCGGCGAGCCCGGCAGCCAGGAACAGGCCGGTCACGATGGACGCGACGACGACGATGGTCCGACCGTCGTCCGCCACGGCGTCCGGGGCCGGGACCGTGGCGGGGCTCACGGTTGCGGGCTGTCCCGCGTCCTCGACGAACCCGCCGGGGAGCGATCCGTACGTCGGGCCCTGGGGTACGTCGGCCGGTGCGTAGGGCCCCGCGAGTGCGGTGAGGCTCAACGCGAACAGGAACGCGACGGTGAGAGCGATGGTCAGGGCGGTGTTCAGATGGCGCGTCATGTGGGTTCCTCCAGGTAGGCGACGCTGCCCAGGAGGCGCTACTTCGGACGTAGCATCGCCACGGTGGACATCGAGGCGGTGCTACTCGACAACGGTGGTGTGCTCACCCTGCCTCGCCCCGAGGTCGTCGCGGAGATCCTCGAGGGAGTGATCCCGGAGGTCGATCCCGCCGCCGTGCCGCGGGCGCACGACGCGGCGATGCGTGCGTACGACGCCGGATCCTCGATCGAGGACGCCTACCGCGGGTTCCGCGAGACGTTCGTCCGAGCGCTGGGCGCTCCGGACGTCGAGCATGCCGGGACGGTCTTCGACGCCGCCGTCGCGACGGACGGACACCTGATCTGGCGGCAACCCCGTGACGGCGCCCACGAGGGCTTGCGAGCCCTGGACGGACTCGGTGTGCCCATCGCGATCGTCTCGAACGCGTTCGGCACGGTCGAGCACGACCTCCGGGAGCTCGAGCTCTGCCAGGCCGGACCGGGACCCGGCGTCGAGGTCGCAACGGTCGTGGACTCCGGCCTGGTCGGTGTGGAGAAGCCGGACCCGGAGATCTTCCACCTCGCGCTCGAGCGGCTCGGTGGGATAGACCCGCAGCGTGCGGTCCACGTCGGGGACAGCGTCGTGGCGGACGTCCACGGGGCGCGGGGCGCCGGCCTCGGCGCCCTGCACTTCGACCCGTCACGGCTGTGCGACGACAGGTCCCACGGCCACCTCCACGCCCTCACCGACCTCCCCACCGTCCTCGGCCTGTGAACGAGGAGCGCCACATGTGGCGCTCCCGGTTCACAAGGTGGTGCTGAACGGCCCCTCGCAGCCCCTCGTGAACGCCGAGCGCCATATATGGCGCTCCCGGTTCACGAGCGAGGGGCACGAGCGGGTTCCCGGGGGTCAGTGCGCGTCAGTGCGTCTCGGGGGGGTCGGGGCGCTCCGGGCGGAGGGTGGGGAACAGGATCACGTCGCGGATCGTGGGGACGTCGGCGAGGAGCATGACCAGGCGGTCCACACCGACACCCAGCCCCCCGGCCGGAGGCATGCCCTGCTCGAGGGCGGTGAGGTAGGCCTCGTCGACGACCATGGCCTCCTCGTCGCCTGCGGCCTTGGCCCGCGCCTGCTCCTCGAAGCGTCGGCGCTGGTCGTCCGGATCGGTGAGCTCGCTGAAGGCGTTGGCGAGCTCGCGTCCGGTGACGACGAGCTCGAACCGCTCGACGACGTGGTCCTCGTCCCGGTGGCGTCGGGCCAGGGGCGAGGTCTCGAGCGGGTGGTCGATCACGAACACCGGGTCCCACAGGTGGGGCTCGACCAGCTCCTCGTACAGCTCCATGATCAGCTTGCCGACGCCCCAGGCCTGCTGGACGTCGATGTCGTGCTCACGGGCGATCGCCCGCAGCTCCTCGGTCGGGGTCCCGTAGTCCACGGTGTCGTCGTCCAGCGCCTCCTGGACGAGCTCCAGGAGCGGACGTCGGGGGTAGGGGCCCTGGAGCGACACGGATCGGTCCTGGTAGGTGACCTCGAGGCTGCCGACGGCTTCCTCCGCGGCGCGCTCGATCAACGCCTCGGTTAGCTCCATGACATCGTGGTAGTCGGCGTAGGCCTCGTAGGACTCCAGCATGGTGAACTCGGGGTTGTGCCGGGGGCTCATCCCCTCGTTACGGAAGTTGCGGTTGATCTCGAACACACGCCGGAACCCGCCCACGATGAGCCGTTTCAGGTAGAGCTCCGGCGCGATCCGCAGGTACAGGTCGAGGTCGAGCGTGTTGTGGTGGGTCACGAAGGGGCGCGCGGTCGCCCCGCCCGGGATCGGGTGCAGCATCGGGGTCTCGACCTCGACGTACCCCCGGTCACGCATCTCGTCCCGCAACGCCCGCAAGACCCGCGACCGCACCTCGAACACCCGACGTGACTCGAGGTTGACGGTGAGGTCGGTCTCGCGCTGGCGGTAACGCTGCTCGACGTCCCGGAGCCCGTGCCACTTGTCCGGCGGGGGGCGCAGCGCCTTTCCGAGGATCGTCAGCTCGACGGGACGGACCGACAGCTCCCCCTTCTTGGTCGCGACGACCTCGCCGGTGGCCCCGACCCAGTCACCGGGGTCGAGCTCGTCCACGAAGCGGGCCATGCCGTCCTCGCCGAGAACCTGGACCTGGCAGAACAACTGCACGTCGGTGCCGTCCTCGCGCAGCACGCCGAACGCGAGCTTGCCGAACTCCCGCTTGCTCATGAGGCGACCGGCGACCGTCACGATCTCGCCGGTCTCCTCGCCGGGCTCGAGCTCGCCCCACCGCCGCTGGACCTCCTCCAGGGTCTGGGTCGGGGTGAACCGCACGGGGTACGGCTCCTCGCCCCGCTCGCGCATCTCGGCCACCTTGCGTCGCCGGTCCGCGACGAGCTCGTCGAGGCGTGACGTCTCCTCCGTCGGGTCGACGGTCTCGTCAGTCACGCGTGTTCCTCTCCCAGATCGTCCGGAGACCCTTCAGGGTGAGCCACTGGTCGTGGTGGTCGATCGTCGTGCATTCCTCGAGGACGGCCGAGGCGAGGCCACCGGTCGCGACCGTGGTGACGCCGGCTCCGAGCTCGTCCTCGATGCGTCGCACGATGGCATCCACCTGCCCCGCGAACCCGTACACGATCCCCGACTGCATCGCGTGCACCGTGGACGTCCCGATCACCGCCCGGGGACGTACGGTCTCGACCTTCGGCAGCCGGGCAGCCCTTGAGACGAGCGCTTCCGTCGACGTCATCACCCCCGGCGCGATCACCCCTCCCAGGAACGACCCGTCGGCGTCGATGACGTCGAAGTTGGTCGAGGTGCCGAAGTCGACCACGATCGCCGGGCCGCCGTACAGCTCCCCGACGGCGACCGCGTTCACGATGCGGTCGGCGCCGATCTCCCGGGGGTTCTCGTACCGCAGCTGGATACCCGTCTTGATGCCGGGCTCGACGACGACGGGCGAGAAGAGGAAGTAACGCTCGACCATCTCGCGCAGCGACTCGGTGACCGTCGGCACCACGCTGGAGATGACCACGCCGTGGACGTTGCGGCTGAACGTCATGTCCGCGAACGCGAGCAGCCCCTGGAAGATCAGCGCCAGCTCGTCGGTCGTGCGGCCCGCGTCGGTCGAGATGCGCCAGTGCTCGGTGAGCTCGGCGCCGTGGAAGACGCCGATCACCGAGTGGGAGTTGCCGACGTCGACGGCGAGCAGCACGGCTAGCTCACGTCGGCGCGGTCGGCGAACAGATCCTCGTGCGGCGAGGGGTCTGGTTCGTCGTCGACGACCTCGAGCGCCACGTCCAGCGTCCGTGCGGAGTGGGTGAGCGCCCCGACCGATACCCGGTCCACCCCGGTCTCGGCGTACGCCCGGACCGTCTCGAGCGTGATCCCACCCGAGGCCTCGATGCGCGCGCGACCGGCGGCACGGTTCACCAGCTGTCGGAGCGCGTCCGGTGGGAGGTTGTCGGCGAGGACGTCCGAGGCTCCCGCGGCCAGCGCCTGCTCGAGCTCGTCGACCCCGGTGACCTCGACCTGGACCGGCAAGCCGTCCGCGCTGGCGAGGGCCGCCTCGGTCGCGACCCGGATCCCGCCGGCGGCGGCGATGTGGTTGTCCTTCACGAGCAACGCGTCGTGCAGTCCCGCCCGGTGGTTGACGCCGCCGCCGGCCGCGACCGCCTGCTTCTCGAGCAGTCGCAGGCCTGGGGTCGTCTTGCGGGTGTCCCGCACCACACAGCCCGTGCCCTCGACCGCATCGACGTACGCCCGAGTGGTCGTCGCGACCCCGGACAGTCGCCCCAGCAGGTTCAGCGCGGTGCGTTCGGCCGTCACGATCGACCGCAGGCGGCCGCGCACCTCGGCGATCACGTCCCCGGCCTCGACCCGGTCACCGTCCCGGACCTGCAGCTCGACGCCGACGAGCGGGTCGACCTGCGCGAACACCTCGACGAACGCTGCCGTACCCGCGACCACCCCAGGCTCTCGGGCTACCGCGACGGCCGAGCCGTCGGCGGTCGCGGGGATGCACGCCAGGGCGGTGCGGTCGCCCGCCGAACCCAGATCCTCTGCCAGCGCCCGGGTCACGGTCCTGCGGGTCGCGGTGGCGAGCACACCGCGATCGTCCGTCCCGATCACGCGTGTCGTGGGGGGACCTTCATCGCCCTCGGCCACAGCCGCGGTGCCGTCGGTCGCGAGGCGCTGGTCGTCCTCGTCCTCTCCCCACCGCCAGCGCATCCCAGGCTCCTCAGAAGCCCGTGGTGCCGGAGACCTCGACGCCCCGCCGGACGGGACGGTTGTCCTCGTCGACGAAGACGACGGTGGGCTCGTGCTCGTGCGCCTCTGCCTCCTCGAACTCCCCGTAGCTGATGATGATGACCTTGTCTCCTTGGTGGACGAGCCGCGCGGCCGCACCGTTGAGCCCGATCGCGCCGGAGCCGGCCTCGCCGGGGATCACGTAGGTCTCGAGCCGCGACCCGTTGTCGATGTCGACGACCTGGACCTTCTCGTTCGGGAGCAGGTTGGCCTGCTCCATCAACGTGGCATCGATCGTGATCGACCCGACGTAGTCCAGGTTCGCCTCGGTGACCGTGGCGCGGTGGATCTTGGACTTCATCATGAAGCGGCGCATCTGGCGTCTCCGTGTCGTTCCGGCGCCGGCGGTGCGGCGTCCTCGGTTCCAACCGGTTCGCGGGGCGAGGCCCCGGTCAGCCGTCGTCTCCGTCGGTGGCGTCGAGGAGGCGTTGCTCGTCCTCGATATCACCAACGACGACGTTGTCGATGAGTCGCGCGGGCCCCACGTGGACGGCGAGCGCGACCAGGAGCTCGCGGACCTCTCCGCCGTCGGCGCCACCGGTCTCGGCAGCACCAGGGTCAGGGGGTGCGAGGGTGTCCGGGTCGACGGCCTCGATGTAGTCCACGCGGGCGCGTGGCTCGGCCTGGATGGTACCGAGCGCCGCATCGCGGAGCAGACCCGCGGTCACGGGCCCGTCGGCCCCGCGGGCCTCCCGTGCGGCCAGCACCGCGGAGCGCAGGCCCTGCGAGAGGCACCGGGCGGCCCGGCGCTCCTCGTCGTCCAGGTAGGTGTTCCGGCTCGACATCGCGAGGCCGTCGGGCTCACGCACCGTCGGGACGCCCACGATCTCCACGGGCAGGTCGAGGTCGGCCACCATCCGGCGGATCACCTGCAGCTGCTGGAAGTCCTTGCGTCCGAAGCACGCCACGTCGGGTTGCACCTGGTTGAGCAGCTTGGCGACGACCGTGGCGACCCCGTCGAAGTGGCCCGGACGGGACGCCCCACACAGCGTCTCGTTCAGGCGCGCCACCGACACCGTCGTGGCGATCCCGGTCCCTACCCCCGGTTCGAACCCCGGGTACACCTCCCGGACCTCGGGGGCGTAGACCAGGTCCGGGGCGTCGTCCCCCAGTTGCGAGAGGGCCGCGTCGTCACCGTCGAGGTCTCGGGGGTAGGCGGCGAAGTCCTCACCGGGCCCGAACTGCAGCGGGTTCACGAAGATCGAGACGACCCGCAGCTGCGAGCGGGTGGCCATCTCGCGCACGTTCGCGAGGTGGCCGTCGTGCAACGCCCCGAGGGTCGGCACGAACCCGACGCGGGCACCACCCCCCCGCGCCCCACGGACGGCGTCCCGGAGCTCGGCGACCGTGGTGACGCGTTGCACCTACAGCTCCCAGTACCGGCTGTGGAGGGCGCGGACCCGCTCGATCGCCTGCTCCTGCTCATCACGCAGCTCGACCATCGCCTGCGCGAGCTCGGAGTCACCGGCCAACGGATCCTCGACCTCGGTACGCGTGCCGACCAGTCCCTCGAGGACCGCGAGCGAGCAGAACGGGGCGTACCCGGCGGAGTACCCACCCTCCTGGAGCACCACCAGCCGACCCTCGCAGAGCTCGTCCGCGAGCACGCGGGTGCGGGTCGCGATCTCACGGAACCCGGCCGAGGTCACGATCATCCGGCCCAGGGGATCCATCATCGACGCGTCGGTCCCCGACGAGACCAGGATCAGGCCCGGGTTGAACGCCCGCAGGATCGGTTCGACGATCCGCTCGAACGCACGCTCGTAGCCCCGGTCGCCGGTCCCGGGGGGCAGCGCCACGTTGACGGTCGTGCCCTCCGCGTCACCGCCCCCGACCTCCTCGATCGTCCCCGACCCGCCGGGGAACCAGTTGTCCTGGTGCAGCGAGACGAACAGCGCATCGGGGTCGTCCCAGAAGGCCGACTGGATGCCGTTGCCGTGGTGCACGTCCCAGTCGATGACGACGACCCGCCCGATCCCCGAATCGCGCGCGTGGAGCGCCCCCAGCACCGCGTTGTTGAACACGCAGTAGCCCATCCCCTCGTCGGCGGTCGCGTGATGCCCAGGCGGCCGGACGAGCCCGAAGGCGTTGCGGGCCTGCCCCTCGACGACCGCTCGCGTCAACGCGATCGCCGTACCGGCCGAGAGCAGCGCAGCGTCCCAGGTCCCCCGGACGACGGGCGTGTTCCGGTGCAGCTCCCCGCCCCCTTCGCTGGTGAGCTTGCGGACCTCCTCGACGTACGACGCGTCGTGGAACCTGGTGATCTCGTCCACCGTCGCCGACCGGGCCGGGACCTGGTCGACGTCGCGCAGGAGACCGGACTTCTCGATCAGCTGGGCGGTCCGCCGCGTGATACGGACGCTCGACGGGTGCGGTTCGGGGTCGAGCACCTCGCCGTTGGGCAGGCGCACCTCATCGACGCCGGTGTCGTGCAGCAGGAACCGGGAGTCGTAGGTGTAGGCGGTGCGGTCGCTGGCCACTCAGGTTCCTCCGAAGAGCGTCTCGAGCTCATCAGCGGGCCCGGGCGGGAGGCCCGGCCGGACCTGGGCGAGGATCACGCGTCCCAGGTCACGGTAGACGGCCGCGAGGTCGGGAGCCGAGCCGTCGAGGTCCTCGAGGTGCCGTCGGACGGTCCCCACGTCACCGCGGACGACCGGGCCGGTGATGGCGGCCGCGCCGGCGGACAGGACGTTGCCGACCGAAGATGCCACGAGCGGTCCCAGGAAGGCGCCCGGGTCATCGACGGAAGCCGCGAGCAGGAGCCGGCGAGCGACGGACACAGCCGCACCGACGGCGTTCGATCCCACGGTCAGGCCCGCGTGGTAGAGGATCCGACGGTCCTCGGGCACGTCGTGGGGCACACCGCCGAGCTGCTCGACCAGGGACCGAGCCCAGACCTGGTCGTCCGCCCGGGCCGTGACCGCCCAGGCTGCGCCCTCCAGCACGGAGGGCGGGGCGTCGGTCGACGGCAAGGTCTGGGCGGGGTGGCAGGCGGCGACCCGCGCCCCGGCCAGCGCCGCCCGCCGGAGCACCTCGAGACCCTGGGATCCCGCGACGTGCACGACGTGCTGGCCCTCGGACACCGCATCCTCTGCCGCGAGCCGAGTCGCGACCGCTTCGAGCTCGTCGTCGGGGACCGCGATCACGACGAGGTCGACGCCCCGCACCACCGCGACGTCGGTGTGCACGGTCGCGGCCGGGAAACGCCGGGCGAACCGTTCCAGGGACGCCTCGGACCGACCCACCGCCGCGTCGACCACGTGCCCGGCTCGCTCGAGCCCCGCGGCGAGGACGGTTCCGACGCGCCCCGGCCCGACGATCGCGATCGTCCCCGTGGGCAGACGATGGATGCCGGTCACGAATCGTCCTCCGGGTACCGGGCACGCTGCGCACGGAACCCCTCGCCCCCCTGTGCGGGGCCTAGGCGCGGGGGTCCCCCAGGGGGACCCTCGGGGCGCCGCCGCAGGGGATCGTCCTGCACGCCCGGCCCCTCCTGGAGGCGCACGTAGCGCTCGATCCCCTCGATCGGGGCGAGGGCCGCGATGTGCCGTGCGAGCGAGGTCCCATCGGGCAGCGTGGCGCCCGGGGGCATGATCTCGGCGAGCGGGACGAGCACGAACCCGCGCTGCGTCATGCGCGGGTGGGGGATCCGCAGGTCCGGCTCGTCGATGCGCCGGTCCTCGTAGAGGAGGATGTCGATGTCGAGCGTGCGGGGCCCCCATCGCCGCTCCCTCGCGCGGTCGCGACCGTGGTCGGCCTCGATCCGGTGAGCCAGTTCGAGGAGCTCACGGGGCGACCGTGTGGTGGTGACCGCCGCGACCAGGTTCAGGAAGGGGTCCTGGGTCCCTCGCTCGTCGTCGTGCAGGTCCCCCAGGTCCGGCGCGGTCTCGTACACGCTCGAGATGGTCTCGACCTGGACGTCATCGGGTCGGTCGAGATCCCGGACCGCCGCGCTGAGCGTGTCGAGCCGGTCGCCGACGTTGCTGCCGAGCGAGAGGAACGCCGTGGCCTCGCTGCGCGTCCAGGGCAGCAGGTCGCGCCATCCCACGGTCAGCGGCTCCGACGGACGCTCACCGACACGCCGGCCGCCGCGACGGGCAGCGGGGCGTGGGGCTTGTCGATCGTGACCTCGACCTCGGTCACGCGGCGGTCGTGGTCGAGGACCTCCCCGGCGACGCGTTCCGCGACGGTCTCGAGCAGGTCGGCGCGCGGCTCGCGGGCGGCGTCGACGATCACCTGGGACAGCGTCGCGTAATCCACGGTGTCGGGGAGGTCGTCGCTGGCCGCTGCGGGTGCCAGGTCGAGCTCGATCGTGACGTGGACGACGAACGGTTGGCCGCGCTCCTGCTCGTCCGTGCCCACCCCGTGGTGGGCCCATAGCTCGAGCCCGTGGAGCGCGATCCGGTCCACGTCAGCCGTCCGTGTCCAGGCCGGCGATCGCCCGGGCGACCCCGACGGCGCGGACGGTCTCGGCGACGTCGTGGACCCGGACGATCGACGCGCCGTTGGTGATCGCCACCGCCGAGGCCGCGAGCGACGGCTCGAGCCGCTCCTCGGCCGGCAGGTCTTCGGTCACGCGGCCGAGGAACGACTTGCGGGACGCCCCCACGAGGACCGGACGCCCGAGCGAGGTCAGGTCCCGCAGGTCGCGCAGCAGGCGGAGGTTGTGCTCGACGGTCTTGCCGAACCCGATCCCAGGGTCGAGGATGACGTCCGTCGGGTCGATCCCGACGTCGACGCACCGTTCGAGGACCTCCCCGAGGAAGTCGAACACATCGCCGACCACATCGTCGTAGGTCGGGTTGGTCTGCATCGTCCGTGGTGTACCGAGCATGTGCATCAGGACGTAGGGAACGCCGAGCTCGGCGACCGTCGGGAGCATCGCCCCGTCGACCGCTCCGGCCGAGACGTCGTTCACGAGGGCGGCGCCGGCCTCGACCGCGGCCCGGGCCACGTTGGCCTTGCGTGTATCGATCGAGACGGTGATCCCGTCGGCCGCGAGCGCCTCGACCACCGGCAGCACCCGCTGCAGCTCGTCGGCCTCGTCGGTGGGCTCGGCGCCCGGGCGGGTGGACTCGCCGCCGACGTCGACGAGGTCGGCGCCGGCCTCGACCAGCGACCTGGCGTGGGCGACGGCGGCGCCGGGATGGTCGTCCGGGTCGTAGTGCGCGCCGCCGTCGAAGAACGAGTCGGGGGTGACGTTGACGATGCCCATGACGACCGCCTGGGAGCTGCAGCGCAACGTGCCACGTGGCGTGTCGATGTCTGGGGCCGGGGCGGACCAGGCCGCGACGGCGCGCCAGAGCACCTCCTCGAGCGCCTCGGCCGGCCCGCGTCCGAGCGCGCGCCCCACGGCGTCCACCAGGCGCGAGGGTGTGGTCACGGCGGTCAGGCGCCCGTGCTCGATCTCGACCCGCGCGCCGGCGCTGGCCAGCTCGTCGGCGACCGGCTGCGGAGCGGACAGGCGGCTGACCGTGACCCGGACGGGCCCTCCCTCGGCGTGGAGGGCAGCATCGCGGACCCGCACGAGCGGGGCGGGCACGTCGTTCATCGGAACACCTGGCTCACGGCGTTCAGCTCCGCCGCGGTCTCAGGTGGCCGTCGCCCGAGCACGGGCGCAGGAGTGGCCTGACAACGACTCTCGCGCCGCTCCTCCGTCGCGTCGCTCACGGGCGGCTCCTGTCGCCGTGGATCAGGGCCATCGCCTCGGCGCGCGTCCGAGGGTCGCTGCGGATCGTCCCCCGGACCGCGCTGGTCACCGTCTGCGATCCCGGCTTGCGTACCCCCCGCATGTCCATGCAGAGATGGTGCGCCTCGACCACCACGAGGACACCGCGTGGTTCGAGCCGTTCCTCGAGCACGTCGGCGATCGTCGTGGTCAGGCGCTCCTGGAGGTTCGGGCGCTTCGCGATCACGTCGACCAGCCGGGCGATCTTCGACAGACCGGTGATCTGGCCCTTCTCGTTGGGGATGTAGGCCACGTGGGCACGGCCCACGAAGGGCAGCAGGTGGTGCTCGCACATCGAGTGCAGAGGGATGTCCCGCACCATGACCATCTCGTCGTGGCCCTCCTCGAAGACCACGGTGAGGACGTCCCCGGGGTCGACGAGCAGACCCGCGAAGATCTCGTCGTACTCCCGCGCGACCCGCTGCGGGGTGTCGCGCAGACCCTCGCGGTCGGGGTCCTCCCCGATCGCCTCGAACAGCATCCGCACGGCACGTTCGATCTTGTCGTGGTCGAACACGGTGGCGGGATCCACACCGGTGACCTGTCGGACGCGCTCACGCGATCCGTTCTGGATCGCGTGAGGCTCGTGCTCGATCACGGCGGCCCTTCTGCATGTGATGACGCCGGGGGCGGACCCCGGCGTCAACGAACGTAGCGGTGTCCCCGAGCCCGGGTCATCCCGGCGCCGCTCGAGCGACTACGTGCTGCGCGAGCGCGAGCCCTTCGACGACTTCCGCCCGCTGGCCCCGTTGCCGGTGTGACCGTTGGCGGACGTGTCCAGGCGCCGCAGCTGCTTCAGGACCGTCGCAGCGGACTTCGCGGTCGGTGCCGCGATCGCACGGGATTCGCGCTTCTCGATCGGCGCGAACAGCTCCTCGAGCGCCGCCTTGTCGATCGTCTCGACGTCGAGCAGAGCCTGGGCGGTCGCCTCGAGCACGTCGCCGTTCTCGACGAGGATCTCGAGCGCCTCGTCATGTGCCTCGTCGATCAGATGGCGGATCTCGCGGTCGATCTCGACGGCGACCTCGCCGGAGTAGTCCGCCTGGTGACCGAAGTCCCGACCGAGGAACGGCTGGCTGTCCTTCTGTCCCAGCGTCATGGGGCCGAGCTTGTCGCTCATGCCGTACTGGGTGACCATCTCCTTGGCGGTGTCCGTGGCGCGCTTGATGTCGTCGCCGGCGCCGGTGGTGATGTCGCCGATCTTGAGCTCCTCGGCGACCCGACCACCGAGCATCACGGCGAGGCGGTCGATCAGGGCCGCACGGGCGATCAGGTAGCGGTCCTCGGTGGGCAGCTGCATCGTGAAGCCCAACGCGCGACCGCGCGGGATGATCGAGATCTTGTGCACGGGGTCGGCGTTGGGCAGGGCGTGGCCCACGATGGCGTGGCCGGCCTCGTGGTAGGCGACGATCATCTTCTCGTCGTCGCTCATCAAGCGGGTGCGACGCTCGGGGCCGGCGACGACGCGCTCGATCGCCTCCTCGAGCTCGGCCATCGTGATCTCCTTCTTGCCGAACCGGGCGGCGAGGAGCGCGGCCTCGTTCACGAGGTTCGCCAGGTCGGCACCGGTGAAGCCGGGCGTCTGGCGGGCGAGCACGTTGATGTCGATGTCACCGGCGAGCGGCTTGCCCCGCGTGTGCACCTTCAGGATCGCGGTGCGCCCCACGAGGTCGGGGCGGTCGACGACGATCTGGCGGTCGAAGCGGCCGGGGCGCAGCAGGGCCGGGTCGAGGATGTCGGGGCGGTTCGAGGCCGCGATCAGGATCACGCCCGACCGCATGTCGAACCCGTCCATCTCGACCAGCAGCTGGTTCAGCGTCTGCTCGCGCTCGTCGTGACCGCCACCCATGCCGGCGCCCCGGTGGCGTCCGACGGCGTCGATCTCGTCCATGAAGATGATCGCGGGCGAGTTGGCCTTGGCCTGCTCGAACAGGTCGCGGACACGCGAAGCGCCGACGCCGACGAACATCTCGACGAAGTCCGAACCGGAGATCGAGAAGAACGGCACCCCGGCCTCGCCGGCCACCGCTCGCGCCAGCAGCGTCTTGCCGGTCCCCGGCGGTCCGTACAGCAGCACGCCCTTGGGGATCTTGGCGCCCATGGCCTGGAACTTCTGGGGGTTCTCGAGGAAGTCCTTGATCTCGCGCAGTTCCTCGACCGCCTCATCGACGCCCGCGACGTCGGCGAAGGTGACCTTCGGCTGGTCCTTGGAGACCATCTTCGCCTTGGCCTTGCCGAACTGCATGACCCTGCCGCCGCCGCCCTGCATCTGCTGCATCAGGAAGAAGAACAGCAGGAAGATCAGCACGAACGGCAGCATCTGGAAGATGAAGTTCAGGAGCACCGAGCCCTGCTCGGAGTCGACCTCGACCTCCCGGATGCCCTGCTCGTCGACGATCCGCGCGATCTCCTCGTCGAAGAGCTGGTCGTCGTACGTGGTCGTGTAGCGCTCGGGCTCGTCCTCGGCCACGCCGGAGAGCTCGCCTTCCATCACCTTCGATTCCGACAGGATCTTGACGGTCTCCACCTGCCCGGCGACGGCCTTCTGCTTCCACTCCGAGTAGGTGAGGTCCTGCGGTTGCCCGGCACGGTTCACGAGGCTGACGGTGAGCCAGAGCGCACCGAGCAGGACGAGGATCCACAGGAAGGGCCCTCGGAAGAGACGCTGCATGTTCATGAGGGGAGCCTCGCTGTTCCCCGGGCGGCGCTCGCGCGGAACCTCAGGCTACCAGTGGCGCCCTCTCGCCACCCCGGGCGACTCAGGAGTACACGTCCTCGCGGAGGGTCGCGATGAAGGGCAGGTTGCGGTAGCGCTCGGCGTAATCCAGCCCGTAGCCGACCACGAACACGTCGGGGACCTCGAAACCGTGGTAGCGGATCGGGATGTCCACGCGCTGCTGGCTGGGCTTGGTGAGCAACGCGAGGACCTCCAGGCTCTTCGGGCCCCGGGAGCGGAGGTTGCGCAGCAGGTAGTTGAGGGTGAGTCCGGAGTCCACGATGTCCTCGACCAGCAGGACGTGGCGTCCCTCGAGCTCGACGTCCAGATCCTTCAGGATCCGCACCACCCCCGACGTCCGGGTCGCGGAGCCGTACGAGGACACGGCCATGAAGTCGACGCTGACCGGGATCGTGAGGTGCCGTGCGAGGTCGGCGATCAGCACGAACGCGCCCTTCAGGATCCCGACCAGCAGGACCTCCTCACCCCCGTAGTCGGCGTCCAGGCGCTCGGCGAGCTCAGCGAGCTTCGCGTCGATCTCCCCACCGGTGATGAGGACATCGTCGATGTCGTCGGCGAGCGATGGATCCAGCTGGAGGCCGGTCTCCTCGAGGACATCGTCCAGCGGTCGCGGGGTCATCGTCCCTTCCCGGTTCGGGGGTCGAAGGCTAGGTCACGCACGTCGGACAGCGGTAGTGGTCGCCCTCACGACGCGTCGACGGCGAGGTGGAGGTAGGGGGCCGACCGGCCCTCGGCGAGCGCGTCGGCGTCAGCGACGACGCCGGGCACCCACACGATCCGCTCCCCCGCGGTGAGCACCGGCACGGTGTCCCGTAGGGCTCGTGGTACCCCCGCGTCGACGAACACGTCCTGGAGCTTGCGGGTGCCCACGTGTGTCGAGACCCGGTCGCCGGGCCTGCGCGAGCGCAGCGCGAGCGGGGCGCCGAGCACGGCGCGCGACAGGACCACCTGGCCCAGGTCGGGGTCGCCTCCAGGCGGCACGGCGCTGGCCGGGACCTCGACGCGGGGCGGCGCCCACGGCAGGTCCAGGGGCAACGCCAGCTGCCCCGTGGTGCTGGGTCCGGCGACGGCGGCGGTGACCGTGACCAGTCCGGGGCGCCAGCGGGTCTCGCCGGGGACGGACAGGCCGACCTCCGCTGGGTCCGACAGGTCGTCGGGGATCAGCGCCAGCCATCCACCGCCGCACGTCGCGGTCACGCCCTGCAGGTCGACGGCTTGCCCGGACCCGAGAGCCAGGATCGCAGCCACGTGGTCGGCGCTGGGCGGTGGTCCGCCAGAGATCTCCACGACGAGCAGCCGAACGAGCCGTCGCGCGATCGCCGGCGACAGGGAGCCGAGGACATCGGTGGGCACCGCCCGTCCCGGCCCGTAGCGGCGGACGGCGGACCTGGCCGTCCCAGCGGCCAACCCATCGAGGTGCCTGGCATCGGCCCGTGCCAGGTCGGCGAGGCGCCCGAGCGCCCCAACGGGGTCCGGCGCGAGCCGTTCCAACAGCGGCAGCACCTCGTGGCGGGCGCGGACGCGCCGGTACCGCGCGTCGGTGTTCATGGGGTCCTGGACGACGTCGAGCCCCTCGAGGGTCACGAAGCGCCGCACATCCTCGCGGCGGACCCGCAGCAGCGGGCGCACGACGCCACCCCGCGTCTGGGCCATCCCGCCCAGGCCGGTGATCCCCGTCCCCCTGGCCATCCGCAGCAGCAGCGTCTCGGCCTGGTCGTCGGCGGTGTGTCCCACCAAGAGCCAGGCCGAGGTCGCGTCGAGCTCCCGGCTGAGGCGACGCAGAGCGGCGTAGCGAGCGGCGCGCGCCGCGGCCTCGAGGCCCTGACCTGACGGTTCAACGGTGACCTCGAGGACGTGCACCGGCACGCCCAGCGCGTCCGCGGTGCGCCCGACCGCCGCGACGTCGCCCCGGTCATCCCGCAGACCGTGCCGCACGTGGCCGAGGTGCAGGGCGAGGTCGGGGCGCGCCTCCTGCACGAGGTGGGCGAGCGCGCACGAGTCGGGTCCCCCGGAGGCGGCGACGATCGCCACCGCCCCGTCGGGCAGCGCGCGGCAGCCCCGACGGACCTCCGCGATCAGCGCGTCCCGCCGCTGCCCCGGGGGCAGGGGGCCGGGAGCCGCGCCGCTCACCCCGCCGCCTCCGTCAACCCGACCCGGCGCATCCACCCGCCGGGATCCTCGATCTCGTCGAGGCTCGGCAGCGAACCGGGATCCTCGAACGCCCGGTTGAGCCCGTCGGTCCCCGCACGCTCGACGACGTGGCGGACGAAGGCCTCGCCCCGGTCGTACTGCCGACGCTTCATGTCCAGGCCCGCCACCGTCGACAGCACCCGGGTCCCGAGGTCCGTACGCCTCTTCTCGAACGCGGACCGAACGGCTGACACGTCGTCGACGAGGTCCTCGGCGGCGAGGTACATCGTGGCGTTGCCGTGCCCCTCGAGGAGGCTCATCAGCGCCTGGGCCTCGTCCACGAGCTCGCGCTGCTCCTCGGACAGGACGACCTGCAGCAGCGGTGCGGGCCGACCCTCGTCGCGGATCGCCCGGATCGCCTGTGGCAACCGCGCGATCGTCTCGAGGACCTGCTGAGGGTCGAGCCGCGCGGCTTCGAGGTAGCGCCGGAGCAGGTCGCGCAGGTGGTCGCCGAGCCACGGGACCCCGTCGAACTGGAGGCGGTGCGCGAGCTCGTGGAGCAGGATCGTCCGACGGACGTCGTCCGCGAGGGGACCCTGCCGGTCGGCCAGCTCGAGGACGTTGGGACCGATCACGACCATCTGGGCCTGCCCCGGGCCGCCGAGCGGCAGGACGTACTGGCCGAGCACCTTCGTGGACAGCAGCCCGAACAGCGCGCCGAGCTGCATCCCGATGACCTTCGGGGCGAACGGACGCCCCTGCAACCGTTCGGCGATCGGATCGAAGGCGCCCCGCAGCCCGACCAGGTTGGCGCGCACCCAGCCGCGGCGGCTCACCACGCGGATCCGCGTCGGAGGCAGCTCGACCCCGAGACCGGTCCAGGTCCGGGCGGCGAGGTCGACCGCGGCGGTGTCAGCGGCGACGGCGCGTCGCAGTCGTTGGGCGTCCTGCGGATCGCTGCGCCGGACCGGCGCGATCAGCGAGGCGGTCTGCAGTGCGACCGCCTCGTCCAGGAGCTGCGGTCCGTCCTGGGTCAGTCGTCCGCCTCAGCTCTCGTCACGTCGCACCAGCAACCAGTACCCGAGACCGATGCCGCCGATCGCCAGGACCGTGACCGCTGTCAGGACGACGCCGAGCCACCAGTGCCACGGCGTCTCGAACTCGTCCGGTGCGAAGGTGTTCTCGAAGTTGGGCTCCGGGCCCGGCAGTTCGGTGGTCTCTCCGGCCCCCTCGCCGCCTTCACCACCCTCCTCGATCGCGAGGTGGTAGGTCGGAGCTGCCGCCGCCACCGTCGGTGCGGCCAACAGTCCCACGGTCAGCGTCAGGGCGAGCAGCGACGCGCGCAGACGCCTGCCTGCCATCGATGTCCTCCGGTCCGGGTTGCCGGGCGGGACTGTAGCGGTCGAGGAGCGCCAGCCACTATCGCGCCCATCCCCGGACGGTCTAGCGGAGCACGTTCGAGATCGCGGACTCCACGGCGGTCGAGACGGCGACCGGGCCACCCAGGATGTACACCGCGTGGACCGAGTTCCGTCGCGCGTGGAGCCAGTCGGAGGTCGGTCCCGGCAGGAACCCGGATTCGGTGAGGAGGACCGGCGATCCCAGCGAACCGGCCAGGGCCCCGCCCGCGAGTGCGTCGGGGTAGTTGCGCGCCGTCGCGACGGACGGGTGCTGGGGGTTCAGACCGTGGCCGACGGCGAAGTCGGCGACGGCGGCGGCGGTCGAGAAACGGTCGGCACCGGCGATCCGCTGGGCGACCGGCGCCCCGATCGAGTTGAGCTCCGAGGCGACCTGCTCGTTCACGGCGACCGGCCCCCCGACGATGTAGGTGTTGGAGATCCCGAGGTCGCGGAGGACCTGGCGGGTCGGTGTCGGCAGCGCGTTCGGCTGGGTGTAGAGGACCGGCCAGCCGGTCACGGCGGACACCGCAGCGGCGGCCAGCGCATCCGGGTAGTCGGTCACCGTCGCCAGGAAGGCGGCCGACGGTCGTTGCGGCAGGTTGCGGGCGACCTCGGCGGCCATCGCCGCGTGGTCCCCCGACCCGATCGCGACGACCCGGACACCCAGGCCGGCGACCGCGTCTCGGACCGACGACGCGAAGGGGCCGCCCACGAGGTAGACGGTCTTGCCGGACGGGTCGTTGCCGAGCGCACGCTTCAGACCGGCCTCGGCCGCGGCGTCGAGGCTGCTGGGGTTACTGAGGAGGGTCGGTCCGTCGAGGGCTCCGGCGAGCGCCGCGCCCGCGAGTGCGCCGTGGAAGTCCGTCGACGGGGCGAGTACGGCCCCCCGGGCGGCGCCGGGGGTGAACCCGAAGTCCGCGATGGCCTTCGCGGTCGCGGCGCGATCGGGTCCGCTCAGGCGGAACTGGGCGGGCAGCGGACGGGCCGCACCGGCCTGCAGCTTGAGGAAGTTCTCGGTCATGAACAGTCGGCTGCCGCCCGAGACCACGCCGACGCCCTGCCAGTAGAAGTCGGGATCGAGGACGTTCGCGCGGTGCGCTGGCGAGTCCATGAACGCCTGGTGGACAGACGGGACGGATGGACCCATGCCAACGTTCTCGCCGATCCGGGCCCACGCGGGGAAGACCGCCTGGACGTCCTCCTGCAGCCGTTGGTTGTGGAAGATCGTGCCCTCGATCATCATCCGCTGGCTGTGCCGGCGGGCAACCGTGCGCAGCGCATCGGAGTGAGCCAGCTCGTGCATACCCCGGGAGCTGCGCTCGGCGTTCAGCAGACGCGCGAGCTCGGCCTCCTGAGCGGACATGATCTCGGTCGCGACGGCGGCGGACAGCTCGGACCAGGCCACCAGAGCCAGCAGCAGGATCAGGAAGGAGAAGGGGCGGACGATGCGTCGGACCACCCCGATGCCACCGATGCGATCGATCACGTTCACGCGGTTCCCCCTGCTTCGACGGTCAGTGAGCGGTGCTCCAAGACGGACGCGACGAGGTTGCGGTAGCTGGCCAACGCCCCGTCGTCACCGGGGTAGGTGATGACCTCGGCGGACACCGCGCCGTTGCTGGCGGCCAGGCCCTGCTCGGCCAGCAAGGCCCTCGCCCCGTCGGCGAGGCGCCCGGACAGCTCCTCGGCACCCGTGCGGCCCGTCTCCGGCAGGACCACGACGACGTCCTCACGGTCCGGCAGCGGCACACGACCGACCAGGTCGGTGGTGCGCACGCTCGACTCGATCGTCTGGCACATGCGGCGCAGCGCGCGGATCCCGCGGCGGTCGTCGACGGGCTCGAAGGCGTTGTGGGCGATGTGGACGACGATGAACGAGAAGACGCTGCCGTAGCGGTCGGCGCGGGCCACCTCGCGGTCGGCGATGTGGAGCAGGGCGCGCGCGTTACCCACCCCGGTGTCGTCGTCGACCTCGTCGTACAGCTCGAGTTTGCGCAGCGACTCCTCGAGCATGCGGTTGGCCCACCCGCCGAAGACCCCGAGGCCGAGGTACAGCAGGACGCGGACGACCGCTGCGCCGACGAAGTCACCCGGCGACAGGTCCCCGATCGTGGTGAACCGGACGACCAGGTACACCGCCGAGACGAGCACCCCAGCCACCAGGCCGCCCGTCACCCGCCCTGCGACGAGGCCGAACAGCACGGGGAGGAACAGCAGGATGGCCCCGACCTCGACGAGATCGGCGCCCCGGTAGAACGCCGCCACGGCCACGCCGCAGATCAGTGCCGTACCGAAGCCGATGACGATGGTCCGCGCCTGGCGGTAGGTGATGGACGTCACGCTGGCACCTCCCGACCCTCCCTAACGACGCACAACCACACACGGTAACGCTGCATGCACGCTGAGTATATCGGCTGCCGAGGGGGTGCGTCTTCAGTGTGAGGTGGTCCGATCGGCCCGGGGTGTGCGCTCAGCGCACGAGGCGGGTCCTCGCGGAGCAACCGGAGGAGCTCAGGGGAGGAGCTGGCTCGGTGCCGTGCCGTCGGAGCCCGAGCCGCCGACCTGGGACGTGCCGCCGGGGACCATCTCGCTGGAGGGGTTATCGGACGGTTCGTCGGCAGCCTCGTCGGACGGCTCCTCGGACGGTTCCTCGCTGCTGTCGGGTTCGGAGCCGCTCTCCGATGGTGCCGGCGCGGGCTCCTCGCCGGTTCCCTCGGTGGGACCGGCTTCGGTCGTGGCCTGCGGCTGAGGTTGCTCGTCGGCGGGCGGCTCGGTCGTGTCCTCTGACGGGTCGAGCAGGTCGGGCACGGTGACCGACGGGATCACGCTCTCGATCGTCTCGGGCACCTTCGCCGCGTCGGTGGCCAGTTGCGCGACGAGCCGGTCGACCCCGAACAGCTCGGCCACCGCGCTGCGGCGCGGTTCGTTCCCGAGCCGAGCGATCAGCTCGGACTGTTGGCCGATCAGGATCCCGAGGCGCTGTCGGGGGCTGGACGGTGCCGTGCTCGCCGTCTCCGATGACCGGTCGGAGGTCCCGAGCGGGGGCGCTCCTGGGGCCGACGCCTGGGCCGCCGATGAGCCCTCGTCGGCTGGACTGGAGCTGGACCGTGCCGTGACGGCGTCCGGCGCGGGTCCGGGTTCGAGGGACACGAGCCCGACCACAGCCGCCAGCAGGGCCGCCGCCGCGGACGCCAGCGCCCGGATACGGAACGCACCGACCGCCGTGCGCTCCCCGGCGGTGTCCGCCTCGGGGACCGGTGCCGCGTCCACGCTGACCGAGGCCAGCACCGCCTCTGCCTCCCGCTCGACCGCGGCGTTGGCGATGACGTCCTCGAGCCGGTCCTGGAAGCGGTGGAGCCGGTCGGCGCCGTGATCGAGCACGTCGACCGCGTCCTCGCCCTCGTCCTCGCCGAGGAGGAGGAAGGTGAGGAGCAGGTCGTCCGCGAGGTCCGCGTGGAGGTCATCGATCTCCTGGCGGAGCCGACCAGCGAGCCGGTCCGTCGCCTCTTCCGACGGCACGCACGGCTCGACCTCCCCGCCCGCATCGCGGTCGGGGTGATCGTTCGGCCATGGCCAGCGCACCGCTTGCCTCCTCGGTCGCATCGCGCTCGTCCAAGAGGTTCGCGGTCGACGGCCCGGATTCCTGCCTGTGGCCCGGTCAGACGTTCAGTCCCCCGAGGGGAGCATGAGGTGGTTGCGCTGCTCGTCGCTGACCGTCGTCACCGGGCGCAACGCACCGTCAGCCAGGACGTGCGGCCGGTACCCACGCGCACGGAACCAGGCCAGCACGTCGTCCGCGCGGTGCCCGTACTTGCGCGTGTGACGATCCTCGATCTCGCAGATGACGACCGGCGAGAACCGTTCCAGTGTGTGCTCGGCGCCCGCACACACGCGCAGCTCGGCGCCCTCGACATCGATCTTCACGAGGTCCGCGCGGGCGACGAGCCCCTCGTCGACGAGCTGATCGAGGGTCGTGACCTCCACGTGATGCTCGGAGGCACCGACGAACTCGTCGAGGAAGCCCTCGTAGTAGCCGTCCTCGAGCGTCCCCTTCAGGAACGTGCGTCCCGGGACGGGAAGGAACCACCGACGGCGCGGCGTGACGATCGTGTCCGTGCCCGAGTGGTCCGAGAGACCGATGTCGTGGATGGAGACGTTGCCGGGGGTGAGGGCCCTCACCGCGCTCCACAGCACGGCACGGGAGCGACGCCGCGGCTCGAAGGCGTGCACCCAGCCGCCCGGTGCCGTGAGCCTGGCGAGGGGGACCGTGTAGGTCCCGTAGCTGGCACCGATATCCACGCACACGGCGCCGGGACCGACGAAACGCCCGAGGATCGCGAGCTCCTCCTCGAGACCTGGCGCGGCCCGGAGGACGCGACCCAGCGTGGAGTCGGTCACGTGATCCTCCGGGCTGTGGGGCCGGGACTGTAGAGCCCGGCCCGGCGTCATCCGATCAGCGCAGGCCGAGCTTGCGGCTGCAGGCTGGCCAGGCGCCCCACCCTTGCATCGACTGGAGGCGCTCGCCCCGGTGGATCTGCTCCCACTTGCTCGCCTGGTGCGGGTAGCCGGCGCCACCGACCGCCCGCCAGGACGACAGCGAGAACTGCAGGCCGCCGTAGTAGCCGTTGCCGGTGTTGATCGCCCAGTTCCCACCGGACTCGCACCGGGCGAGCCGCTCCCAGGTCGAGATCGAGTGGCGGTACGTGTACGCGCAGTCCGGCGAGGAGTTGGGCGGACACTCCGGCTCCGGGGGCGGCGGGGGGGTGGGGCGTGGGGCGCCGGTGATCGCGGCGTCGAGCTCCTGCTGGACGAACTCGCCGACCGCGCTGGTCCCGCCGATCAGGACGCCCGCGGTGACGGGCGTGTCATCGTGACGCAGGTACGCGTCCACGCTGTCCGCGAGCCGACCACTGGGGACGAGCAGCAGTGGGTCGCCCCTGCGGGCCGCCAACGCGCCGGCGGCCAACGCATCCGGGAAGGTCTCACCGGACGCGAACACGGCCTGATCCGCACCGAGGCGGCCGGAGTCCGGGTGGACGCCGGAGATGGCCTTGCGCGCGACGGCGATCGCTGTCCGGTAGCGAGTGTCACCCTCCGCACGGTCGACAGCCACGCCGAGGGCGGCGACCTGGTCGGCCACGCGGTCGCTCACGGCAGCCTCGCCACCCAGGACGACGACGCGCTCTGGCGCCATCTCCTCCAGGGCCTCACGGGTGGCGTCGGACAGCTCACCCTGGCTCGTGAGGAGCGTGGGCACGGGCACCTCGAGCCCGGCGAGCGACGCTGCGGACAGCGCGTCCGGCCAGGCATCGCCCTCCGGACGCGTCCCGAGCGCCAGGGCGGCGACGGGCGTGTGCGCACGCGCGGTGGTCGACTCGGCGATCGCGGCGGCGGTCTCGAACCGGTCGTCGCCGGCGAGCCGCTCGACGGTGAGATCGAGGTCACGCAGCTGTCCCTCGACGGTGGTCGAGACGGCCTTCGGGCCGCCCAGGATCGTCACCCGCTCGGCACCGAGCCGGGCGAGCGCGTCGCGGACGGGCGCGGCGAGGCCGTTGGGTGGGTTCAGTAGAACCGGGGCGTCGTGGGACGCCGCCAGCGCGGCGGCCGCGATCGCGTCGGGGTAGTCGATGCTGGTCGCCATCAGGACGTGGGGAGCCTGGTCCCAACCCGCGTCCGCGACGGCGACAGCGGTCGCCACCCGGTCAGGGCCGGCGATCCGCCCAACGGCGGAGGCTGCGGCGGCCGGACGGGCCACCGCGACCAGGAGGCTGGCGACGAGGGTCACCACCAGCATGAGGGGGACGTAGGTACGTGGACTTGGGGAAGGCATGCGCAAAGGGGAAGGTCCTGTGTGGGGACGTGGGAGCTGGTGTCTCTCGCCGGGATCCACGGACGTCATCGAGGACGCCGGGTCCCGGGGGCACCGGTCAACGCAGAGGAAGGAACCGAGGTGACGGGGTGGTGTCGAACCGTCGTGCGGTGACCGCACAGTGCTGGCGGTGTCGCTCACCGGATCGGAGGAGAGCTGGAGAGGGGATTCGAACCCCTGACCTATCGCTTACGAGGCGATTGCTCTACCGACTGAGCTACTCCAGCGCGGGTAGCGAGGCTACCTGACCTCGGTCGCCCGGTAGAGGGCCACGCCCACCCGGATGAGCAACCGTTCGAGCTGCAGATCGGGCTGGCCGTTCCGCTCGAGCGCGTCGCGACAGTGGGCGACCGCCTCGAGTCCGGCGACCGCCACCTCGATCGGGACCTCGGCAGCGTCCTCCCGCAGACGCTCGACCTCATCGACGTTCACCAGCGCCCGCTCGTCACCGCCCGCGGAGATCGCGATCAGGTCCCGGAGGTACGAGCCGAGGTCGTCGAGGAACAGCTCGAGTGCCCGCTGCTTCTCCTGGCGTTCCAGCCGGTCGAAGCGCTTCTCGAAACGCCCCTTCACCCCGGCCGGCCACTCCCCCGCGAAAGCGTCCTCGAGGCGCTCGAGCTCCTGCTGGTTGCGACGCGCGCGGACGTCGGTGCGCGCCTTGGCCCACGACGAGACGTCCGCGACCTCGCCGACCACCACGCCGGGACCGTCCCTGCGGAGTCGACCGATCAGCCCGAGCGCCCGCTGTCGAGCCCCCGCCACGGACAGCTCACGTTCCTGATCCGCGAGGTCCTCGTCGGTGGGCTTGACCGCGCCCCGTGCGTCCCGATCGGTCCTGCGAGCCTCGACCAGCTCGCGCACGTCGGTGTCCGACAGGTCGCGCAAGCGCTCCGGATCACCCATGGCCGCCCGGACGAGCGCCTCCTCGTCCGCCATGCCGAGCGCACGGGCCCGCTCGACCATGGCGTCGTGTCCCAGGGGGGAGAACACCACCCGGCGGCAGCGGGACACGATCGTGTCGAGCAGCGCGGACTCGTCCTCGACATCGAGGATCCACACCACCGACGCGGGAGGCTCCTCGAGGATCTTCAGGAACGCGTTCTGCGCGGCCTCGTTCATGCGGTCGGCCGCCACCACCCGCAGGACCCGGCGCCGACCCTCCACCAGTGTGCGGGTCGCCATCGGGATCCACCGCTCCCGGACCGCGTCGACGACGTGCCACGCACCCTCCGGCTCGAGGTCGAGCGCGGCGGGATGCTCGCCCCGGACGATGCGTGAGCACGTCGAGCAGGTCCCGCAGGCCGGCTGGTCCGGCGACGCCTCAGGGCAGTTGAGGTCGGCGGCCAAGGCACGCGCGGCCTCGAGCTGGCCCACGCTGCGCGGCCCGGAGAAGAGCCAGGCGTGCGACACCTCGTCGCGAGCGACCGCGCTGCGGAGGAGCCCCGTGGCGGCAGGTTGCCCGACCACCGCATCCCACGGGTTCATCGGACACCTCCGTTCACCCGGTCGGTGCGCTCCAGGATGGCGAGGACGTGTGACGCGATCTCGTCCCGCAGATCCTCGACGGGTCGCGTGGCGTCGAGCACGAGGTAGCGCCCGGGGTGGGTCTCGGCCAGACGCCGGAACGCGTCGTTCACGACCCGGTGGAACTGCACCCCCTCGGCCTCCAGTCGGTCCGGGCCGTCGCCCGAGCCCTCGCCCGACCGGCGCAGCCCCTCGTCCGCGTCGATGTCCAGGAGGATCACGAGGTCGGGGACGAGCCCGTCGGTCCCCCACCGGTTCAGCTCGTTGATCTGGTCCTCCCCGAGCCCGCGCGCGGCCCCCTGGTAGACGATCGAGGAGACCACGTAGCGGTCCGACAGCACCACCACGCCCCGGTCGAGGGCGGGGCGGATGACCTCGGTGGCGTGCTGGGCTCTGGCCGCGGCGTACAGCAGGGCCTCAGCGCGGTCGTCGACCTCGGCATCGGGGTCGAGGACCAGCTCCCGGAGACGCTCACCCAGGTCGGTGCCCCCCGGCTCCCGCGTGAGCAGGACCTCGTAGCCAGCACGCTCGATCTCGGCCCGCAACAGCCGCATCTGCGTGGACTTGCCGGCCCCCTCGCCGCCCTCGAACGCGACGAACACCCCACGTTCCGTGGTCGACACGTCGTCCCCACCCAGATCCAGATCCGGGGTGCCTCCGTTGGGGCGCTCGTGCTGCCACCACGACCAGGCGGCGCCCGCGAGCGCGACGACCCCCGCGAGGATCATCGTGATCCGCACCCCCCCGACCACGTAGGTGTCGCGCGGTTCGGTGCCCAGGACCCCGACCAGGGCGGGGGCGAGCACGAGCGCCGCGAAGATCGAGAGGCGCACACCCGTGTTGAAGGCCGCGAACGCCCGTCCCCGCAGGTCGTCGCCGGCATCGACCTGCAGCTGCGTGTACCCGGTCACGAAGGCGACGCCCGCACCGAGCCCGACCCCGAAGGCCGCGAACGTCGCCGGCCACACGCTGGGCATCAGGGCGGTCACGATCGTGAACAGGCCCCCGATCGCGATCCCCGGGGCGAAGACGCGCATACGCCCGAAGTGCTCGGCCGCCGGGACCGCGGCGAGCAGGCCCGTGAGCATGCCGAGCCCGACCGCGGCGATCAGGAGCCCGAAGGCGCTGTCGCTGGCACCGATCACGCTCACGTACAGCTTCGCGATCGGGACCAACGCCCCGCCTGCGAACGCCGCCGCCATGACCCCGGTGATCAACGCCCGGATCCTCGGGTGGGTCGCGATGAACCGCAACCCCTCCTTCAGCTCCTCCCAGGCGCTCGGCCCCTCCGGTTCGGCCCGGCCCCGCCGAGCACGTCCGTTGCCCGGTACGGCCATGCGGGCGAACAGCGCGGCCGACCCGAAGAACGTGAGGGCGTTGATCCAGATCGCCAGCGAGGCGGGGCGCTCCTGCAGGAACGTCCAGTCCGGGAACAAGCTCGCGGCGGCCACGAAGACCGCGAGCAGCACGCCTCCCAGGGGCAGGGTCCCGTACGTCACGGTCAGCGTGAGCTGGTTCGCCTGCACCAGGCGACGGCGCGGGACGAGGTTGGGCAGGGTCGCCTCCTTGGCGGGCGCGAACAGCATCGACACCACCTCGACCAGGAAGGAGGCCACGAAGAGCTGGAGGAAGTCCTGGCTGAACGGGATGATCGCCATGATCGCCCCGCGCGCGATGTCGGTGGCGACCAGGGTCCGCTTGCGGTCCCACCGGTCGGCGTACACGCCCGCGACCGGACCGAGGAGCATGATCGGCAGGATCCGGGCGATCATGACCCCGGAGAAGGCGAAGGCCGTCGCCCGGGACGCCTGGCCCTGACCGACGATCGACTCGGTCAAGGCGAGGATCGCGAACAGGCCGATCCAGTCCCCGAGGCTCGACGTGAACGTCGCGAGGAAGAACCTGCGGTAGTTCGGTTCGGCGAGCAGCGAGACGTAGACGGATCGCCCGCCACCACGGATGGATCCGAACAGGTCGTCACTGCCGCCCAGGAGGTCGTCGCGAGCCACACCATCCCCAGGGTCGGCGGAGGTCCCGGGGATGCTAGCCCTCAGGCGGTCGCAGCCTCGACGTCCTCGGCCTCGTTGGTCGGGTCGTCGGCCCCGGCCTCGATCTCGGCGGCCTCGTCCCAGAGCGGTCCGTCGTAGCCGGGGAGGGCCGGGTCGAGCCCCTCCACACCGTCGACCGCGGGGATCGTGACGACGCGCGGCTGCTCGAAGTCGTCGACCTCGATCGTGTGCGGGTCCTCGGGGTCCGAGCACGTCGCGATCGGCCGCTTGCGGTTCTTCGGGGGTGGCTTCAGCGGCGCACCGCACTCGGGGCACGGCTCGCGCAGCGGTAGCGCCCAGATCGCGAAGTCGCAGTCCGGGTAGCGGTTACAGCCCACGAACGGCTTGCCGTAGCGGGACTTGCGCTGGTCGAGCCGGCCCTCGCCGCACTTCGGGCACGAGAACGGGGTGCGCTGGGCGACGTTCACGATCCCCTTGCAGTCCGGGTAGTCCTGACACCCGTAGAACTCACCGAACCGTCCGGTCCGTGGCAGCATCGGCTTGCCGCAGTCCGGGCACAGGACCCGCGGGTCCGGATCCGGTTCGGGCTCCGGCTCGGTGACCCGCCCCTCGTCGTCGAGCGGGAGCGTGCCCTCGCACTCGGGCCAGCGGCTGCACGACGCGAACCACTGGCGCGTCTTGCCGGAGAAGACCTTCTCCATCGGTGCCCCGCACTCGGGGCACTCGGCCGGCGGGATCAACGGGAGTCGCGGCCGTTCCGGCTTGCGTTCCTCGATCCACTCGTCGACCTCGTGGAGGAAGGAACGGACGGTCCCGCACCACTCGTCCTCGCCGGCGGCGATCTCATCGAGCTGCTGCTCCATCCGCGCCGTGAAGCCGATGTCGACGACCTCGCCGAAGTGGGCCTTGAGGAACGCCGTGACGACCTCGCCGAGCGCGGTCGGGATGAAGCGCTTCGACTCGAGCTGGACGTACTCACGGTTCAGGATCGTGGAGATGATCGACGCGTAGGTCGACGGCCGCCCGATGCCCTCGGACTCGAGCATCTTGACGAGCGACGCCTCGCTGTACCGGGGTGGGGGCTGCGTGAAGTGCTGGTTGGCGATCAGATCGGTGAGGTCCAGGACCTGACCCTCCTCGAGGTCCGGCAGCTCCTCGACCTCGGGCTCGGCGTCGTCCTCGTCGTCGTCGTCCTTGCCCTCGAGGTAGGCGGCGATGAACCCGTCGAAGCGCATGACCTGTCCGGTGACCCGGAACAGGAACTCCTCGCCTCCCGGGCCGTCCTCCTCCCCGTCTCCCCGGCCGTCCTCCCCGTCTCCCCGGCCGTCCTCCCCGTCTCCCCGGCCGTCCTCCCCGTCTCCCCGGCCGTCCTCCCGGGCTACCAGGTCGGCGGACAGCTGGTCGAACAGGGCAGGCGCCATCTGGGTGGCCACGGTGCGCTGCCAGATCAGCTCGTAGAGCCGGTGCTGGTCCTTGTCGAGCTGCCCGCGCACGACCTCGGGCGTGCGGCCGGCCGAGGTGGGGCGGATCGCCTCGTGGGCCTCCTGCGCCCCCTTGGTCTTGCCCTTGTAGCGACGCGGCTCGTCGAGCGTGTAATCGGCCCCGTAGCGGTCGGCGACCAGCGCGTTCAGCTCCTTCAGTGCCTGGTCGGCGATGTTGACCGAGTCCGTGCGCATGTAGGTGATGAGCCCCGTCTGCCCCTCGCCCCTGAGGTTCACGCCCTCGTACAGCTGCTGGGCGAGGGTCATCGTCTTCCGGGCGGAGAACCCCAGCTTGCGGGCCGCCTCCTGCTGGAGCGTCGAGGTGGTGAACGGGGGCGACGGGTTGCGCTTGCGCTCGGAGCGGCGCACCTCGCGGACCTCGTAGTCCCCCAGCGCCAGGGCCCGCTCGCGCAGGGCCTCGGCCGCCTCGGCATCGCCGATCAGCAGCTCGTCGTCGGTGTCCTTGCGATCGGACTCCTCGGCTTTCTCGATGCGTCGGGGCGTGGAGATCCGCCGCTCACCGACGGAGAAGAGGCTGCCCTCGGCCGTCCGTGGGCCACCATCGCCCCTTCCCCGGCCGTCCGCCCGCGGGCGGAACGTGCCGTCGAAGCTCCAGTACTCCTCCTCCTCGAAGGCCCGGATCTCGTTCTCACGGTCGACGATGATCCGCAGCGCGACCGACTGCACGCGCCCCGCGGAGATCCCGGCCGCGACGGTCCGCCACAGGACCGGTGAGAGGCGGTAGCCGACGATCCGGTCCACGGCGCGGCGTGCCTGCTGCGCGTCGACGAGCGAGACGTTCACGGGGCGCGGCTGCTGGAAGGCGGTCTGGATCGCCCCCTGGGTGATCTCGTCGAACGTGACGCGGTTCTCGTCATCCAGGTCGAGCCCCAGGAGCTCGGCGACGTGCCACGCGATCGCCTCGCCCTCGCGGTCGAGGTCGAGGGCGAGCCAGACGCGTGTCGCGTCCTTCGCCTCGCGCTTCAGGGTGGTGACGTGCTTCTGGGAGTTCTTCGGGACCTCGTAGGTGAGGTCGCAGCCGTCGTCGCCCACCTGGATCGCGAAGTCCGACTTCGGCAGGTCGCGGACGTGGCCGTAGGAGGCGACGACGCGGTAGTCGTCGCCCAGGTAGCGCTCGATCGTCTTCGCCTTCGTCGGCGACTCGACGATCACCAGCTGGCGATCTGCCACGGTCCGTCCTCGTCTGGGTCTTCTGGGCGGGCACGGTGGAGCAGTGTGACGACGGTGTCAAACCTCCCGACCTGGCCCGCGTAGCGCCGTCGGCGGCGGCCCCTTGGGCCGGGGTGCTCGACGGGCCGCGCGCGGAACGCACACCGGACGCCGCTCCTCCTCGTCCCCCGCAGTGTCGACGTCCCGGCCGTCTGGCTCCGGCAACGCCACCTCGCTAGGCTCCGGTCTCGAGTCGGCGGGACCTTCGGGCCCCGCCGCGTCTGCGCCCCAGCTCCTCCGGCTGCAGACCGTTCCCGATCACGAGATCGCTGCCGTGCATCCCCGCACGCGCGCACGACCAGGACACCCAGGGAGACCGACCGTGGCTGCCATCCCCTACATCGCCGTCGCCGCTGCACTCGCCGGGCTGGTCCTGGCCATGTACTTCTCGAACTTCGTGCACAAGGCGGACGAGGGGACCGAGCGCATGAAGGAGATCGCCGCGGCGATCCGCGAGGGTGCCATGGCGTTCCTCCGCCGCGAGTACCGCTGGGTCGCGGTGTTCGTCGGCGTGATGGCGGTCGTCATCTTCGTGGTCCTCGACTACGGCCGCCCGTGGGGGACGATCGCCTACGTGCTCGGCGCCGTGTTCTCGGCCACCGCGGGGTTCGTCGGCATGCGGATCGCCACCGCCGCCAACGTCCGCACCGCCAACGCCGCTCGGTCCGGGGCGCAGAAGGCCCTGCCGCTGGCGTTCCGAGGCGGCGCCGTCATGGGCTTCACCGTCGCCGGGCTGGGCCTGCTGGGCATCGCGCTGGCCTACATCGTGTTCGTGCAGATCCTGCAGGTCGACGACGCGTTCCAGGTCGTGGCCGCCTTCGCCCTCGGTGGCTCGTCGATCGCGCTGTTCGCACGTATCGGTGGCGGCATCTACACCAAGGCCGCCGACGTCGGCGCGGACCTCGTCGGCAAGGTCGAGGCCGGCATCCCCGAGGACGACCCGCGCAACCCCGCCACGATCGCCGACAACGTCGGGGACAACGTCGGGGACGTCGCGGGAATGGGCGCCGACCTGTTCGAGTCCTACGCGGGCTCGATCATCGCCCCGATGATCCTGGCCGCACTGCTGTTCGGGGGCGTCGGGACCGGAGGCGAGCTCGCCAGCGAGTTCTCCCCTCTCCAGCGAGGTGCGTTCCTCTACCCGCTGTTCGTCGGGGCCCTGGGCATGTTCGCCTCGATCATCGGCGCGCTCCTGGTCCGCGGACGTAAAGGCGTGAGCCTGTCGAGCCAGCTGCACCGCGGCACGAACATCGCGATGTTCCTGACCGCGATCGCGGCGGTCGTCGGCGCTTACTGGACGTTCGGTGCAGCACCGGAGGTCACCTCCCCCTGGCTGCTCGGCGCGACGATCATCGTCGGTCTCGTGGCCGGGTACGCGATCGGGTTCACCTCCGAGTACTACACCTCCGACCACTACAAGCCGGTCAAGAAGCTGGCCGACCAGGCCGAGACCGGTCCGGCGACCGTGATCATCGGCGGGATCGCGGACGGGATGCTGTCCACCGTCGCGTCCGTCGTCCTCGTCGTGGGGGCGATCGGCTTCTCCTACTGGGCCGGCCAAGCCGCTCTGCCCGACGTCCCGACCTCGGGTCTGTACGGCGCGGCTCTGGCCGCCATCGGGATGCTCGCCACGACCGGCGCCGTGGTCGCGGTCGACGCCTACGGCCCGATCAGCGACAACGCCGGTGGCATCGCCGAGATGGCGCACCTGCCGCCCGAGGTCCGCGAGGTCACCGACTCGCTGGACTCGCTGGGCAACACCACCGCCGCGATCGCCAAGGGCTTCGCGATCGGGTCCGCCGCACT
>JAHWKO010000110.1 GCA_019347855.1 Actinomycetota bacterium
GGCGAGCTTCCTCACCCCGATCGGCTACCAGACGAACACGATGGTGTACGGGCTCGGCGGGTACCGGTTCGGGGACTACTGGCGGCTCGGCCTGCCGCTGACCCTCACGGTCGTGGCGACGACCCTCGTCGTGATCCCGCTCGCCTGGCGGCTCTGACCACCCGCCTGGCTGGGAGCATCTCTCGCGTCCCCGGCGAGTCATCCTCCCAAGGCCTGGGGGCTAGAGGTCGTCGGGGCCGTAGTAGCCCTCGTGCTCGAGGTGCAGCAGCACCTGGTTGGCCGCCTCCTCGGGGGAGATGTCGCTGGTGTCTATGGCGAGCTCGGGGTCGGTCGGTTCCTCGTACGGGTCCGAGATACCGGTGAAGTCCTCGATGATCCCGGCGCGTGCCTTGGCGTACAGACCCTTGCGGTCGCGTTCTTCGGCGACCTCCAACGGTGTGGAGATGTGCACGAGGATGAACCCGCCGCCGGCCTCCTCGATCATCTGGCGGACCTCCTTGCGGACCCGGTCGTACGGCGCGATCGGGGCGCAGATCGCGATCCCGCCGTTCTTGGCGATCTCGGAGGCGACGAAACCGATGCGCCGGATGTTGGTGTCGCGGTCCTCCTTGGAGAACCCCAGCTCGGACGACAGGTGGGTGCGCACGATGTCGCCGTCCAGCAGCGTGGTGGGCCGCCCACCGATCTCCATGAACTTGGTGAGCAGCACGTTGGCGACGGTGGACTTCCCCGAGGACGGCAGGCCCGTGAAGAACACCGTGAAGCCCTGCTTGCGTCGGGGCGGGAAGGTGCGGCGCAGCTCCTGGGCGACCTCCGGGAACGTGAACCACTCGGGCAGCTCCAGGCCCTTGGCCAGGCGTTCTCGCAGCTCGGTGCCCGAGATCGACAGGGTCCGCGCGTCGTCGGGGACCTCGTCGGTCGGCAGGTACTCGCCGCGGTCCTCGACGTACACCATCCACTGGAAGGGGACCATCTCGACGCCGAGCTCGTCCTCGTGCTCGGTGATGATCTCCTGCGCCTCGTACGGCCCGTAGTAGGGGTTGTATCCGGAACGGTCCATCCCCGGCCCGGCGTGGTCACGACCGACGATGAAGTGCGTGCACCCGTGGTTCTTGCGGATGATCGCGTGCCACAGCGCCTCGCGTGGGCCGCCCATCCGCATCGCGAGCTCCAGCAGGCTCAGCGCGACGGTGTGCTTGGGGTAGTGGGGCAGCAGGCTCTGGTACACGCGCACCCGGGTGTAGTGGTCTACGTCCCCGGGCTTGGTCATGCCGACCGCCGGGTGGATCAGCAGGTTGGCCTCGACGTCCCGGGCGGCGCGCATCGTCAGCTCGAAGTGCGCCCGGTGCATCGGGTTGCGGGTCTGGAACCCCACGATCCGCCGCCACCCCCGCCGGGCGAACTCCGCACGCAGCTCGGCGGGGGTCCGGCGCAACGCACGGAAGTCGTAGTGGCGGGGCAGCTCGAGCGTCTCGACGCGACCGCCCACGTAGTGGCTGCCGGCGACGTTGTGCAGGTAGTCGACCGCCGGATGGTGGTCGTCGGTGGTGTTGAAGACCGCCTGGGCCTCGGCGTCCTTGTCCGCCCGCCAGACGTCCTCGACGTGCACGACCGCCAGCATCACGCCCTCGGGATCACGCAGCGCCAGCGGGGTGCCCTCATCGAGCTGCTCGGCGGTGTCCGCATCGACGTCGAGGGTGATCGGCATCGGCCATAACGTCCCCGGCCGTCCGCCCGGCGTCCCGTCCGAGAGGCGCATCTCCTCGCAGACCGGTGAATGGTCCTCGCGGGTCATGAACCCGGTCAGCGGGCTGAACGCCCCGGTCGACAGCAGCTCCAGATCGCACAGCTGCCGGTCGGTCAACGACCAGGACACCCAATCGCGGCTCTGCTTCTTGAGGTCCGCGGCGCGGTCGTCGTCGACCGTGAGGTCGACGAGCTCGCCGCCGTGAGGCGCGATGAGGTGGTCGGAAGACGACATGGCGGGCTGCCCCCGGGGTTCGGGAAGGGAGTGGATGGGCGAACCTTACCGAGTCAGGGGTACGGTTCCCGATCTGGACGGCCGGGTCGGCTCGCCCGGAGCCGTAGCGTCATGCGGGCACGCTGAGTAGGTTCCTCCTATCCGTCCAGGGGGACCACCATCACGGTCGACCCGCCGCCCGTCGGGGCGGTCGTCGTCTCCTTCGAGTCGCAGGCCGTCTTGCCGCCGCTGTTGTCTTCGCTCGCCGAGCACGAGCCGGACGTGCCCGTGGTCGTCGTCGACAACGCCAGCCCCAGCGGCCCGCCCGACATCAGCGCGCACGTGGATGCGTACGACGGTGACGACGCTCCGGCGATGGACCTCATCGCGCTGGCCGACAACCGTGGCTACGGCGCAGCCTGCAACGTCGGCGTCCGGCACCTGGCCGCCATGGGCGTGCGGCACCTGGCGTTCCTCAACCCGGACATCCGGTTGCAGGGCCCGTCGTTGTCGCAGCTGTCGGAGCAGCTCGTCGAGCTGACCGAGGTCGGGGTGGCCTCCGGGCCGGTGGTCGACGAAGGCGGCGACCGCGTCCCCTCGGCGTTCGGGCCGACGTCGAACCTCCGGGCCCTGTGGTTCACCAGTGGATGGCAGAGCCGGCGGACCCGGGCGCTCATCAGCCGGGTGATCCGCCGTGGGATGCACTCGAGCCAGACCCTCGCGGACGACCTGCGGATCGAGGGGCACGTCCTCGGCGGTGCGATGATCGTCCGCCGCTCGGTGTTCGAGGAGATCGGCGGGTTCGACGAGGAGTTCTTCCTCTACTGGGAGGATGCGGACGTGTGCGAGCGCGCCCGCCGGGTGGGCGCCGAGGTCCGGATCCTCGAGTGTACGCCGTTCGTGCACGCACCGACGTCGTCGACGCCCGGCGTCGGCGACGAGCAGCGTTGGGGTTGGTACGTGGACGGGGCGCGGACCTTCGCACGCAAGCACCTGCCGGCGGGACAGGCCGAGCAGCTCGACGCGGCGTTGTCGCTGGGCCGGCGTCTGCGTGCGATCCGGGCGGGTGCCCCCCGCGAGTGACCCGCACGCCTGGCGCAGGTCGAGCCGCGGCGGGCCCGAGATCGTGCCCGCTGCTCGTTCGCTGAGACGAACGGGCAGTCCGGGGCCGCGGGTCCGAAGCCGGCAGGAAAGGCCACGGACGGACGCCCCCGGGCCTCTGCGGTCGCTGCTGCACGTTCGTACAACGGTCCGACGGCCACGTGCGCGACGCGGGTCCGTGTGCGTTCATGGTGACCGCACGTACCGGGCCGCCGGCGCTCCGTCACCCGCTCTCGGGAGGCCGAGCCCGGGACCCGCGAACCGTCCAGCGACGAGGAGCATCGACATGGCCAACGAACACGGCCACACCCACGACAAGGAACGCGAGGTCATCGTCACCGACGGTGGACGAGGTGGTGGAGCAGGCGCCGTGATCGCGACGGTCGTCGGCATCATCGTGCTCGTCCTCGTCGCCATCTTCCTGTTCACCGGCGGGCTGTTCGGTGGCGGGAACGACGGCGGTGGTGGCGGCGAGCTCGACGTGAACGTCGACGCCCCGGCCGGTGACACCGGTGGTGGTGGCGGCGGCGACACCGGCTGACACCTCGAGACTCTCGACGAGACGTACGCCCCGCCGGCCGGCGGGGCGTACGTGATGTCGGGATCCGCGGGTGAGCTCCGTCAGGACGCATTAGGCTCGACCGACCGGCGAGCGGAGGCGACGGGGGTGCGCACCTACGGTCTGATCGTGGCCGTCGCGACGGTCCTGGTCGTCCTCTTCCCGTCCGCTCCCTCGGGCGTCGGTGGCGCCGACCATGACCGGTCGGACCGTGCGCGCGCCGACCTTCGGATGACCGCCGTTCCGGTCCGTTCCGCGGAGATGCCCGAACGTGATGCCCGACGCCTCACCGCAGCCCCGCGGGCCGGTGACACCGACCGCCTGACGGCCGCACGGCAGCGCCGTCACCGCGACCCTCCCGTCCTCGTCCGTGTCCCGGGTACGTCCGCGGCGGTCGGTGACGGCCCACTGCGCCGCTACGCGGTCGAGGTCGAGCCCACGACCGGCATCGACCCGGAGAGGTTCGCCGAGGCGGTCGACGCGATCCTGTCCGATCCGCGATCCTGGACCGCGGGTGGTCGCTACACCCTGCATCGGGTCGACAGAGGCCGGATCGACCTGCGGGTCACCCTGGCGTCACCGGACAGCGTCGACGCCTTGTGCTGGCCGCTCGACACACGTGGGACCCAGTCGTGCTGGAACGAGGACCGCGCCGTCATCAACGCGTTCCGTTGGGAGCACGGTGCCACCACGTACGGGACCGACCTCGCCGGGTACCGCGCCTACGTCCTCAACCACGAGGTCGGTCACGGGCTCGGCCGCGAGCACGCCGAGTGCTCCCGCCAGGGAGCAGCCGCTCCGGTGATGGTCCAGCAGACGATCACGTTGGACGGGTGCCTGCCGAACCCGTGGCCGTTCCCGGAGGTGGGCGTGCGGTGACGGCCGGGATCAGGCCGACGGGAGCCGGACGCTGAAACGCGCTCCCCGGAGGCGCTCCCGGTCGTCGTTGGGTCCGCGCCACTCCACCTCGGGGCGCACCGGGACGTAGGACACACGCCCACCGTTGACCTCGGCCAGCCCGCGGACGATGGCGAGCCCCAGGCCCGTTCCCCCCTGCTCACGGCTCGCCTGGACGTCGGCCCGCGAGAACTTCTGGAACAGCTGGTCCTCGAAGCCCGGGTCCACCCCGGGCCCCTCGTCGGTCACGCTGACGACGACGTCGTCGCCGTCCTCGCCGGTCGCCGCGACCGTGATCGGGGGCCGTCCGTACTTCTGGGCGTTGCGCACGAGGTTCACCACCATGCGTCGCCCGTGATCAGGATCGACCCGGGCGCGCAACTCGTCGGGCACGTCCACCACGACCTCGGGGTCGGACAGTGTCTCCAGCGCCTCGTCCACGAAACGGCGGACCGCGACCTCCTCCGGTGCCGCCCCCAGGGATCCGGCGTCGAGTCGGGAAGCGACCATCAGGTCGTCGACCAGGCGGAACAGCCGCTTCGCCTGTCGGTCGATGCCCTCGACGAAGCGGTCGCGCTGTTGCTCGGTGAGCCGGTCACGCCGCACCCGCAGGGACTCGGTGAACCCCAGGATCGAGGTGAGGGGTGTGCGCAGCTCGTGGGAGGTCATGGCGACGAACTCGCTCTTCATCACGCCGGCCTCGCGCAGCTGCTCGTTGACCCGCTCGAGCTCCTCGGTGTGGTGGCGCAGCTCGGCCGCCACCAGTTCCAGCGCTCGGTGTGCGCGGACGCGGGACAGCGCGTTCGTGAAGATCCCGGCGACCAGCCGCAGCGCCCAGATCTCGGTGCGGTTCCAACGTTTCTCGTCGCGCACCGCATCGAAGCCGGCGAAGCCGATCAGCTGGTCCTGCCGCACCATCGGGACGAGGAGGACGGAGCGGATCCCCTCACGGTCGAACTCGTCGCGCTCCGCGGCGGCGTGGTCCGGCAGGTCGGCCACGCGTGGGACGTGCACGACCTCCCGGTCCTCGAGCCGGCCCATGAGCCACGGGAACCGGTCGGTCGGTAGATCCTGGAGGTTCGGGCTCTCCTCCGAGACGCCGCGCGCGACCCACTCGTGGGTGTTGTCGGCCCGATCGCCGTCGCGGAACAGGAACACGTACGCGCGATCCACGCCCGCCATGGTCCCCATCTCGGCCAGGGTCCGTTCGATCTCGGCGTCGGTGTCCTCCGGTCGGATCGCCACGAAGCGCGCGGTCATGCGCATGATCACGTCGTCGAACGCGATCCGTTCCTGCAGGGTCTCCTCGGTCCGCCGGTGCTCGGAGATGTCGGAGAACGAGGCGACGACGTCGGGAGGGCCGGCGTCCCCCGTGGGCACGAGCCTCGTCTCGACCCGCAGCCAGCGCGGCTGGTCCCCGGGGCGCCGGAGGAACCCGACGTGCACGTGGGTGAGGGGTTCGCCCGTCTCGATCGTCAGCAGCACCGGGTGCTCGTCGATCGGCACGGGTGAGCCGTCCGCTCGGACGGCGTCCCACGGCAGCTCACGGAGGTCACGGCCGCGGGCCCGTTCGATGTCCAGGCCGAGGATCCGCTCGGCGCTCGGGTTGGCGGCCCGGACGTGGCCCTCCCCGTCGCACACGAGGACGCCCTCGGCCAGGGAGTCCAGGACGGCCTCGAGCCACGAGCTCTCGAGCGTCGAGCGTGGCGGCCGTTGTTCCATCGGCTCCCGGGGGCGAGACGGACCCAGCGTACGGCCGATCAGCTGGCCAGCGCCCCATCCGCGGGCGACAGACCGAGGTTCGCGTAGATCTCGCGCGTCGCCGTCGACCGGTTCAGCGTGTAGAAGTGCAGTCCCGGCGCACCCTCGTCCAGGAGCTCCTGGCACAGCTCGGTCGCCACCTCCACCCCGATCCGGCGCACCTCCTCACGGTCGTCCTCGACGGCGTGCAACCGCTCGGCGAGGTCCGGAGGGAACTCGCACCCCGACAGAGCGGCGAACCGCTCGATCTGCCCGACGTTCGTCACTGGCATGATCCCCGGCACCACCGGGGTGTCGACACCGCGTGCCGCCAGGTCGTCGACCATCCCGAGGTAGTCGGAAGCGCGGAAGAA
>JAHWKO010000111.1 GCA_019347855.1 Actinomycetota bacterium
CGCATCCACGTCCCCCGGCGGAACGACCAGTGCCGTCTCTCGGTCGATCGCGTAATCGCGACAGCCGCCGTTGTCGGTGGTGACCAGAGGCGTACCGCACGCGAGGGCTTCGAGCCCTGGTTGCCCGAAGCCCTCGAAGTAGCTACCGACCACGAACACCTCGGCGGATGCGTACTCCCTGGCCATCGCCGACTGTGGGAGGTCCTTGCCCGCGTACGTCTCGAGGGGGAGACCGAGCTGTGACGCCGCCGCCTCAACGACGTCCGTTCCCTTCCAATCGCGATCGCTGCCCATCGTCAGGATCGGGTACCGCTTCGGGACGTCCACCGGATGGAAGTGCTCGGGGTTGATACCACCCAGGAGCACATGAGGTCGCACGCCGATCTCCTGCTCCACCATGTCGGCGGTCCAGGTGCTGTTCGCGAGTCGCAGGTCGACCGGCAGTCGGAGGCTCTCCCAGCTGCCCGCCTTCCCGTACAGCTTCGAGTAGTGAAGTGCGTAGAGGACCGTGATCCTTGCGCGCTCGAACAGCGGGACCAGGTGCCACTGCGGTTCGTGGTTGAACACCAGGACGTCGAGCGGTTGTTCGTACCCCTCGGGGATTGGGCGAACGTCGGCGGCGCACCGCATCCAGTCGCACGTCTGGCGTTCCCACTCCGGAACGAAGATGGTGACCCGATGCCCCCCGTCGACGAGCCGGTTCGAGATCTCCAGGACCCGCCGGATCCCCCCGTAACGCCGGAGGTGCGGCTCCAGGAACCCCACAGACAGCGTCCGGGACGGTGCTGTCGACGGCATGGTTCAGTGCCTCTGCTGGAGACCGGTTCGGCTGATCAGGTCGTGCGATCGGACGGATCGAGCGTACCGCCGCCGTCCTCATCGGAGCGTAGGTGCGGGTCGCGGTCCGAGGTGCGTGCACCTGTAGCTCCGAACACCTCCAACATCGCGAGAGCTGCCTGTCGCTCACCGAACGCCTGGACGGTGCGTCGACCTGCCTGCGCGAGGCGCTGGGCGAGATCTGGATCGTCCAACAGACGTTCGATCGCCGCGACCGTGGCGTTCACATCCGCCACCGGAACGATCAAGGCGTTGTGCTCGTGCTCGGCGTACTCGCGGATGCCGCCGCTGTCCGACAGCACGCAGGGCGTTCCACACGCCATGGCCTCCGCACCCGTGCGACCGAACCCGTGGTGCCGGGACGCGTCCAGGAACACCGACGCGGTCGAGTAGAGCGCCGGGAGCTCGGACGGCTGCAGACGGCCAGCGTTCTCCGCGATCGTCTCCACGTCCGGAGGGAGATCGTCGCTACCGAACAGCACCAGTTCGAGGTCCGGTCTCCTCTCCGTGAGTCGGCGGAACACCTCTCGGACGATCTCGAAGCCCCGGTGGTCGTTGGGCACCCCGGGACGAGCCATCGCCAGGACCCCCGAACGGCGCTCCACATCCCGCGGGTAGAAGATGTCCAGGTTCATGCCCGGCGGGATCCGATGTGCTACGAAACCACGCTCGGCGAGACGCTGTTCGAGATGTGCCGTCTTCACGACGAGGGTCGGGATCCGCTCGTACGTGGCGTGCACGGCTTCGACCGTGTGTTGGTCGTCGTAGAAGTCCGCCTCCATGTCCTGCACGAAGTAGACGGCCCGGGCCCGACCTCCCGTACGTTCGGTGAGACGAACGGCCGGTCCCACCGTCTCCCAGGATGTGGCCAGGACGACGTCGACGTTGGTGGGGAGCACCTCGGGCAGGAGGTCCCAGTTCGGGACGTGGATCGGTTCCGATCGCGGGAAGACGCGGTCGACCGCGTTCTGGCTGAGGGACGCCAGCGTGTAGCGGTGCCCCATCTCCAGCAGTTCCTCGCAGAGGTTCACCACCGAGACGACGCCTCCGTACGGGTTCAGCGTCGGGAGGATCGCGCACACGTGCAGCGCATCGGGCCGATCGTGCCCAGCCGGATCGATCACCCAGGGGGTCTCGAGTGCGCTCCGCGTCATGTCAGCGCTCACGGAACGCGTGCTCGTAGGCGTCCGGGCGGAGCCGGTGCAAGCGCTCCCGCAGGTAGCCGAGGACATCGGCCCGTTTGAACGCATCGTGCTGCTCACGGAACCGGTCGCCCCACCGGTCGTGGAAGATCACCTTGTTCCGGTGGTAGAGCTCGTCGCGGGCCGCTTGACCGAACGTGCCCCGCCCGCGGTGGTAGATGTAGGTGTCGTCCACGCACACCGTCCGGAACCCGTGGTAGTTCGCTCGCAACGCGAGATCCGATTCCTCGCCGTAGCCGCGGTCGAACAGCGGGTCGAACACACCGATCGTGTCGAGGCAACGTCGAGAGATGGCGTAGCAGAAGCCCTCCGGTGTGGTGACGTCGGGGTACCGCCGCTCACTGAAGCGCTCGACGAGGGCGTTCATCGACAGGTGGTCGCATCCCGGTAGCGGGGTCACACGGAGGTGAGGGGCGAAGTTGGAGATCGGACTGGCCACGCCGATGGCTGGGTCGCTCGCGAAACATCTGCGGAACTTGTCCATCCACCGCGGCGTCACCGCGGTGTCGCTGTTCAGCAGGATGACCAGGTCAGCATCGGTCGTCTCGAGCACGCGGTTGCACGACCGGACGAACCCGAGGTTCCGTGGGTTGTGCCGCACGCTGACAGGGCCGTGCTGGGATGCCCACGTGTCGAGCGTCCGTGCGGTGTGGGAGTCACTACCGTCATCGACGAGGACGATGCGGAACGGTCCCGTGCTGTACCGCACGAGCGAACCGACGCACCTACGTGCCAGGTGGAGCCCGTTGTAGATCGGCACGGTGACCTCGACGAGGAGTTCCTCGGTCATCGGCCGCCTGCCCCGGATCCCAGGAAGCGTGCGATGCCTTCCAGTGCGGGTTCCCAGTCCAGCTCCTCGACGGTCGACAGACCGTTGTCCACGATCTTCCGCCGCAGGGACGGGTCCTGCACGAGCAGGTCGATCGAGTCAGCGAGACCGGTCACCGTGGCCGGCGCGAGCACCGCGTTCTCCCGGTCTCTGAGCAACCAGTCGTTGGCTTCGTTGACGTTCGTGACGGTCGCGCATCCCGAGGCCATGTACTCCAGAGGTTGGTAGGAGGGGTGCTTGGAGAACATGAGCACCACCCCGATGTCACAACTGCGGTAGAGGTCGGCCACGGCTCCGATATCCGGGAGCACCCCCAGGTTGGTCAGGACCTCGTCGAGGCCGAGCGCGATCTCGTCGAACTCGGCGCCGGCGGACAGGATCTCGACGGCATCGCCGTGACGCTTCCTGACCTCACGCAGAGCGCGGGTCCCCAGTTCGAAGGCGTTCCTGGGGTTGCCGGGGCGTCCGTAGAAGACGATGCGCAGGCGATCGCGCGTCATCGACGAGGGCTCGGGATGGAACACCGTCCGGTCGATGCCCGGTGTGAACGCGTACGTCGGATTGCCGTACCGGCGGTACGACTCGGCGACGCCTTGCGTGTTCGCGATGCCGGGGAAGCCGAACCGGTACGTCTGCTCGATCAGTCCGGAGATCGATCCTGCCGCGTAGAACTGGGGTTCGTAGTCCTGGACGAGGTAGAACTTGCCGCGGCATCCGCTCCAACGCATCAGGTGGTAGGCCGATGTCCACAGGGTGCAGATGCCGGCGTCGCTCGGCTCCAGCTCGCCGAGGTCCTCTCCGTCCGCGAGAACGGTCAGCTCGAGGTCGAGGTCAGGGAACGCCGTGCTGATCTGTTGTTCGATCACCGATATCGGGCTGTTCGGCGCGTTCACCATCACCAGGTTCGTTCGGGTACCCCGGGTGCGTGCGAGGTGGTCGGCGATCCTCATCACCGTGTGGATGCCGCCCCGGTAGATGTGATCGAAGGCGGGCAGGAAGAAGGTCACGCGATCCAGGGGCAGTTCACGTTCCTGTTCGAACCGTCGCAGGACCGCGCGGTTCTCTTCCAGGTCTGATGCAGACGCGTCGAAACGCTCCAGGAACTCGGTCTCCGAATCGTCCGGTACGTACGGCGTGCGCTCGTGGATCGACCGCAGGGCTTGCATCCGCCGATCCGCGAAGGTGGGTCCGGGGGCCAGCGCGGGTAGTGCGAGCGGAGAATCCAGCGACAGGTTCGAGTTCCAGTAGGGGTCGCCGCGACGGAGGTCGGCCCGGTAGGCCACCAGGGAACGGCGGACGTCGATCGGCGCGACTCCGAGGCCGGCCCGGCTCTGCTTCTCGAAGTGGAACAAGCGGACGCTCGGGTTCACGACGTTGCGGAACCCGTCGTCGCGCAGCCGGAGCCCGAGATCGACATCGCTCCCCGTGACCTCGAAGGAGCCGTCGAAACCCCCGATGGCCTCGAAGCGGTCGCGGCGCACGGCCGCGCAGGCCGCGGTGACCGCTGACCAGTTCCGGGCGTGATGGACGGCCGTCCGAGGGAGATGAGCCTCGTGTGCGCCAGCGAAGACGTGACCCGCGAGGCCCTGTAGCCCGATGGCGACCCCGGCGTGCTGGATCCGTCCGTCCCGGAGGTGCAGGAGCCCCCCGACCATGCCGACTCCCGGTTGGACGGCGTACCCGACGAGCTCCTCTATCCAGTCGTGCGTCACGACCTGGGTGTCGTTGTTCAGGAAGATGATGACATCCCCGCGGGCACGTTCCACCGCCCAGTTGTTCAGCTCGGAGAAGTTGAACTCCCGGTCGTACCGGAGGATGCGTACCCGTTCGTCGTCGATCCTGGAGAGGTACTCGGCCGTGTCGGGTTCCTCGCTGGCGTTGTCGACGAGCAGCAGCTCGTAGTCGGGGTACGTCGACCACCTCAGCACGCTCGTGACGCAGGGTTCGAGCAGATCCACCCGATCCCGGAACGGCACGATGATGGATACCCGGGGGGGAGCCTCCAGCCGGTAAGACACCCGTGGACCCGTAGGCCGATCGCGGACCGACGGCTGGCCGACCGGGTCGAGGTGGTCGAGGAGCCGCTCCGTGCGTTGGACAGCCGCTCGCCGTCGCTGCGTCACGTCGCCCCGTTCGGGATGGTGGTGGACGAGGACGCGGTCGATCTTCCCGATCTCCCTCCCCATCCCAGCGAGTTCCAGGAGGCAGGCGCTCACGTCGGTCGGTTCCGTGCCTGCTTCCAGGACGCTCGCGCGGTGGAGGACGGCCCCGCGCCCGACGTAGTCGTGCTCGAGCAACAGGTCGGGGGACCATCCGGGGGCGAACATGGGGTCGAGCCGCGATCCGCCGACGGCCCGGATGTCGTGATCGCACACGACGGCGCCAGGAGGGTCGCGGTCACCTCTCACCAGCGTGCCCAGGGCTCCCGGGAGTTCGCCCGCAACTTCGTCGCCTGGTTCCACGACCATGTACCAACCCGCGGAGGTCGATCGCAGCGCGGAAGCGGCCGATGTGTCAGTGTCGATGTCCAGTGCGATGTCGCGGGACAGCTCGTCGAGGGTGCCTTCGAAGGGCCCGAGGCAGGTCACGCGGGATGCCACGCCGACCAGCGAGGTCAGCGTCCTCCGGAGCTGGTCGATCTGGTGGAAGGCCGGGGCCGGTTCTTGGACGTCGCGTCCAGGAACGGGCGCGATCAGTACGTGTGGCTGGACCAACGGACCGGTGAGCCTGCCCTCGGGTTCGACCTCGCTGACCCAGCGCCGGTAGCGCTCACGTCGTCGGTCGCGGTCCTCCTCCGCAGACAAACCGCGCGGGGCGCCTGCCCCTTCGATCTCGGTGGCCCGCTGGACGACGGCGGCGGCTGTGTCCTCGGATGGTTCGAGCGGGCGATGGCGTGCTCCTCTCTGGGCGCGCTTCCTCCTCAGCTCCTCGTCCTGAGCCTCCTTCCAAGCGGCGAACTCGTCGAGGACCTCCCGGATCCGATCAGCCACCTTCGACCTGCTCCGACGGGGCGATGCCCGGTCGATCGCGTCGCCCAGCGCGGATCCGATCCGCCAGCGTCTGGAACGCAGGAGCTTGTTCACCTCGCCGAGGAGCTCCCCCATCCAGTCCTGGAGTCGACGCTGGCTCTCGTGTGCTCCGGCCAGCTCATCGCGCAGTCGGTTGGCGCGGCGTCTCTGGCGTTCACCTTCCGCGGCTTGCGTCTCCAGGTACCGGATACGGCGCGCAGCCTGTCGGGGATCCCTGGTGAACCGCCGCGTCCGGTCCTCCGTTCGAGGTGTTCCCCCGTCCAGCTCGCCGGTGACCTCGCCCAGTTCGCGACGGACCTCCTGAAGCGAGGTCCGGACACGTTCGAGTTGCTGCTCGAGATCCGCTGCGACCCCGAGTGCGTCTCCCTCGTCGCCGCGGAACCATCCTGTGGCGAAGAACTCCGCCGGGACATCTTCGGGCGGACGACGGGTCGCTACGAGCTCGTCGAACACGTGGAGTGCGAGGCGTGTCAGCGGATCCGCTGGCTCCGACCACACCCGGTGCTCCAACTCCCGCGAGGTGTCCGCGAGGAACGCGTCCCTCGCCTCGTC
>JAHWKO010000112.1 GCA_019347855.1 Actinomycetota bacterium
CGGGATGTGAAGCACTACAAGCGGAGGAAGCGCTGGCTGTGACCACGCCGTCCACGTACGCATCGGCGCTCGACGAGCAGGTCTCCTCGACCGTCCGGGGTGCCGCCGACCGGGTCCCGAATCTCCGGAGCAGGCTCGAGGACGCGGATCTGCCACCGGACGAGGTGGACGGCGTCGCCGCCCTCGACCGACTTCCGGTGGTGAGCAAGGACGACGTGCTCGAAGCCCAGCGTGCCGACCCGCCGCTGGGCGGGATGCTCGCCCCCGACGCGGACGTCAGACGGATCTTCCAGTCGCCCGGCCCCCTGTACGAGCCCGAACTGGCGCGCGAGGACCCGTGGCGGTGGGCACCAGCACTGAGTGCGGCGGGGTTCGGCCCCGACGACCTCGTGCTCAACGCGTTCGGCTACCACCTCAGCCCGGCGGGCGCCATGTTCGAGGAGGCGTGCCTCGCGCTCGGGGCGCGGGTGGTCCCGGCCGGTGTCGGCAACAAGGACCTCCAGGTGGTGGCGTGCGCCGACCTCGGTGTCACCGCCTACATCGGGACCCCGAGCTACCTCAAGGCGCTCCTGGAAGCGGCTGAGGACTCCGGAGCGCAGCTCGGGATCGAACGGGCCTTCGTCAGCGCCGAGCCGCTGCCCCCGTCGCTCCGCTCCTGGCTCGTCGAGCGGGTGGACGTCGTGCGTCAGGGCTACGGGACCGCCGAGACGGGCCTGCTCGGCTACGAGTGCGACCGGGAGGAGGGGCTGCACGTCCCGGAGGACGCGCTCGTGCAAGTGGCGGACCTGACCTCCGGCGAGGCCATCGTCGACGAGCGTGAGGGGCAGGTCGTCGTGACCCTGTTCGAGAGCGCGTACCCCATCATCCGCTTCGGGACCGGGGATCTGTCCCGTTGGATCGTGGAACCCTGCGGCTGCGACGAGCCGACGCCCCGGCTGGCCGGCTGGCTCGGCCGGGTCGGTGACGCGGTGAAGGTCCGGGGGATGTTCCTCCACCCCCAGCAGGTGGCCGGCGTGCTAGACGACCTGGAAGGGGTCGCCCGCTACCGGGTCGTGATCACGCGCGAGGAGCACCGCGACGAGCTGCGCTGCGAGTTCGTCCCCGATCTCGAGGACGGCGAGTCCGTTGCGGAACGGGTCCGTGAGGCGATCCTCGAGGGATTGCGTTTCCGCGCCGAGGTCGTCGCGGTCGACTCCCTCCCCGAGGACGCACCAGCACTGACGGACGAGCGCACCTGGGAGTGACGTGGGCGACCTCGGGGACGTGCGGGAGCCTGCAGCCGGCCTCCGACGTGGTTCGCGGTCAGGCTTCTGTTGGGCTACTGCCCCGACGGGTCACATGCGCTGTAGCCCTGGTGCTGGGCTCCTGGGCTGTGTCCGGAGCCCTGCTCGGCGGCCTGCTCCTGCGACGAGCCGAGGTTGCCATCCTGCGCGTTGGGCCGGATGTGGTGTTGGGCGTACTCCTCGCCGCTGGACGAACCGTCCCCGTTCGCGTCGTTGCACGGCGGAGCTGAGTGCGCGAGTGCTGGTGCCGCCCCGCCGAGCACGAGCACGGCCGAGGCGATGGATGCGGTGAGCAGCTTCCTCATGTTCCCCTCCTGTCTCGAGCGCCCCACGGCGAGCCGTGGCGGGCGCGTCCCTCATCGGGCAGGCGCTTCGAACGGCCCCGCCCTCGACCTCTGGTACGTACCCGAGGCCACAGCGGTTCACCGCGGCCCGCCCCCGACCGTCGGCTCACGAATAGGCCGCAACCGACCTCACCCCTGCAGCGATCTCGGCGGGCGACGGTTCGCTTCCAGGCCAGACCATCACGGTCGGCAGGGCGATACCGAGTCAGCCCGCCGGTTTGTAGTTGGCCGTCCCCGCGATCGACCGCCGCTGGGTCGAGGTCCGGTCCGGGATCGCAGGGCACGTACAGCGCGCGGGCACTCACGTGGGCCGGCGCGTCTCCGGAGATCGCCGCGCCGCCGGTGAAACAGTGGAAGGGGCCGCGGCCGACGCTGACCACATCCGCCACCGACGGGATCACGGAACGCGGGGATGGTTCAGTGGAGGCGTTCGACCCGCTCGGCCGCTTCGAGCAGGGGAGGCATGCCGAGGTCCTGGCCCGTCTGTTCGACATCGGCTAGGAGCTCCTCCGCCCGCGCGACATCGTCGGTCTCGCGCCGGCGGAGCAGGAGATCCGCCCACGCTGCCCGCATCCGACCGCGGGCGAAGGGGTGCCCGATGCGGTCGTAGACGACATCGGCTCGCCGGAAGTGTCGTTCGGCCAACGTGAGGTCCCCGGCGGTGAGGGCGAGCCTCCCGAGGTGGTCTTCAACGGTGCCGTTGGGGAGCAGGAGGTGGGCCAGGTGCTGCGCGCGGCTGGGGTGCAACAGCGCGTACAACCGCTCCACGGCTTCGACCCGACCCAGCCTGTAGGCGAGGTCGGCGAACGGCAGTACCCCGGCAAGCCAGTTGACGTCCCTCGGCAGGTCGAAGGCGGTAGCCGCCTGCCGGTCGAAGAGCCGCTGGGCGTCGTCCACCCGTCCGGACTCGAGGTACCCCAGTCCGAGACCCCCGCTCCAACTGGTCAGCGCCGGGTGCCGCTCGATCTCCCCCTCGATGACCGGGACGAGCTCGTCGACGCGACCCTGGAACCAGCGCACACCGAAGATCTGGGCCGCGTACCAGGTGAACGCGTCAGGTTCGCCGGCCTCCTCGCCGCGCTGGAACGCGTCGGTGGCGAGCTGCTCCGCGCGGGCGACCTCGCCCTCGACCATGGCGAGCGACGCCAGGTCCACCTGGTACCACCATCGCAGGAAGGGGTGGTCGAGCTCGTCGAGCAGACGGCCGATCTCCCCCAGCATCTCCCGGGATTCGTCGAGACGGGCCGCGAGGAAGGTGACGATGAACCGCCACTGGAGCGCGGTGACGGACAGCAACGGGTCGCGCTGGTGATCGATGAGATCGAGGAGCTGGCGTGTGGTCTCGAGGTGGCGCGGGAGCATCTCGGAGGTGTTCGTGGCCGCGTGCCAATCCAACAGGACGGTCATGAGCGTGACGGGATCACCGTGCTCCTGCGCGATCGACAACGCTTCGTCAGCCATCGCAACGCGACGCGACCGCTCCCCGAACCAGGTGATCTCGGATGCGAGACTCGCGAGCAACCGGGCCCGCCGAGCCGGGTCACGATCTCCCAACGCGTCGATCGCCGCTTGGAGGACCTCCACCCGCTCGTGATCGACCTCGCCTGCGTTACTCCAGATCCCGCGGGTGTTGGCGAGCGCGGCGTCAGCCAGGCGGTTGGCGTCCCCGGCGGCACGCGCCAGCTGGGCTGCCTCCAGCAGGGTCGCGCGGAAGGTGGGGTCTCCGAGACGCCGCTGGCATCGCCCGAAGCCGATGAGCAGATCGCAGTACGCCGGATGGTCCCGCTCCTCGTCGAGGAGCTCCAACCCGCGACGGAAGTGGCTCTGAGCCTCGTCGTCGGCGAACTGCTCCAACGCTCTATCGCCAGCGCGGAGCGCGTACTCCACCGCCTTGGCGACATCCCCGGCAAGGGCCGCAGCGCCGTAGTGGTGCGCGAGATCGCCGACGACCGCGTCCACCCGGTCTCCGTAGAGATCCTCGAGAGCTTCGGCGATCCGCTGGTGGCGGCGCGTCCTGCGCACGATGGACAGTTCGTCGTACAGGACCGACCGGACCAACGCGTGCGCGAACCGGTAACGGCCGAAGTCGTCGGGGACCTCGTCGAGCAGGCGCGCCCGCGCCGCAGCATCCAAGGCGTCCAGCAGCCGCTCCCCGTCGAGATCCGCGACGCGCTCGAGCAGTGGGACCTCGAACTCCTGCCCGATGACCGCTGCCCACCCCAACACCTGGTTCGTCTCGTCCGGCAACCGCGAGAGCCGACGGCCCACCACCTCGCGGATCCCCTCGGGGATACCGATCTCCTCGGGATCGAAGTCGGAGGTCCAACGCCCGCCCTCCAGGTAGATCGCTCCGGTCTCTGCCAGGTGGCGCAGCACCTCCCCGATGAAGAACGGGTTGCCCTGGGTCTCACGGTGGACGACACGAACGAGTTCGAGACCGCGGTCATCGAGCGGGTGACCGGCGCGGAGCTTCAGGAAGGACGCGACGTCGGCGACGTCCAACCCGGCGAGCGCGACGCGCTCGACGTTCGGTTCGCGTCGCAAGTCCGCGAGCATCTGCCCGAGCGCCTCGGTCCGGCCGATCTCGGTGTCCCGGTACGTGCCGATCATCAGCAGGCGTAGCGCCCGGGTGCTCCGCAGCAGATGTCGGAGCAGGAGCAGCGTCGGTCGTGCCGCCCACTGCAGATCATCGAGGAGGAACGCGACCGGCTGTCGTCGAGCGGCCGCGCCCAAACACGTGGTGACCGCCTCGAACAGCCTGTGCCTCGCGACATCAGGGTCGGCGATCTCCGCAGGCGGGGGCCCGTCGAGGTGCGCGGTGATCTCCGGCAGTAACCGGGCCAGCTCGGCCGCTTGAGGTCCCACCTCCTCGATCATCTCCTCGACCGGCGCATGCAGCAGAAGGTGACGCAGGCCCTCGACGAACGGCTGGTAGGGGACCTGCAGATCCTCGTCACACCGACCCGCGAGGACGACCGCGCCGCCGCGGTGGACCTCGCGTGCGAACTCGACGACCAGGCGGGTCTTGCCGATCCCGGGTTCCCCCGACACGAGGATCAGCCCGTGTCCGTCGTCCGGGACCGCCTCCCAGGTCGTGCGCAGACGTTCGCGCTCGTCGACCCGGCCAACGAACGCGAACTGCGCGTCCTGATCGAGTCCGGCGGGGAGCGGGATCTCACTCACCGGTTCCGGCTCCCAGCTGGCCTCACTCGCATACAGGGGGCCCGGCAGGCCCTTGAGCTCGAGCGCGCCCACGGTGTGGAACACGTGTCCACCACGGCTACCGACCAGCATCCGGATGATGTCGGCGGCCAAGATCTGGCCCGGGGTCGCAGCGCCACAGAGGCGCGAGGCCTCGACGACCGGGGTGCCGAACCAGTCATCGTTCTCGAGCGTCGCCTCGCCTGCACTCAACCCGACCCGGAGCCTGACCTGCACCTCCGGGGTGCGGCGGTCGATGCGGTCCGCGGCTCGTTGCATGCCGACCGCGCAGGCGACGGCGTCCGTCGCGCTCGGGAAGGCGACCATCATGCCGTCTCCCAGCGTCTTGACCTCGCTGCCCCGGGTGGCGACGACCACCTCCCGCAGCGCTTCGAACAGCCGGTGCCGTAGACCGTCCGCGGCGTCGTCACCGAGCTCCGAGATGATCCGGGTCGACTCGACGAGATCGCAGAAGAGCAACGTGACCGTCGTGGTTTCGGTCCCCATCGCCCGTTCCCCCGACCTCAGGTGCTCCTCTGTTGGTTCTCGTCCATCCGGACCAGGATCACCCGTCGTCGCCTTCGTTGGCAGCCATCCGCAGGGCGGCTTCCCGCTGGACGCGCGCCGCGACCTCGGGGTTCTCGCGCAGGAGGTCTTGGAAGCCCCCCTCGTCGATCACCAACAGCTTCATCGGGGTCAACGCCACGACCGTCGCCGAACGGTCGGCGTGCTCGAGCAGACCGATCTCGCCTAGGAAGTCGCCCTGTCCGACCCTGGCGACCTCCTGCGAACCGTGGCGGACCGAGGCGGAACCCTCGACGATGATCAGGAACTGTTCGCCGTGGAAGCGTTCCAGCATCAGCAGCTCACCGGCAGGCACGGAGACCCGCTCGGCGCGTTCGGCCACGGAGCGGAGATGGGCATCGTCCACGCCTTCGAACAGCGGGACGGCCCGCAACGCATCGAGGTGCGGGTGCCGCCTTCTCCGCAACCCCACGGCCGCTCCTCTCTCCCCGTGTAGATCCCGGTCCCCACGGGCAGCCAAGGGACGAACTGGTACCACACACCACGGCCGAACGGCCACGCTGCGCGCGATGGGACGCAACGTGATGCGCAGAGCGCACGAGGTGTCTCCCCAGGCAGCGGCGCATGAGACTGTTCGGGCCGTCCGCCGACCGCGAGCGACCGATGCGGGTGTCGTCGCCGGGATCCGCCTGGGAGAGGTCGCCCACGCTCAGGCCGGGCGACCCTCCAGGCGATGCATCAGCGGGTCGTCACGTACACATCCGACTGGCCTCCGACGCGGGTGGACCCGAAGTACAGCGTCGTACCGTCCCACGACAGCGAGGGCCGGGTCTCACCTGCGGCGCTGTTGACCGCGGGACCGAGGTTGACGGGTGTCGACCAGGGATCCAGCGCTGTGGACCTCGAGGCCTGGTAGATGTCGGGCCCCTGACTGCCCGTCCTGTTGCTCCAGAGGAACAGCTCCAAGCCGTCACGTCGCACGTTGGGTTGGGCGTCCTCGGAGTCAGTGTGGAATTCTTCGACCGCCTCGCCGACGCCGTAGACGCCCCCGTGGGAACTCGACATGTAGATGTC
>JAHWKO010000113.1 GCA_019347855.1 Actinomycetota bacterium
TGACGGCCTCCTCGCGCTCGGGCGTGCGCTGGCCCCCGAGGCCGAGCGCCGCTCCCTGCGGCTCACCCCCGTGGCGCTGATCGCCAAGTGCGTGGCAGCCGCGCTCTCCGACCACCCGACGTTCAACGCAACGGTCGACGAGTCGACCGGCGACCTCCTGCTGCACCCGGAGGTGGGGCTCGGCTTGGCGGTCGCCGCCCCCAGCGGCCTGGTGGTCCCCGTGGTCCGCGACGCCGCCGGCCGCGCACGGACGGAGACCGTCGAGCTGGTGTTCACCAACACCAAGGGCACCCCGCTTCGACGGCAGTCGCTCGAGAGAGCGTTCCGCCGCGCCGTAAAGGCCGCGGGGCTACCGAAGGGCACCACGCCTCACGACCTGCGCCACTACTACGCCTCTCTCCTCATCCAGCACGGAGAGTCCGTGAAGGTCGTCCAGGCACGTCTCGGACACGCGACCGCGGGCGAGACGCTCGACACGTACGCCCACCTGTGGCCGGATGCAGAGGACACCACACGGGACGCGATCGACTCCGTTCTGGGAGCTCCTGCGGACTCTGTGCGGACTGAGACGGGGTCCGACTAGCGTTTCCCTGGTCAGACGGGGTAAGAGTGAGGAGCCGACCTGTAAGCCGGATTCTGTTCCCGCCGGAGCGGGTGACGGCCATCTATCTGGGGCGCCGGTCGCCCGGCGCCTCGAGCGGCCTACCTGGGACATCGGGCGGGCCGCCCTGTCCCTGCTTGGCCTTGCTCCGGATGGGGTTTACCGAGCCGCCCGGGTCACCCCGGACGCTGGTGCGCTCTTACCGCACCGTTCCACCCTTGCCTGTGCCGCTCTCGCGGCCATCGGCGGTGTGTTTCCTGTGGCACGTCCACGCGTCGCCGCGCCTGGGATTCTCCCCAGCATCCTGCCCTGTGGAGTCCGGACTTTCCTCGATCCTCTCGGATCGCGGCCGTCCGGTCGGCTCCTCGCCTCGAACGGTACAACGTCCGGCCGTCCAGGAGCCTTCCCGGTTCGCCTCGATCGGTACAGGTCGGGCACCATGCGGCCGTGACCACAAGCGCCAGACCCCTCGCATGGATGGACGGCCGCGTCGTGCCCGCCGCGGACGCAACCGTCCCCCTTCTTGACGACGGGTTCCTGCGCGGGGACGCGGTGTTCGACGTCGCGCTGGTGCGGCGCGGCCGCACGCACGCCCTGGACGACCACCTCGCGCGGCTCCGACGGTCGGCGAAGGAGGTCGGGATCCGGGTCCCGGTGGTCCGGCAGGTGGTCACGGACCTCCTAGCCGCTTGGGGCGAGCGGGACGGATCGTTGCGGATCGTCGTGACCCGGGACGGGACCCTTCGAGGGGTGATCCAGCAGTCGTCGTGGCCCGACACCATGTCCCTGAGCGTGGTCGAGATGCCCTGGCGGTCCGCCTTGACCGGCGTCAAGACCCTGTCCTACGCCGCGAACGCGTGGGCCACCCGTCAGGCCAGGGCCGTACACGCAGATGACGCCGTGATCGTGGACGAGGGCGTGGTGCTCGAGGCTCCCACCGCGGCCGTCTGTTGGGTCTCCGGTGGCGTGATCCACGCCCCCGACCCGGGACAGCTGCCGATCCTCGACTCCGTCACCCTCGCACGGTTGCGCTCGGTCGTCGACGTCCAACTCGGCGTCCACCCTTCGGACGAGCTCCTGGCAGCTGACGAGGTCTTCCTGCTGTCTGCCACGCGCCCCGTCCTGCCGGTCCACGCGATCGACGACGTGGACCTCGACGTACCCGGGCCGGTGACGACCGCGGCACGCGAGACGTTCCACGCGCACATCGACGAGACGCTCGATCCCGTCCCATGACGGACGGACGCCCGATCCAGCGACCCCGCACCGCGTCCATCGTTAGGGTTCGCCCTACGAGGGGGACCACATGATCATCACCGACCGGCCGCTGGTCACGATCGCCAACCGCCTGCCCGTGTCACGATCGAACGGCTCGTGGCAGGCCAGCACCGGTGGACTCGTGACGGCCATGCGTCCGATCATGGAGAACACCAAGGGCGTGTGGGTCGGATGGGATGGCGGGGACGATGACGTCCCCGTTCGGGCCGCAGGGCTCGACATCGACCTCGCTCCGCTGTCGCTGTCGCACGCGGAGGTCCAGGGGTACTACTACGGGTTCTCGAACCGGACGCTGTGGCCGCTGTTCCACGACCTCGTGGAACAGCCCGTCTTCGAGCGGCGCTGGTGGGAGACCTACGAGCAGGTCAACCAACGCTTCGCGGACCGCACCGCCCAGCTCGACCTCGGCGACTCGTCGCCGGTCCTCTGGGTACAGGACTACCACCTGGTCCTGCTCCCGGAGCTCCTGCGGCGGGAGCACCCCGACGCGACGATCCTGTACTTCCTCCACATCCCCTTCCCTCCACCGGAGCTGTTCGCTCGCCTCCCCTGGAGGGAGCAGCTGCTCGATGGGCTGCTCGGCGCGGACCTCGTCGCGTTCCACACCGAGAGCTACCGGGACAACTTCGTCCGGGCGGTCGAGCGGGTCCACCCGAACGAGTTCGAGATCGACGGGCGCGACGTCGTGCTCCCGGATGGCCGGCGAGCTCGGACCATGGCTGATCCCATCTCGATCGACGCTCAGCACTTCGACGAACTCGCCCGCAGCACCGAGGTCGAGGAGGAGCTGACCGCGCTGAGGGAGCAGTTCGCTGGTAGGAAGGTGCTGCTCGGGGTCGACCGGCTCGACTACACGAAGGGGATCCACGAACGGTTCCGCGCGATCGAGATGCTCCTCGAACGTCGCCCCGACCTGCGCGAACAGATCGCGTTCGTGCAGATCGCCGTCCCCAGCCGCGAAGGGGTCCAGGAGTACCGCGATCTCCGGCGTGACGTCGAGCGAGAGGTGGGACGCATCAACGGGCGCTTCACCGAGCCCGGGTCGGACGTCCCGGTCCACTACCTGCACCGCGGCGTGCCCCGTCCGAGGCTCGTCGCGTACTACCGGCTCGCGGACGTCGCGGTGGTCACCCCGCTCAAGGATGGGATGAACCTCATCGCCAAGGAGTTCGTCGTGTGCCAGGCTGCGCAGGACGGGACCGGCGTGCTGGTCCTCAGTGAGTTCACGGGCTCGCGCGCGGAACTCACCGAGTCCATCGCGTGCAACCCGTTCGATGTGGAGGGACTGTCCCGCCGCATCGAGGAAGCGCTGGAGGTCGACCCCGTCGACGCCCGGCAGGCCCTGAAGCGGATGGCGCAGGTGGTCCACGACCACGACGTCTTCGCCTGGGTCGACCGGCAGCTCGAGGAGGTGGAGACCCTGACCGCGGGGGGATGACGGAAGGCAGCACGTGCGGGCGCTCACCGGGAACGGAGCCACCGGATGACCCGTCCCATGGAGCATCCGATCGAGGACTACGGACTGATCGGCGACAGCCGTTCCGCCGCGTTGGTGTCACCGGACGGATCGGTCGACTGGTTCTGCAGTCCTCGGTTCGACTCGCCCAGCGTCTTCGCCGCGCTGCTCGACCACGAGAAGGGCGGCCGCTGGAGGATCCGGCCAGCGGACCACGAGGAGCTCGAGGTCCAGCGGACGTACCTGGGTGAGACGAACGTGCTGGTCACCCGGTTCGTACGCGACGGGGAACCGGTCCTCACGCTCACGGACTTCCTGGTGTACTCGAGGGTCAACGCGTTCGACCCGACCCACACCGGGCACACGCTGATCCGGCGGGTCGAAGCCTTCAGCCCGGCCACCGCGGAGGTCGAGTTCCAGCCACGCTTCGACTACGGGCGTGCCCACACCACGATCGACCCGACCTCATCGGGGGTGCGCGCCGTGGCCGGCAGCGAGCACCTCGAGCTCGAGGGTCCCGGCCTCCACTGGCGCGTCAGCTCCCACGACGGGACCGGCGATGTGGCACGCGCCACGCTCCGGATGGAGGCGGGGCAGGAACGGTGGTTCGTCCTGCGAACGCCAGGCTCCGAGGCGGGCCCCCACCGGCACCTGTCCCCCAAGGAGCTGCTCGACCTCACCGTCCGGACGTGGGGCCGTTGGTCGGGGCTCATCGACTACGACGGTCCGTGGCGCGACGCGGTGGTGCGCAGCGCGCTCGTGCTGAAGTGCCTCGTCTACGAGCCGACCGGTGCGTTGGTCGCCGCCCCGACGACGTCCCTGCCCGAGGTCATCGGCGGGGAGCGCAACTGGGACTACCGCTTCTCCTGGATACGCGATTCGGCGTACGTCCTGGAGTGCTTCCTCGAGATCGGCCACGCCCGCGAGGCGGAGACGTTCATCCGCTGGCTGTCCGAGCTGAACGACCGGGTCGGGGGGGCGCACGAGCTGCGCCCGCTCTACCGGATCACCGGCGAGGAGGACCTGACGGAGTTCGAACTTGGCCACCTCCGCGGGTATCGCGGCTCCCGCCCCGTCCGTGTCGGCAACGGCGCAGCGACCCAGCTGCAGCTGGACATCTACGGAGCCGCGATGCAGCTCGGGTTCCTGACCGAACAGCTCGGCGGCGAGGTCCCCGCCGCCCGGTGGCCGGTGATCCGCCAGCTCGTCCAGACGGTGGCCGCACGGTGGCGCGAACCGGACAGCGGCCTGTGGGAGATCCGGTCGGCCCCTCGCCACCACACCTTCAGCAAGTTCCAGTGCTGGCTCGCGGTCGATCGCGCGATCCGGATCGGCCGCGACCTGGGGCTCCAGGGCCCTTACGACGACTGGCACCGGCTCTGCCGGGAGATCTCCGACGACATCCTGACCCACGGGTACGACGAGGAGATCGGCTCGTTCGTGCAGGCCTACGGCACCAAGGAACCCGACGCCTCGGTGCTGCTGCTCCCCCTGCGTGGGTTCCTGCCCGCAGCCGATGAGCGCGTCCGTTCGACGGTCGAGACCGTCCGGCGCAGGCTCGAGGTCGCCGACGGGCTGCTGCTCCGGTACCGCAACGAGGACGGGTTGCGAGGCGAGGAGGGCGCGTTCCTCATGTGCTCGTTCTGGCTCGTCGAGCTGCTCGCCCGCATGCGCGAGCTCGAGGAGGCCGGCCGGCTGTTCGAGCGGCTGCTGTCGTTCGCGGGTCCGTTGGGCCTCTACGCCGAAGAGATCGATCCCACGACGGGCGCCCACCTCGGCAACTTCCCCCAGGGCTTCACCCACATGGGGTTGATCACCGCCGCGACGGCGATCGACGAGGAGCTCTCGGCGCGGTGATCAGTCCAGCGCGACGAGCAGCCGCTGGCACTGCGGACACGTCCCCACGGTGGGAGCGTCCTCCCGGAGATCGCTGCGCTCCATCGGCGTGAGCTCGAGCCGGCACGCGGTGCAGATCCCGCCCTCGAGCGCCCCCAGCGCGAGCGGACCGTGGCGCTGCTTCGCCTTCTCGTAACGCTCGACCAGGCGTTCGGGGATGCGTTCGAGGCTGGCGTCGCGGTCGGCTTTGAGCTGCCCCAGGTCCGCGAGGATCGACTGCGCGGCGCTGTCGCGCTTCGCGGTGAGGTCCTCCTGCTCGGCCTCCATCTGGAGCCGCCGCTCGTCGAGCTTGCTGATCTGGCCGGCCAGGGTCTCGCGCTCCTCCATCTTCTCGAGGAGCTCCTCCTCGGCGCGCGCGATCCGCGCCTCGACGTCGTCGATCTCGGCCCGGATCGCCTGCAGCTCGCGGGGGTTGGAGATCTCCCCGCCGTACATGCGAGCCTGCTCCTTCTGGCGACGCTCCTGCAGGAGGTCGAGGTCCCCCTCCACGGACCGGATCCGCGAGTCGGCCATGTCGCGGTCGACGCGGAGCTGGTCGCGGGTGGCCTCGAGCTTCTCGGAGGTCGCAAGGGAGTCGTCCAATGCGGTCTGCTCGGGGAGTTCGTCGAGGCGCTTCTCGAGGCGACGGATATCGGTCTCGGTGCGTTGGAGCTCGAGGAGCGCTTCGAGCTCCTCGTGACCGTGATCGTCGTCGCTCACCGCGTCCTCTCCGTCAGTTCCACGGGACCGTGTGGACGGACGAAGCTACCACCTCCGCCCCGAGGTCCCGCTGGCGCGCTTCGGCCCGCAGACGTTCCGCGAACGCGGGCATGGCGGCGTTCTCGGTCGCGTGGTGCCCGGCGTCGATCAGGGCGAGCCCCATCTCGAGGGCGTCGAGCGTGACGTGGTGCTTG
>JAHWKO010000114.1 GCA_019347855.1 Actinomycetota bacterium
CGTAACGCCACGGGGCCGCCCCCGCTCGCTCTCACACTGGCCTTGACAACCTCACGGCCAGATACCGGACGGGTTCGAGCTCTTGCACCCCAGCTGCTCTGCGAGCCCTCGGTCAGCAGTCGAAACCTTCACCTAGACGCTCGACGGTTGGCGGTTCCGGTGGTCGCATCTGGGTGGACAGCGAACCGGACGTCGGTTCGATCTTCAGCGTCGCGTTCCCGGCGGCCTGAGAGCGCACGTGCGTAACGGTTCGAGTACCTGACGCCAACCATCGAGGAACGCAAGCATCGTCGGTTGGGTGCTCGCCCGCGCACCTGACGCGCAGAACCATCCACGTCCCCGCCGTCTCCCGGGCGTCGGTCCGCACGACCGGGCTCACGGCGCGCCGGGGACAGCCTCGCTGGGTACCTTTCCCCGACACGGAGGGGAGTACCCCTGAGAACGGCGGTGTCGTCATCCCGGTGACGAGCCCGGCACCGCTGGCCCACCAGGTGGGGGAGACCTCCGGCCGCGTCTGAGCGACCGGAGGTCGATCATGTGGAACCTGTTGGCGGCCCCGGCCGCGCCCGGCGACTTCGTGGACATCTCGGTGCCCGCATGGGTGTGGGCCGCGCTCGTGGGTGCGATCGTCGTGCTGCTGCTGCTCGACCTGCTCCTCGTGCACCGGACCCCCCACGCGGTGTCGTTCCGCGCCGCGCTGGTCGAGTCCGGGGTGTGGATCGCCCTGGGACTCGTCTTCGGGTTGCTCATGTGGTGGTGGCAGGGCGCGCAGGTCGCCGGCGAGTACTACGCCGGCTACCTGATCGAGAAGAGCCTGTCGGTCGACAACGTCTTCGTCTGGGCGGTCATCTTCAGCTACTTCGGCGTGCCGCCCAAGTACCAGTTCCGCGTGCTGTTCTGGGGCGTGTTCGGCGCCCTGGTCCTGCGCGCGATCTTCATCTTCGCCGGTGTCGCCCTGCTCGACCGGTTCGACTGGCTGCTGTACGTGTTCGGGGCGTTCCTGCTGTTCACGGCGGTCAAGATGGTCCGGCACCGGGGCACCGAGGTCCATCCCGAGGACAACCCGGTCCTGAAGCTGGTGCGGCGGGTCGTCCCGTCCACCAACGAGTACGACGGCCAGAAGCTGTTCACCCGGCGCAACGGTGCGTTGCTGGCCACCCCGCTGTTCGCCGTGCTGGTGCTGGTCGAGGCGACCGACGTCATGTTCGCGATCGACTCGGTCCCCGCGATCCTCGCAGTGAGCCGTGAACCGTTCATCGTGTTCGCGTCGAACGCGTTCGCGATCCTGGGGCTGCGTGCCCTCTACTTCGCCCTCGCCGGCATGGCCGGGCGCTTCCGCTACCTGGATCTCGGACTTGCCGGGATCCTCGGGTTCGTCGGGGTGAAGATGCTGGTCGTGAACTTCTACCACCTGCCCGTGGCCGTGTCGCTGGCGATCATCGCCGCGATCCTGGCGGTCGCGATCGTCGCGTCGTTGCGCGCCGACCGTCGGGGGGATCCGACCGACGAGCACCACGCTCCCGACCCCGCCCACCAACAGCCGTCCTCGGAGCCGGACGTCGCGGACCCGTCCACCGCCCCCGAGGACGCTCAGCGCTCGTACCTGGACGGCTGAGGGACAGCCTCAGCCGTAGTAGACCTTCGGTTCGTCGAACCGGAACCGGGCGGCCGCGAGCACCACGAAGCCCAGGGCGAACGACAGCATCACGACCGACGGCAGGACGGTACTCGCCAGCCCTTCCCCCGCCAGGATCACGTCACGGAACGCACGCATCGCCCAGTAGGTCGGCACGCCGGGCGCGACCGCCTGCGCCCATCCCGGCATCGTCTCGACGGGCACGAACGCGCCCCCGAGGATCGCGAGCAGGAAGCCGCCCGCACTGCCGACCGCGTTCAACTGCTGGGAGGTGCGTGACATCGCCGTCACGGCCAGGCCGAACGCGTTGAGACACAGGGCGAGTACCACTATCACCGGCACGAGCGCCACCGCCGGGCCCGCGACACGGAACCCGAGCAGCGGTCCCCCGAGCACGAACAGGATCCCCATCTGCATCATCGTCAGCGCGACCGCCGGTGCGACCTTCCCGGCGAGTATGTCGAACGAGGTCGCCGGACTCGCCCGTAGCCGCTCCCAGGTACCCCACCCGTGTTCCCGGAAGAACGCGAAACCGGAGTAGCCGACGCTGAAGGCCGCGAACGCCACGGCCATCCCGGGGACCGCGAACTCCGAACCGTTCGCCCCGGTCACCCCCTGGCCGGCCAGCGCGTCCCGGAACAGGCCCTTCATCAACGCTGCCATGGCCAACGGCATGACGATCACGAAGACGGCCGTCGACGGGTCCTTGGCCATCACCCGCAGCTCGTGCCGGGCGATCGCCCAGCTAGCCCGCCATGACACGTGCGCCCTCCCGTTCCTTCCCAGCGGCCCGGTAGCGACGTCCCGTCAGCGACAGGTACACGCTCTCGAGGCTGCTGCCGACCACCTCCACCCCGGTGACGCGGCCCGCCGCGTCCCCCAACGCCCACAGGATCCGCGCCAGGTCGTCGCCGGGTCTGACGACCTCGACGCGCATGACCTGACCGTCGACGGTCCCCGACTCACCACGTGGGGGGTCGGGCACGGCCCCCTCGAACCGCAGCTCGATGGTGGGCGTCGCATGTGCGGCGACCAGCTCGTCGTAGGGGCCCTGCGCGATCAGCTCCCCGTCGTCCAGGATCGCGACCGAGGCGCCCAGCTCCTCGACCTCGTGCAGGTAGTGGGTCGAGTACAGGACCGCCGCCCCGTCGTCGGCCATGGACCGTACGAGCCCCAGGAGCTGGTGGCGCGTCTCGACATCGGCCCCGACCGTCGCCTCGTCCAGCAGCAGGAGCCGCGGCCGGTGCAGCAGCGCGATCGCCGTGTGCAGCCGGCGCTTCTGGCCTCCGGACAGCTCGCCGGCGACCCGCGGCAGCAGCTCGGCGATCCCCAGCGCCCCGGCCACCTCGTCGATGCGTGCCTCGAGCTCACGTCGCCCCAGACCCGCGAGCTGTCCGAACAGGACGAGGTTGTCGCGCACCCGCACGATCGGATAGATGCCGAGGTCCTGGGGGGCGAGGCCGACCAGGCGTCGCGCCTCGGCGCGCCGGGTGAGGGCGTCGACGCCGTCGATGTGGACGCTCCCGGCGTCCGGGGTGCGCAGGCCCGAGACGATCGACACCAGCGTGGTCTTGCCCGCTCCGTTGGGTCCGAGGAGCGAGACGATCGATCCTGCGGGCACGGTCAGATCCACACCGCGCAACGCCTCGACGTGGCGGTAGGACTTGCGGAGGCCTCGGACCTCGAGCACGCACGTCTCCCGGGGGGTCGGGCAAGGGTCCACGTGGACACGGGGCGCGTCAAGTCACACCGGTAGCCTGCCGCGTCCATGTCACGAGCCCTCGTCCTCCTCACGGTCCTGACCGTCGCGCTGGCGCCCGCATGCCGCGGGACGGACGAACCCGCCCCGCAGACACCGACCTCGACGGCCGACGCCGCGTCGACCCCGGCCCCGGCGCGCTCGGCCCCGGTGGTCGGACCGTCGACACGCACCGCCGAAGCGCGCGAGGTGCGCCCGTTCGAGGACCCCGCACGGCTGGCCGAGGCCCTGATCGAAGCCGAGACCGAGATCCGGGATCCGCAGGTCCCCGTCGAGGACCTGGAGCATCCCGCCTGGATCCAGCAGCAGGCCTACCGGGACCTCGTCGAGCACCCGGACTGGCGGGAAGCGGTCCGCGAGCGGGTGCCGGCCGACCTGCAGGGGGCGTTCGAGGACAACCTCTCCGCGACGATCGAGCTGCGTCGGCTGACCCAGCCGCGGGAGGAGCTGCCCGACTGGAGCATCGTGGCACCCCCGCCCGCCGACGAGCTGCGGTCCCACTACGAGGCCGCGCAGGACGAGTTCGGCGTGGACTGGTCGTACCTCGCCGCGATCCACCTGATCGAGAGCCGCATGGGGAGGATCCGGGGCGACAGCGTCGCCGGAGCGCAGGGGCCGATGCAGTTCCTCCCGTCGACCTGGGAGGCCTACGGCGAGGGCGACATCCACGACTACCGCGACGCGATCCGGGCGGCCGCCCGGTACCTGGTGGCGCACGGCGCCCCGGCTGACATGGACCGGGCGCTGTACGCCTACAACCACAGCGACCGGTACGTCTCGGCGGTCCACTCGCACGCCGCGGTGATGCGGACGGACCCGCTGACCTACCGGGGCTACTACCACTGGCGCGTCTACTACCGCCTCACGACCGGAGACGTGGTCCTGGAGGAGGGATGGTCGCGGGACTGATCAGCCGCGCGCCTCGGCGAGCAACTCCTCGACGGGACCGGCGTCGTACGGCGGGCCGAGCCCGAGGATCAGGTGGCTGGCCCCCGCCTCGAAGTAGTCGTCGATGTCGTCGAACCGGTCCGGGTCGTTCATCAGGACGGTGCGCACGATGTCGTCCGGGTCGCGGCCGACCTCGTCGCACCAGCGGTCGAGCACCTCGCACTTGTGGGCGAACGTGTCTGCCGGCCCCATCGTGTTCCACCAGTCGGCGTGCTCGGCGACGATCCGCAGGGTCACCTTCTCTCCCCCGCCGCCGACGAGGATCGGCAGCTCACCGATCGGAGCGGGGTTGAGGCGGTCGAGCCGGTCGCGGATCGTCCGTAGGGAGTCCTCGAGGTCGGCCAGGCGGTCGGGCGGGTCCTCCAGGACGTAGCCGTACTCGTCGTGGTCCTTGCCGTACCAGCCGGCGCCGATCCCGAGCACGACGCGGCCGCCCGACAGGTGGTCGACGGTGCGGGCCATGTCCGCCAGGAGGTTCGCGTTCCGGTAGGCGTTGCAGGTCACGAGCACCCCGACGCGGGGACGCTCGGTGAGCACGGCTTTGGCAGCCATCAGTGACCAGCCCTCGAAGTGCTCGCCCGCGTCGTCGCCGGTGATCGGGAAGAAGTGGTCCCAGGTCCAGATGCTGTCGACGCCGATGTCCTCCATACGCCGCCACGCGTCCCGCAGCTGCTCGATGTCGGTGTGCTGTGGGTACAGCTGCACCCCGACCTCGAAGCGACCCACGGCAACTCCTCGTCGACGGCAACAGCGACGACGCTACCTACCAGCCGGTCCCTTGCGCCTCCCACAGCGGCTCCGGCTCGTCGCCCGGGACGCTCCCACCCGCATCACAGTCGTCCTCGTCAACCATCTCGAAGTAGCCGCGGACCGGTCCCCCGTCGACGTGGTGGCGTATCCAGTAGCACCGGCCGCCGCCCTGGGCCGCCATCACGACGATCGGGCCCCGTTCCGGGTTGGCGTCGCCATCGGCGCTGTACGCCTCGATCGAGACGACCCTCGGGCCGGTCGACTCCCCGTTGACGAAGTCGAGACTGGTCCCACCCTCCTCATGGTAGGCCTCGGGATCGTCGGTGTACGTCGAATCGTCGAGGCGGATCGCCTCGGCCAACGTCGAGGTGTTCCTGGCCGACGAGATCGCCGAGGTCCGGGTGGAGCGCATGGGCCGCCGCCGCGTCGTCGCCCTGGGTGACCCCCAGCAGGACGAGCAGGCCCGGGCCGATCGCGGCGATCTCGCGGTCGGGTGGGCCGGGTATGAGCACCGACGCCCGCGTCACCCGCTGCACCAGCGCCCTCACAGCGCCACCGTCGCGACCAGCCCGCCGGCCACCGCCGCTACGGTGGACCAGGCGATGGCGCCCGCGGTCACGCGGACGTCGAGCCCGTAGGCGTGGGCGACCACCAGCCCGTTGATCCCCGAGGGCATCGCCGCCTGGAGCAGATAGGCGTCGGGCAGGCGCACCAGCGCCACCGAGGCCAGCACCAGGAGCCCGGGAGCGACGCCCATGCGCAGCACCAGCGCGACGGCCACCGGCCTGGTGAAGGACGGCAGCGCGCGCCAGCCGCCCTCCTCGGCCTCGGCGAGCAGCTCGAGCAGGATCGGCAGCTCGGGCTTGTGGTCGAGCTCGCCGGAGAGGACGGTCAGCGGGTCCTCGTCGAGCACGGCGAGCAGCTCCTCATCGGAGAGGC
>JAHWKO010000115.1 GCA_019347855.1 Actinomycetota bacterium
TCAGGGGCCCGAAGAGGGTGACCGCCGCAGCGAGGATGAAGTCGCTGCGAGCTTCCTCGGGGTCGGTCGACATCGGGGGGCCTCGGATCGGGTCGCGGGGACCGTAGCAGCGGCCTGTCGGACGGCCGCTCACGGTGATCGCGTACCGGCGAGATCGGGAGCGCCTAGCCCAGGGGCTAGCCGGCCCTGTCCAGCCCAGCCGTCCTCTTCGTGGTTATCGTGGGCCGCCTAGCCCAGGGGCTAGCCGGCCCTGTCCAGCCCAGCCGTCCTCTTCGTGGTTATCGTGGGCCGACTAGCCTCCCGGCATGTCGCAACGACCGCTCGAGGCATCGATCATCGTGATCGGCGATGAGATCCTCGGAGGCTTCGTGCAGGACACGAACTCGGGGTGGCTCGCCCAGCGCCTCCAGCATCACGGGGTCGAGCTCTCCCGGATCGTCACCGTTCCCGACACGCTCGAGGCGATCGACGAGGCCCTGCAGCGCGAGCTCGCACGGTCTCGCCCCCGCGCCGTGTTCACGTCGGGTGGCATCGGCTCCACTCCTGACGACCTCACCTACGAGGGCGTGGCGCGCAGCCTGGGGCGGGACCTGGTGGTCGACCCGGTCCTCGCGCACCGGATCGACGGGGCGATCGCGTGGACCCAGGAGCACGGGCTCGACGTGGACGACGACTTCGTCGATCACATGATGCGGATGGCCCGCATCCCGGATGGTGCGGAGCGGCTCCGCGACAGCGGCAGCTTCGCACCTGGCATCAGGGTCGATGTCGACGGCGGCATCACCGATCCGGGCGGGGCGGCGGTGGTGGTGCTCCCCGGCGTGCCGTCCCAGTTCCACCGGATCGTCACCGAGGCTGTCGAGCCCGACCTGCTGGCAGGGCACGGAGCGGACGTCGCCTCCGCCGAGGTGACGCACGGCTACCCCGAGTCCGTCCTCAACCGCTGCTTCGACCAGATCGCGGAAGGATGGCCGGACGTCAAGATCGGGTCCTACCCGGGCGCGCCGATGATGGTCCGCCTCCGCGGACGTCCCGACGCGGTGGAGGCCGCCGAGCGCCACCTCGAGGGGTACCTCGCCGATCTCGACGCCGGCCCGGGCCGAGGGGTCCGCCAGGCATGGGCCCGCCGCTTCGGCGGATCGACCGAGCGGTGACCCCGCCGCGACTGCTGTTCGTGCACGCGCACCCGGATGACGAGTCGTCGAAGGGTGCAGCGACGGCGGCGCGCTACGTCGACGATGGTGCGCGGGTGGCGTTGGTCACCTGCACCGGCGGTGAGGCCGGCGAGGTGTTGAACCCGTCGTGCGAACCACCCGACGACCTGGCCGGCGCCCGCCGACGCGAGCTCGAAGCAGCCTGCGAGGTCATCGGGTTCCACGCCCGCTACGACCTCGGCTACGCGGACTCCGGCTACCACGAGGATCCGACCGGCGTGCCCGAGGGGACCTTCGCACGCATCCCCGTGGACGAACCCGCTGCGGACCTGGCGGCGATCATCCGGCAGGAGCGCCCGCACGTCGTCGTGACCTACCCACCGGACGGTGGCTACCCGCACCCTGACCACGTGATGACCTACGAGGTCACCGAGCGGGCGTTGACGCTCGCCGAGGACGCGGACGCGGACCTCGAAGGTGACCCGTGGCGGGTGCCCAAGGTCTACGCCTGCCACGCGTTCCCTCCGGACCGCATCCTGGCGCTGCACGAGGCGATCCTCGAGCGCGGCGAGGAGAGCCCCTTCGAAGGGTGGATGGAGCGGCAGGCCGAGCGACGGTCCCGGGCGCGAACCGGGGCGGGGCGCGCTCCGGACGAGGGCTGGCCGTGCGACGCCCGGGTCGACGTGTCGGACCACATCGATCGACGTGACGAGGCGCTGCGCCGTCATGTGACGCAGGTAGACCCGGAGGGGATGTGGTTCGCGTGGCCGCGGGACCTGGAACGTGAGGTGTTCCCGTGGGAGTGCTTCACCCGACTGCGATCGGACGTCGACGTCCCGAGCGATGAGGATGACCTGCTCGCCGGGCTGGAGTTCGAGGAGGAGGACCAGTGAGCGACGCGGAGCGGCGCGAGAGTCGCTGTCTTAGGCCACCTGAGACTGCGACGGAGGAGAACCAGTGAGCGACCGGTACGAGCGGATCATCGCGGCCGAGGCTCCTCCGGGCCTGTACGAGTCGAACTACCTGAAGGGCAACGCCCCGGACGGGTCAGGGGCGTTCTGGCTCAAGCACAACATCCTGACGCCCGCAGAGGCTGGAGCCGCACCGTCGGTCGCCGAGTTCTGGTGCGTGCTGTGGCTGGAGGACTGGCGCCCCCGTGTGTGGAAGCGGGTCGTGGACCTCGACGAGGTGCGGTTGGGACGCGACCGGGTCGCGATGGACGACGACCGTGTCAGCCTGGAACCTGACCACGTCGCGGGACAGCTCGACGGGGATCCCGACGTCCGCTGGGACCTGGCGATCCGCGACGAGCTCCCGCCCCTTCGGCACCTGGGGGCGGACTGGATGTACGAGAAGGGCTTCCCGCGCAAGAAGGCCGTCACGGGGTCGCCGCGGGCGGTGTTCGACGGGGCCTTCCAGGTCGGCGACCGCACGGTCGACGTCGACGGGTGGGTCGGGCACCGCCAGCACAACTGGGGGACCGAGCACGCCGAGCGGTACGTGTACGGGTCCTGCAACATCTGGGACGCCGACGCCGACCTCACCATCGAGGGCATCACCGTACGCGTCGAGCTGGTCGCCGGGATCCGCTCGCCGTGGCTCACCCTGTTGCGAGGGCTGCGCGACGGTCAGCCGTACGGCAAGGGGACCATCTGGGCGACCCTGCGCCAGGCGGGCGACGTGGACTTCCCACGCTGGACGGCGTGGGGCGGCGGCCGGGGCGAGGTCCGTACCCGCCTGGAGATGGAGCTCGATCCCACGCACACCGCCGGGCTGCGCTACCTGCACCCCGACGGCAAGGTGAGCTACTGCTACAACGCGAAGGACGCATCGGTCGATCTCCTGCTCGACCGGGAGCGGTTCACCTCGCGGTACGGCGAGCTCGAGTTCCTCTTCCCGGAGCCGATCGACGGCATCGCCCTCCACGGCGAGTCGACGATCCAGGAGCTTGCCGATGCCCGCGTGTGACGGACGGTTGGGTCAGACGTCCAGACGGCCCTGGCTGAGCATCGGGTGCGACTCCGGGGTGGCGATGTAGAACAGGCAGTCCTTGCGAGCTGCGACGGCCGTCCTGGTCATCATCACCGGGGTGATCTCGCGGGTGACCACGACGTGGCCCTCGTTTACGTCGACGTACTGGTCGGTGACGTCCTCGCCGTCGATGCCGAGCACCTGGAGTGGGACCGCGGACCCAGGCGGGACGCGCCCGATCACGTGGCCGGCCGGGACGGTCTCGAAGTTGTAGGCGTCGGCGTCCTGTTCGACAACGAAGTCCACCTCGTCGCCGAGCTCACCGCCGAACGAGAACCGCACCTCGGGACGGACGACCACCTTGCGGAGGTCGCCGTACAGGTCGTAGTCGCGCTCCAGCTCGGCGTCGGCGACGTCACGCGCCCCGAGGTACCGACGGAGCCCGTCGACCGCGAACGATAGTGAGTCGGGCCGGCCAGGCAGCCCGCACTCGATCGCGACCGCCGGGCACACGTCGGCCAGCGCCTCCATCAGGGTGTTCACCCCGAGCCGCCAGTGCAGGACGGTCGTCGTGAAGAGCGTCGCGAGGTTGAGGGACGGTTCCTCGAGTCGGGTGACGATCGCGTAGAAGGGGTTGGTCCCCGTGTTGTTGTGGATGTCGACCATCGACGCGAGCTTGGCGTCCCGGAGCTCGGCGAGGATGCCGTCCGCAGCAAGTCGCATCCGGGTGGTCAGCTCGGTACCCCAGATCCGGTTGAAGTCCTCCTGCTCGTCCAGGAACCGGTTCGCGAACCCGTCTCCCGCGAGGGCGGCCCGGACGTTCCCCACGATCACGTAGAGGTCGAACGGGTAGGTGCGTCGCCGGCGCAGGACCCGCAGCACGGCGCGGTAGCCGGTGTCCTCGTCGCCGTGGAGGAGCGTCGCGATCCCGCGGGGAGGCAGGTCGCCGCCGCCGGGGACGCGGATGAGCGTGGGACGTTCCAGCTCCTCGAGGAGCTCGATGTCGTCGAGCTCGAGCAGACGGACGGGGAGCCCGTCCTCGAACAGGTTGAAGTGGTCGGAGCGTGAGGGAGGCATGGTCAGATGCTACGGCTCCGCCGTTGGGGCCCCGCGGTCAGTCGAGCGGCCAGGTGTGTACCGGCTCGTTCGCGTTCATGAGCTCGATGTACCGGCGGGTCATCTCCAGGAGCGCGGATTCCCGGTCGCGCCCCTCGTCGTGCAGCTTCTCGGCCACCTTGACCTGCCAGGTCGAACCCGTGATGCCGGTGCGGCACCGGTCCTCGATGATGCCGAGGTAGCGGTCCCGGTCGTCGGGGTCGACGCCCCACGCGTCCAGGCCGTCGTAGGCCATCGGCAGTAGGTGGTCGAGCACCAGTTCGTCGGCCTGGGTGGGGCCGATCGTCGGCCAGTAGAGCTGGGTGGCCAACCCCTCTCTCGCGGCGGCGAAGAAGTTCTCGGTGGCCGCCGAGAACGACAGCTGCTGGTGGATCGGGTCGCCGTCCGCGACCGACCGCACGAGGCCGTAGAAGAACGCGGCGTTCGCGATCTCGTCGACCACGCTGGGCCCGGCGGGCAGTACCCGGTTCTCGAGGCGGATGTGCGGTCGACCCTCGAACACGTCGTACACCGGCCGGTTCCAGCGGTAGATCGTCCCGTTGTGCAGCCCCATCTCCTTGAGTTCTGGGACCTCGCCCCGCTCGAGCTGCTGGAGCGGATCCTCGGGCTCGATCACCGGGAGCAGCGACGGGAAGTAGCGGACGTTCTCCTCGAAGAGCTCCACGACCCCGTCGATCCACCGCTCCCCGAACCAGACGCGGGGGCGCACCCCCTGCGCCTGCAGCTCCTCGGTGCGGGTGTCGATGGCCTGCTCGAACAGGGCGATGCGGGTCTCGTGCCAGAGCTTCTTGCCCAGGAAGAACGGGGAGTTCGACCCGACCGCGAGCTGCGCCGCCGCGATCGCCTGGGCGGCGTTCCAGTACCGCCCGAAGTCGTCGGGGTCGAGCTGCAGGTGCAGCTGCATCGACGTGGAGGCTGCCTCCATCGTGATCGAGTTCGCCATCGTGACGAGACGTTCGGAGCCCTCGATCTCGATGCGCAGGTCCTCGCCCCGCATCGTCAGGATCTGGTCGTTCAGGAGGTGGTACCGGGGGTTGCGGGACAGGTTCTCGCGGGTCACGTGCAGGTCGCGCAGGGTCGGCAGGATCCCGACGATCAGCATCCGCGCGTCCAGCGCGTCGGCCTCCTCGAGGGCGTGGTTCAGGATCTTGCGCAGCTCCTGCTCCATCTCGGTGAGGACGGTGCCGCCGAAGTCACGCGGAGGCAGGTTGAGCTCGATGTTGAACTGGGCGAGTTCCGTCTGCCAGTCGTCGGACTCGATCCGGGCCAGGACCTCGTCGTTGAGCATCATCGGGGTGCCCTGGCGGTCGACCAGGTAGATCTCGAGCTCGAGGCCCACGCGGTGCTGTCCCGTCTCGAGCTGGCCCTCCTCGAGGAGTTGGCGGAGGGCATCGAGACAGCGCTTCACCTTCTCGCGGTACCGCTGCCGGTCCTCGCGTGAGAAATCCCGTGCCTGGACGTCCTCGCCCACGGCGGCCCCTGTCGCTGCTCCTCGGGCATCTTAGAGGCGGAGCGGGTCCCCGGACCGGGACGCGACGTGGCCAGGAGGCACGGGACGGTCCCATCTGGCCGGGCGTACGCCTGCCGGCGGTCGGACGGGGGCGCGGGGCTGGAATGCGCCGCGGTGCGCCTACGTTGACCTGGCTGACGGCGGCTGCAGCTGGTCCGCCCACCACGATCCGAGGAGCACGACGTGGCGACCACCCAACTCACCACCGAGACGTTCGACGACGCGATCAAGACGAACGACATCGTCCTGGTCGACTTCTGGG
>JAHWKO010000116.1 GCA_019347855.1 Actinomycetota bacterium
AGCAGGTAGCCGAGCACGTCGTCGAAGATCGCGGCCACGATCCCGCCGTGTGCGCGGTTCGGGGCCCCCTCGAACGCCGGGCCGAGCTCGATCCGGGCGACCGCCTCGTCGCCGTCCCGTCGCACCTCGACCCCGGTCCCCAGCGGGTTCTGCGAGCCGGAGACGAAGCACTCGTCGAAGTGCGAGACCCGGCCGCCGTCCTCGACGTGCACGTCGAACATGCGGCGCTTCAGCTCGAGGAGGTCGCGTTCGCGGGGCGGGGCGCGGTCGAGGTCGTCGGCGACCCGGTGCGCGGCATCGGCCACCCGCCCCAGCAGGTCGGGCTCGGCCTCGCGCGCCATGAGCGTGTGCCCCAGGCGGCGCAGGGCCGCGGCAGCTCGGGCACGCGGATGATGGCTGCTGGACAAGGACGCACCTTCCTGTCGGCCCGCGACCCTAGTGGCGATCCGGTGGGGCTCCATCGTCCGGCGACCCGACCGCCCCGGCCGGGGCCACGACCTCGACGTCACCCGCGCGGCGCCCGTCGAGGGACCGCACGCGCAACCGCCACCCGTCGGTCTCGACCTGATCGCCGGGTTGCACGAGACGTCCGAGGTGTTCGGTCAGGAAGCCCGAGACGGTCTCGGAGTCACCGGCCTCGAGCTCCAGGCCGGTGTGCTGCTCGAGCTCGTCCCGGCGCAGCGTCCCCGGTACGACCCACCGGCGGTCGCCGAGCTTGCGCACCTCGTGCACGTGCGGGTCGAACTCGTCCTCGATCTCGCCGACCAGCTCCTCGAGGACGTCCTCGAGGGTGACGATCCCGGCGGTCCCACCGAACTCGTCCACCACCAGGACCGCGTGGGAACGGTCCCGGCGCATGTCGCGCAGCAGGCGTTCCAGGTCGCGGGTCTCCGGGACAGCCGGGATCGGGCGGATCACGTCACCGACCGGCACCCCCTCCAGGTCCTCGGCGTCGCGGATTAGGACGTCCTTGACGTGCACCACGCCGACGATGTCGTCGATCTCCTGGTGGTAGACGGGGAAGCGCGTGTACCCGGTCTCCCTGGCGAGGTCGAGGACGTCGGTCGCCCTGGCGTCGTCGGGTAGCGCCGCGAGGTCGACCCTGGGCGTCATGGCCGCCTCGGCGTCGATCTCGGACAGGCGGAGCGCTGCGCCCAGCACCCGGGCCTCCTGCGGGGGCAACGCGCCCTCGCGTCGTGACTCGCGCACCACGAGCGACAGCTCGCTGGCCGTGTGGACCAGCCCCAGCTCGTCCCGGGGTTCGACCCCCACCAGCCGCACCAGGGCGTTGGCGGTGGCGTTGAGCGCGACGATCAGGGGGCGGAACACCACGACGTACCCACGGAAGGCCCGTGCGAGTCGCAGCGAGACCCGCTCGGCGTCGGCGAGCGCGACGTTCTTGGGCAGCATCTCGCCGACGACCATGTGGAGGAAGACCACGATGAGCAGGGCGACGGCGAACGCGATGGCGGCGCGCGTGCCGCCGGGCAGTGCGGTGGCCCCGAGCCAGCTCTCGAACAGGTCGGCGACGGCGGGCTCCGCGATCGCGCCGAGCCCCAGCGAGGCCATCGTGATGCCCAGCTGGGCGCCCGAGAACGTCACGGACAGCTCGCGCAGGGCGGCGGCGGCGATCTTGGCCCGGGGATCGCCCTGATCCGCGAGCTCCTCGATCCGTGTCCGACGAGCCGCCAGGAGGGCGATCTCCGCGGCGACGAAGAACGCGTTCGCCGCGAGCAGGACGACGGCCACCGCGATCCCCACGAGGGGGTGGACGTGCAACGCGAGCGCCTCGCTCTCGGCGGCCAGCAGCACGGGCGTCACCCGACGTCCGACCGGTCCAGAGCCTCGAGGAGCAGTTCGGTGACCCGCATGCCGTCGAGGCCCGTGACGACGAACCGCCACCCCTCGGCCTCGACGTGGTCGCCACTGGACGGGATCTCCCCCAGCCGTTCGATCACGTAACCGGCGACGGTCTCGAAGTCGCCCTCGGGGAGCTCCACGTCGAGCAGTTGCTCCAGTCGGTCGACGCGCATGTTCCCCGGGACGACGTACCGTCCGACGCCCAGCCGCCGCAGGGCCGGTGTGTTCAACGCGTCGAACTCGTCCTCGATCTCACCGACGAGCTCCTCGAGGACGTCCTCGAGCGTCACGATCCCAGCGACACCGCCGTACTCGTCGACGACGACCGCGAAGGTCCGGTGGCGTCGCCGCAGGTCGGCGAGCAACCGCCGCACGGTGTGCGTCTCGGGCACGATCAGCGCGTCGTACACGATGTCGCGGATGCGTGCCGCAGGCAGCGCCTCCGGAGCCAGGTCGAGCAGATCCTTGATGTGGACCGTGCCCACGACGTCGTCCTCGCTGTCCCCGCGCACCGGGAACCGGGAGTGTCCGCTGTCCCGGGACGCTCGTCGCAGCTCCTCGACCGGAGCGTCGACCTCGAGCCACACGACGTCCGGGCGCGGGACCATGATCTCGGTGATGCGCCGGTCCCCCAGCTCGACCGCCCGGAGGAGCAGCGAGGCCTGCTCCTCGCTCAGGGTCCCCTCCTCGCTGGACGCCTCGAAGATCAGCGCGAGCTCGTCGGGGCTGTAGCCGGCGAGGAGCTCCTCCTGGGGCTCGTAGCCGAAGGACCTGGTGAGCCGGTTCGCAGCCGAGTCGAACAGGCGGATGAACGGTCCGGCCACCAGCGCGTACGCCCGCAACGGCAGCGCGAGGGCCAACGACGTCGACTCGGGCCGGGAGATCGCGATGTTCTTCGGGGCCAGCTCGCCCACGACCATCTGGAAGACGGTCGAGACCACGAGCCCGACGGTGAGCGAGACCCCGAGAGCGGTCGACTGTGGGAGGTCGAACAGCGTGAGGACGGGCTCCAGCATGGCCGCGAAGCTCGGGGCCGCCACGTACCCGAGGAGCAGCGACGAGGCCGTGATACCCAGCTGCGCCCCGGACAGTGTGAACGAGATGTTGCGCATCTCGTGCAGCGCCGCGGCCGCCCGACGGCTACCCGAGGCCGCGCGCTCCTCGATGACGGGTCGCCTGGCCGCCACGAGGCCGAACTCGGCCGCGACGAAGAACGCGTTGGCGGCGACGAGGACCAGGACGACGGCCAGGCCGAACAGGGCGCTCATACGCGACCCGACGCCCCTCGGGACACGCGCGAGTCTGGATCGTCGTCCACGCTGGTCAGGCTAGCGAGGTGGCCGCGTCTCCCGGACCGGACGTCAGTCCGCGTCGAACCGGACCGTGCAGGTGACGGTGTCGGAGTCGCGTGCGTCGACGGTGACGTCGCCGACGCGGTCGAACCTGACCCGCTCCTCGGCCTCGACCGTGCCGTCGAACGGGTAGGCACCCGTCGCGGCGACGGCGTCGTTGACCAGGAGCTCGACCGTCAGTGTCCCGGTGCCGCGCACGGGTCGGTCCACGGGCGCTTCGATCCATCCCTCGCAGGTCGCCCGCCGCACCGGTTCCGTGGCGGGGTCCCGGTCCTCGGACGTCTCGACGTCACGGGCGGCCACGCGTGCGCCGTTCCAGGGATCGGCGTCGGGGTCCTGGGCGGGCAGGCTCGACGACTCGACCCACCACTGGCCCTCCTCGGGGGGGTCCTCCGGCTGGGTCCACGTGTAGGTGTTGCCCGCGCCCTCGGCGAGCTGGGCGGGTTCCTCCGCCGCCTCCGACGTGGGCTCGGTCGTCGTCGGCTCACGCGGCGGCGGGGGCGGCGCCGTGGTCTCCTCCTGCGCCGGGCTGGCGAACCCACGGTCGATGATCGCCGGGGCGTCACGCACATCGGCGGGAGCGGTGGGTTCGGTCGGTTCCGTCTCGGACGCGGAGGCCGACTCGGATCGCTCCACGAGCACGCCCAGCACCTCGGACTCGCTGGAGCCGGCGCTGCAGGCCCCCGCCAGCAACGTGGCGAGGGTCAGCGCGGCGAGCGTCCGGGTCGTCATCCACCGTTCCCAACGAGGGTCCACCCCGGATGGTACGCGGCCGACCCCCGGATCCTGCGCATCTGACGACATCCGGGACCTTCGTCCCGACCGCTACCGGTCGGCCGGTTGCAGCCCGAAGGCCACCAGGCGGTCCCGGTGGCTCTCGAGGTCCATCCCCCGGTCGAGCAGCCAGTTGACACTGAGACCGTTCAACGCCGCCAGCAGCAGCTCGGCCCGGTTGCGTGCGGACGGCTCGTCCAGGCCCTCCACCTGGCGCCGCATCGCCGCCTGCAACCGGTCTCGGCGGTGGTCCTGGTGGCGGCGGAACCGGCTGGCCAGGGCCGGGTCGCTCAGGCCCCAGGCCACGGCTGCCTGCAGGTAGATCCGGGCGAGATCCGGCTCGCCGGTGAGGAACCGCAGGTACGCGTCGACGAGGTCGGCCACCCCTTCTCCTCTCGCGCCCTCGCCGGCGCGGGAGGCCGGATCGATCGCCGCGATCGCCTCGCGGACGACCGACAGGACCGCCTCCTCCTTGGAGTCGAAGAGGTTGTAGAAGCTGCCGGCACCCACGCCCGCCCGGTCGCAGACGGCCTTCATCGTCGTGCCCTCGAGGCCCACGTCGCTGAGCAGCTCGCGGGTCGCCTCCAGGATGCGACGCTGCGTCTCGAGTCCCGCCCGGTACCTGCCCACGCTGGGCCTCCTCCTCGGTGCGACGTCCGGACGTCCCCGTCCCCGTCACTGCGGCGCAGCCGCCTCGTCGGCTCCGCTAAAGTTGGAGTGAACGTTACAAGATGTAGCAACCGTTCCAAGTCGCCTCTCCCGACAGGATGACCGACGTGAGCCACTACCGCAGCAACCTCCGCGACATCGAGTTCAACCTCTTCGAGGCCTACGGCACCCAGGACCACTACGGCCAGGGCCCGTTCGCGCAGATGGATCCCGAGACGGCCCAGGCGATCCTGCGCGAGGTCGAGCGGCTCGCGAAGAACGAGTGGGCCGCCAGCTTCGAGGAGGCCGACCGCACGCCCCTCGAGCTGGTGGACGGCGAGGTCGTCCTGCCCGACGGGTTGAAGGCCAGCCTGGACGCGTTCTACGAGGGTGGTTGGGACCGTCTGCCCCTGCCGCCCCACCTCGGCGGCTACGGCGCGCCGCCCAGCCTCCGCTGGGCGGCCAGCGAGCTGCTGCTCGGTGCCAACCCCACCGCGTTCTTCTACTCGGCTGGCGCGTTGATGTCGTTCGTGCTGGACCAGGTCGCGACGGAGGAGCAGAAGGAACGCTTCGTCGAGCCGATGATCGAGCGGCGCTGGGGCGGCACGATGGTGCTCACCGAACCCGACGCCGGGTCCGACGTCGGGGCGGGCGTCACCCGCGCGACCCAGGTCGAGGGGAACACCTACCACCTCGAGGGCGTCAAGCGCTTCATCACCTCGGGTGAGGCCGACTACTACGAGAACATCATCCACCTGGTGCTCGCCCGCCCACAGCCAGACCCTCCCGCCCAGCCCGAACCCGGCACCCGCGGTCTGTCGATGTTCATCGTCCCCAAGTACCTGGTGAACGAGGACGGTTCCCTCGGCGAGCGCAACGGTGTGGTGTGCACCAACATCGAGAAGAAGATGGGCATCAAGGGCTCGACCACGTGCGAGCTCACCTTCGGCGCTGACGAGCCCGCCGTCGGTTACCTGGTCGGCGGTGTCCACCGCGGCATCAAGCAGATGTTCCGGGTGATCGAGTACGCCCGGATGCTCGTCGGGACCAAGGCCGCCGCGACCCTGTCGACCGGCTACCTGAACGCCCTCGACTACGCCAAGGTCCGCCAGCAGGGCGCGGACATGACCCAGATGCTCGACAAGTCCGCCCCGAAGGTCGAGATCATCAACCACCCCGACGTCCGTCGCATGCTGATGGACCAGAAGGTCCACGCCGAGGGGCTGCGGGCGCTGTACCTGTTCACCGGCTGGGTGCAGGACCAAGCCGAGCTGCACCCGGACGAGGAGGACTGGCACCTGCGCGACGACCTGCTACTGCCGCTGGTCAAGGGGTACGGGTCCGAGAAGTCCT
>JAHWKO010000117.1 GCA_019347855.1 Actinomycetota bacterium
GTTCGTCCCCCTGGGCGCGGCCGGCGTCGTGGCCGTCATGGTGCACGCGGCCGTCGCCTACGAGCTGATCGACCGCGGCCCCTGGGTGACGAACGCGGGGTACGAGTACCCGGTCGTGCTCGGGACGTTGGCGGTCGCGCTGGCCGCGATGGGGCCCGGAGTCGTCTCGCTCGGGACGCTGCTCGGCATGACGCTCGGCGGTTGGATGTGGGCCTTCGCCGCGCTCACGCTCGGGGTGGTCACCGCGATGGCCTTCCTTGGCTCGCGTGAGGGCGCCGAGATCGCGCTGCTGGACCGGTTCCAGGAAGAGGAACCGACCCGCGCCGCCTGACGTTGCCGGAACCGGGTCGCGCTCAGCCGGCCGTGTCGAGCCCGAGGCGGTGGGCAACCCCGGCCGCCTCGACCCGGTTGGACACGTCGAGCTTCGCGAGGATGTTCGACACGTGCACGCTGGCGGTCTTCTCGGCGATGTAGAGCCGTTCCCCGATCTCACGGTTGGTCAGCCCCTCGGCGACGAGCTCCAGGACCTCCCGTTCCCGCGGGGTGAGCCCCAGCTGGCCGTCGTCACCGACGGCGACACCTGGTAGCTCGACGCGTCCGCGACGTGCCAGCGCCTCGATCTCCTCGCGGAGCGGTCGCGCCCCGAGCTCCGACGCGAGACCGTGGGCGGTCTCGAGCTCCTGAGCCGCCTCGTCGCGGCGGTCGAGCTCGAGCAGGGTTTCGGCATGCCGCCAGCGGAGGTAGACCCGTGCCTCCGCGAAACGGTGTTCGTCCGCGCGCTCGACGGCGGCCGCCCACACGTCCGGGTCGGGTTCGCCCTCGAGTCGGGTCCGTTCCGCACGGACGTTGGCCCGGGCGTCGCGGAGCCGTTCCGCCCACCAGCTGTCGTCGTCCTCGGCTGCGAGCTCGGCGTCGACCCTCCCGAGGACGCCGTCGAGTCGCCGCGCGGCCTCCGCCAGCGCGGCCCCGTCTCCCGCGGCCCTGGCGCGCTGTGCGGTGTCGGCCTCCGCCCGTGCTGCCAGCGGGGCGACCATGTCCAGGTGCCAGCGGAGGTCCTCGAACGCCAGCACCTCGTCGATCGTCCGTCGGGCGTCCTCCGGTCGTCCCTCCCAGACCGCCAGGTGGGACTCCGCCTCGGCCATCGGCACCAGGAACTGGGGATCGACCACCGCTCGGACGGCGTCACGACCCTGGCGCAGGTGCTCGCGAGCCTCGTCGAACCGGCCCTGGCCGACACGCAGCCGACCGGCGGCGATCGCCAGATGCACGAGGGTGACCCCGCTGTCGGGTCGGATCCTGCTCGCGCGGAGCTGCGCGTCGGCCTCCTCCCAGCGGCCGAGGAAGTACAGGACGTCGACCATGTTCAGTCGGAGGAAGTCGGGCACGGGGCCGGTGACCTCGTTGTCCTCGGCCCAGGTGATCCCCTCGTAGCCGACACGGATCGCCTCGTCCGAGCGTCCGCCGTGCTCGAGGGTCGAGTTCAGGTTGATGTACGCGCGCAGGACGTCGTCGGCTGAGCCCACCTCCTCGGCGACGCGCAGGGACTCCTGCAGATGAGCGACCCCGGCCTCGAGGTCTTCGGCGAAGGCCGTCGAGGTCCCGAGCGAGTTCAGGGCCTGGCTCTCTTCGAGTCGCGCCCCGACCTCGCGTGCGACCTCGACCGCCTCGCGGCTGGGTTCGATCGCCGCCAGCATGGCCTCCTTGGACGGGGCGGTGAGCATGAGGAGCCGTCCCCGCCAAGCAAGGGCGAACGCCCGCTCTCTCGACGGTTCCTCCGGCATGGCGTCCAGGGACTCCTCAGATGCGGCCAACGCCTCCTCCCCCTGACCGCCCGCCCACAACCCGCGACTGAGCTCACCGAGGAGACCCGCTCGGACCTCGGGGGGCACGTCATCGCCCGCCTCCGAGATGGCCGCACGCAGGTGGGCGACCGCCCGGCGGGTGCCACCGCCGAGTCCGGCCGCCTGCGCGGCGCGACGCAACACCTCGTGCCGGGGTGGGGCCTGCTGGCGGGGGGTGTCCTGGACCCGGTCCCAGATCTCCAGGACCAGCTCGTAGTGGTGCTGTGCCTCGGCGAACGCGTACAGGCGCACCGCGTTGTCGGCGGCGGCGAGCGACGCGGTGAACGCGCGGTCGAGCTCGTGCGCGGCGTACCAGTGGTGGGCCAGTTCCGCGTGCACACCCTCCGGACCGGCGGCGGCCAGACTGGGATCGCGGGTGAGGGCCTCCGCGAAGGTCGCGTGCAGGCGCGTGCGTTCACCCGGCAGCAGCTCGTCGTGGACGGCCTCCTGTACCAGCGCGTGCCGGAACCGGTAGCTGCGGCCGTCCGCGGTGGTCACGAGGACCTGGTGCGCGACGGCCTCGCGTAGCCCGTCCCGCAGCTCCGGGGCTGGCACCTCGGCCACCTCCTCCAGCAGCTGGTGATCCACCGCCCGGCCGGCCGCGGCGGCGACGCGCACCACCTCCTTCGCGGTCTCCGGCAGCGGGGCGAGGCGACTCGCGAGGATGTCGCGCAGCGTGGGGGGCAGCCGGCCCTCGGAGCGCTCGGCGGCAGCCAGCAGCTCCTCGGCATAGAAGGCGTTGCCCTCGGAGCGGACAGCGATCTCGTCGACCAGATCGTCATCGGGCTGATGGCCGAGGATCGCGGTGAGCTGCTCGGCCAGCTCGTCGCGGTCGAACGGGACGAGGTCGAGGCGTTCAACGCAGGACACGCGCGACAGTTCGGCGAGGACCGGTTGGAGGGTGTGACGCCGGTGGATGTCGTCGGTGCGGTAGGTCGCTACCACCAGGACGTTCCCACGGTCGAGGTTGCGGGCGAGGAAGACGACCAGGTCGAGCGTCGACCGGTCGGCCCAGTGAAGGTCCTCGATCGCGAGGACGACCGGGCGATCCGCACCGAGCGTCTCGAGGGTCGACAGGACCGCCTCGAACAGACGGGACTGGTTGCTCGGTTCCACGTCCGCTCGCTCGCGATCGGTATCGGAGCGCGACGGGAGCAGTCGCGACAGCTCCCGCCGCGGACCTGTCAGGAGCGTGCGGACCCGTTCGGCGCCCAGCTCGCGTGTGAGCTCGCGCAGGGCCTCCACGACCGGGGCGTACGGCAGGACCGCCTCGCCCAGCTCCAGACACCCGCCCGTCAGGACCAGTCCATCGCCGCGCCCGGACACGAACTCCGTCAGCAGACGGGTCTTGCCGATACCTGCGTCGCCTCCGATCAACATGATCGAGGGCTCTCCGGCGGCAGCCCGTTCGAAGGCGGCCGCGAGCCGGGCTCGCTCGGAGCGGCGTCCGACGAAGGTCGGCGATGTCGTTCGGCCCACCACGGTGGGGTAGGCGTCGAGCGAGCGCAGAGCGGGGAACGTGGCGGGGAGATCGGGGTGGGTGACCTGGTGGATCCGTTCGGGTTCGCGCAGATCCCGTAATCGGTGCGCTCCGAGGTCGCGGAAGCCGATCGCCCTGACGTTGCCGGTGGCATCACGGAACGCTTCGGAGGCGATCACCTGCCCGCCGTGGGCGGCCTCGACGAGCCGGGCGCACCGGTTGGCGCCAGGACCGAAGAAGTCGTCGTCCCGCTCTTCGATGTCGGTGGCAGGGACACGGTGCAGCGCGATCCGGATGCGCAACGGCTCGCCGGTCGCCCACTCCATCTCGTGGATCTGGCGCTGCGCCTGCACCGCGGCCAGCAACGCGGGCTCGGGATCGTCGAAGACCGCCCAGATGCCGTCGCCGGCCCCCTTCATGACCTCGCCACGGTGATCCGAGACGGCCTGGCGCAGGATGGCGTCGTGCCGGGCCAGCGCGAGGCGCATCGCGTCGGGTTCCCGCTCCCAGTGGCGGGTGCTTCCTTCGATGTCGGTCAGGAGGAAGTGGAGCGTTCGCGGCATCGCCATCCCCAGGTCGAGCGCGCAGCGTACGCTGTCCCGCCGGAGTCAGACGGCGGGAGACGGGAACTGCCGATGGGGGAGCACCAGGTGTTCGACGACCTGGAGATCGAGTACCCCGTCTTCGGCCGGACCGTCGGCGAACTCGACGTCTACCCCACCGTGCCGGGCGGGATGCCACTGGTGCGCTACTGAACGTCGGGTCGGCGTCGAGGGTCAGACAGGGCGCAGGCGACGGGCGAGCGCGGCCCGGACCCGCAGCTGCGCATCGCCTCGGCTGGACGTAGTTCCCGCCGGGTCAGAGGCGGGGCGCCGTCGATGGATGTTGTGGCGTGCGGCCTCTCGGTGGAGCTCGGAGGCCTTCAGGCTGGCGATCTGGTGGCTGGCGATGGGGTGCATCTCGGGTCCTCCCGGTGTCGTGGTCTGCTGGGAACCGGTGCGCCTGAGGCGGGCGGGGGCGCATCGGGAGGACGGCGTAGATCCACGTGCGGACGCCCCTCAGATGTGGGCGTACGGGACCAAGGGCTACCTAGAGGGACCTCTCAGCGGGCCCGGGAACGGAGCTCGTCCACGTAGGCACGGATGCGGTCCAGGACCTCGGGCGAGCCCCAGATCTCGGTGGCGTGCGCGTCGTCGTAGGGGGCGTTGCGTCCGATCGCGTCGATCGCGTCCCGCCGGAGCTGGCGCTTGGACAGCATGAAGGTCCGACGGGGGATCCGGGCCAGCGCCCGTGCCTCGGCGGTCGCCCGCTTCAGGACCTCGTCGGGCGGCACCACCTCGTCGATCAGGCCCCGCGTCACCGCCTCCTCCGGCCGGAACGTCGCGCCGGTCAGGACGAGGCGCGCGGTCCCGTGTCCGGCGGCGAACCGCAGGATCTCCAGCGCAGCGGCCGGGAAGGCCACCCCCACGAGCAGCTCGGTGACGCCGATCCGGCCGTCACCGTCGGCCATCAGGCGTCGGTCGCAGGCGCAGGTGAAGATGCAGCCCCCCGCGATCGCGTGCCCGTTGACCGCGGCCACCACGGGGCGGGGGAACCGGAACACCGTCTCGAACGACTCGGTGAGGGCCGGCAGGAACGCCTCGAGGTACTCGGCTCCGCCGTCCACGACCCGGTGTAGATCCACCCCTGCGGATAGCGCGCGCCCCGCACCGGTCAGCACCACCGCATCCACGTCGCTGTCGTCGCTCAGTTCGATGAACGTCCCGGTGATGGCCCGCAGCAGCTCGATGTCGAGGGCGTTGACCGGCCCGTGATCCAACCGGACGACGGCGACCCCGTCGTTCCGCTGGACGTCGATCACCCGCGCACCTCCCGGACGGCGACCGAGGCACTCCTATCACATGCGATGGCACGGAGTGAGCAGGTCTGCCAACGTTGAACCGTGCGCGACGGACGTGCGTACACGTCGATGACGGATCAGATCCGAGAGGGGCTGCATATGCGTGCGAGGTTCGTGTTCATCCTGTCCGCCTTGGCGTTGCTGCTGGCAGCTTGCGGCGGGGGGACCGACACCGGCCAGACCGGTGACGACGGGACGGGGGCGACCGACACCGCCACGGAGACCGAGGCGGAGTCGTCACCCACCGAGGCGATGACCTCCGAGACCGAGATGGGCTCCGGCGAGGCGGCGGTCGCGGTCGCCGAGACGTGCGACGCCGGCGTCGACGTCCTGGTGCCGGCGCTCGCCAAGTCGCTGGCCGGCAAGGGCGCTCGCACCACGGCGACGCACGCGCAGCAGGTCTTGGCGGGCATCGGTTTCACCACCGAGCACCCGTTCCACCGGTGGCTCAAGCGCTCGCTCGTGGTGGACACCCTGTTCGGGTCGTCGAGCTCCCTGCCGACCGAGATCGGCGCGGAGCTGCTCCGTCGCGGCGGCGCCCCCCGCCTGGTCGAGCT
>JAHWKO010000118.1 GCA_019347855.1 Actinomycetota bacterium
GGGAGCGGCTGAAGGTCTGCCGGAGCGACACCTGCCGGTGGGCCTTCTACGACTCGTCACGCAACCGGTCCGGCAAGTGGTGCGACATGGCGGTCTGCGGGAACCGCACGAAGGTCGCCAACTACCGGGAGCGCCATGGGTGACCCTGCGACCCCCTGCTCGTTACGCTGGGCCCGTGCCCGCCGGGCCGCGCCCGTGAACGAGGGGGTCCGCCGTGACGACCGGGATCACCGGAGCGCTGCTGGCGGCGCAGGACGTCCCGGCGGACGACGCGGTCACGACCACAGAGAACGTGTTCGGGCTGCTCGCCCTGATCGCCTTCGTCGTCGTGATGTTCCTGCTCAACCGCTGGCTGCGCCGCCGCGACCGGGAAGGCGACCACGACCCGGGTCCGAGCGGTTCCTCCACGCCGGGTGTCAGGCTGCTGTTCGACTACAGCGAACGCGGCTGGCGCGACGACGGGATCCGTCAGGAGCCGCCCGAGTAGCGCAGCGCGGGTGAGGCTGCGTCGGCAGGACCATCCTCAAGGGGTGCGGCGGCGGAAGAGGCCGTCGGGATCGACGCGGTGTCGGAGGTCAGCGAGCCGGCGGTAGTTGTCCTCTCCGTGGGCCGCCCGCAACGTCTCGTCGCCCCCCTCGAAGAACCCCGGGAAGTTGAGGTACTCACGTCCTGTGGATGCCTCCCGGAAGGCCTCCGTGCACCCGCGCGTCCAGTCCAGGTTGGCGTCGTCGGTCGCGGGATCCGCCCAGTTAGACTCGACGCCCAGCAGGTACGGGGCGCTGCGGCCCCCGAAGGCCGTGGCATCGGCCGAGACGCGCCCCATCGCCCCGCCGAGGTGCCAGATGTCGACGGTCGAGAGGGACGACGGGCGCCGGGAGGTCCACTCCTCCGTGAGCGCGATGACGTCGTCGGACACAGCGGGCAGGTGCAGCGACCTCCAGTAGTAACGCAGCCCCGCCGGGTAGTCGGCGTCGAGGACCTGCTGCAGTTCCAGGTACGGCATCGGCCCGCTGAGATCCACGAGAGGATCGCCCAGATCGCGCAGCGGCTGCGCGAGCCGTTCCCCCCTCTCCAGGTCGGTTGCGGCGCACGCCATCAGCATGACGTAGAGCTCCCCCCACGCGTCCGCAGGGAAGTCCTCCTCCTCGGGCACGGTCCCGCAGATCGCGAACGAGGACACCTCGTCACTGAGCTCGCTCGTGTGTTCGCGGTAGGCCCGCAACACCTCGGAGATCCGGTCACCGTGGTAGAGCACGAACGCGACGAACACCTGCGGACCCACGGGGTGGAGTCGGTAGTCGAAGCGCGTCACGACCCCGAGGCCGCCTCCGCCACCCCGCAGACCCCAGAGCAGTTCGGGCTCGCGGTCCCCGTCGACCTCGACCACGCGACCGTCGGGGGTGACGAGTTGCGCCCCGACGAGGTTGTCGCAAGCGAGACCGTGCTTGCGCCGCAGCCACCCCATGCCGCCTCCCAGGGTCAGCCCGCCGATCCCGGTGTCGGACACGACCCCGCCGGGGGTGGCCAGGCCGTGCTCCTGGGTCGCCGCGTCCAGGTCCGCCCACGTCGCGCCGCCGCCGGCGCGGGCCCGGCGTCTTCCCGGGTCGACCTGCATGTCGTTCATCGCGGACAGGTCGATGACGAGCCCCTCGTCCACGGTGGCGGTCCCGGCGACGTTGTGCCCTCCCCCGCGTACGGCCAGGGGCGTCCGGTGGTCGGCGGCGAACCGCACCGCGCGGCGGACGTCGTCCACGTCCACACACCTGACGATGAGCGCGGGCGTCGGATCGAGCAGGCCGTTCCACAGCGTGCGCGCGTTGTCGTAACCGGGGTCGTCGGTGCCGATCAGCTCCCCACGCACGGAGCGGTCGAGGTCGGCGACGGCATCGTCGAGCCGGACCGACCCTCCGTCCAGTGTCTTCACGCTGGTCATCGTCAGCGTCCTCTCTCCCGCAGTCCTTTGCGTACCAACCGGTTGGTATGTAACAACACAGCCCAGAAACTCGCAAGCTGCAGCCGTTCAAAGCCATATGGAGACAGACCGGTTAGTATGTGACGACCCGACCTGAGGTGTGATCATCCCCCGAGACGGCACGGCGACGCGGACGGCCATCATGGATGCGGCCGAGGAGCTGATCCTCGACCGCGGGTTCGCCGGGACCCCGATCGACGACGTCCTCGAGATCGCGGGAGTGACGAAGGGCGCGTTCTTCCACCACTTCGACACCAAGCAGGCGCTCGCCCACGCACTGATCGAACGCTACGCCGCGCTCGACCTCGGCCATCTCGATGACAAGATGCGGCGGGCCGAGGAGCTCACCAGCGATCCGCTGCAGCAGCTGCTGGTGTTCGTCGGGCTGTTCCGCGAGGAGGCCGAGGAGCTGACCAGCCCCTACCCGGGCTGCCTGATGGGGTCCTACTGCTACGAAGCGGGACTGTTCGACCCTGCGATCATCGAGGTGATCCGCACGACGATGCTGACCTGGCGCGAGCGTCTCACGGCCAAGCTCGAGGAGGTGGCAGACAGGTACCCGCCACGTCGGGAGGTCGACCTCGCCAGCCTCGCGGACCAGATCACGGTGGCGTTCGAGGGCGCCTACATCCTGTCCAAGGTCGTCGAGGAACCCCAGGTCGTGGCCGCCCAGCTCGACCACCACCGCGCGTACCTGGAGCTGCTGTTCGCTCCGGACGTCTGAGCGGCGGGCCCGCAGCCCCCGACCGACGGCCGTGTCCGGCGGTCCACCGTGTCGGTTCAGCTACGGGGTCAAGGAACGGCGGGCACCGGCCGACACATGTGCATGGACGAATCACATGGATGTGACCCGATGACCCCGCACTCGTGGGACGTCCAGACCTGGCGGCGGTTCACCGGGGACATCGACGCGCTCGACGGGTCATCCGACGTGCGGCTGCGACGTCGCGGCGTGCTCCTGCGGCTGCTCGCGCTGGGGGTACCCGTGGCGGCGATCGAGACGCTGCTGCCGGGGTGGGACGTCTACCTCGAGCCGTCCGCGGGAGCCTCAGACCGCCAGCCCGAGATGTCGGGGTAGCCCACCGCGACGTCGCGCGCGACCTGGTCGGCGCGACACCGCGGCCGTGGCATGCTCGCCCCCATGCGCAGGACGATCCCGACCTCCGACCCGATCGACCTCGGCCAGACGCTGGGGCCGCTGCAGGTCGGGCGTCACGACCCGACGATCGAGCTGGGCCGTGACGTCGTGTGGCGGGCGACGCGGACCTCCGACGGTCCGGCCACCTTGCATCTGGAGGCCCGCGACGGCTGCATCGCGGCCGAGGCCTGGGGGCCCGGGGCGGCCCGGGCGCTCGAGGGTGCGGACGCCCTGGTCGGCGCCGCCGACGATCCGACGGCCCTCGATCCGGCGCCGGGTCCCGTGCGCGAGCTGCACCGCCGCAACCCTGGACTGCGCATGTGCGCCTCAGGAGCGGTGCTCGAGCTGCTGGTCCCGACGATCCTCGGTCAGAAGGTCACCGGGATCGAGCAGAAGCGCGGCTGGCAGGCGCTGGTCCGTCGGTACGGCGGGCCGGCACCCGGCCCCCGCCCCCTGCTCGTGCCCCCGGCACCGGACGTCCTCGCCGCACTGCCCTACCACGCGTACCACCCGTTGGGGATCGAGCGCCGCCGCGCGGACGTGATCCGCCGGGTGTGTTCCCGTGCGGTCCGGGTCGAGGAGGCCGGCACGATGACCTCGGAGGCCGCACAGACGCGCCTGACGGCCTTCCCGGGCGTCGGTCCGTGGACCGCCGCGATCGTGGCCCGGGTGGCGCTCGGCGACGTCGACGCCGTCGAGACCGGCGACTACAACCTGCCCAACCTCGTGGCCTGGAACCTCGCCGACGAACCGCGCGCCGACGACGAGCGGATGCTGGAGCTGCTCGAGCCGTACCGCGGCCAGCGCGGGCGGGTCGTGCGACTGCTCACGCTCGCCGGCGAGTGGGCACCCCGGTACGGACCCAGGATGCCCATCCGTCGGCTCGCGGCGATCTGACCTCCGACGTGGGTGCATCCGCGGTCGTATAGCCCGCGATCTGCACCCACGTTCGGCGCCCGCGTGCAGACCCACCGTCGTGGGTGCATCGACCGGTCCATGTGACCGTCGATGCACCCACGATGGGGTCAGCGGGTCAGAGGGCGTCCTCCCTCGCGGCGGTCTCGATCGCGTCCTGGACCCCGGCCGTGATCGCCAGGCGGCCGCCGACGATCACCACGACATCGAGGGTGTGGTCCACCGCGTGGATGTAGTCGTCCGTGGCCGGTGAGTTCGCGTAGTCCTCGCCGTCCACGAGCATGAAGACCGCGCCCGCCTTCGCGACCGCCGGGGCGGCGGCCAGGGCGTCGGCGAACCTCCGACCGGTCGCGAACCACGTCGTCGTCGGGTCCATCCCGGCCGCGCGAGCCACCTCGGTGACGGCCGCGGCGGTCCGGTAACGGTCGGCTCCGGCGACCCGGTCGACCTCACCGGCCTCCTCGTCGACCGCGGCGGCGACGTCCGCGGAGACCGCGGCGGTGCCGCCCACGATCGTGGCCGACGCCTTGCCCTCGAGCGCTGCGCGCGTCCGGTCCGGCAGGGTGTCGGTGGTCACCAGCAGGATCGGTCGTTGCTGGTGGGCGGCGACGGAGCCGACCGCCAGGGCGTCGGGCCAGCCCCGCGTCGGATCGGGATCGGCGCCCTCGACGACGTAGACGTCCTCGCCGCCGATCCGGTCGGCGATACGCGCCGCCGTGTCGAACCGGTCGGCACCGTCGATCCGGTCGATCGTCTCGACGCCGGTCTTCTCGCGGAGATCATCCGCGACCTGTGCCGACAGTGCCGCCTCACCTCCGAGGAGGATCGCCTCGGTCGCACCCAGCTCGTTGACCGCGTCCGCGACCTCGGCCGGCAGCGCGTCACGGTCGGAGAGCAGGATCGGTGCGTCCTCGAGCCGTGCGAGGGGGGCGCCGGCCAGCGCGTCGGCGTACCCGAACGCGTGCGCGATCACCACGGTGTCGGCGCCGTCGGGGTGGCTGGAACCGGCGATGTGGATCGCGGTGCCGATCCGGGTCTCGCCGGCCTCACGGACGACCTCCAACGGGCAGTCCGGGAACGGGTCGCCACTGTCGAGCTCGACGGTCCCGAGGGGCAGCGGTGCCCTGGCCGCGCCCCAGATCCCCTGGTAGGTCGCGAGGGAGTTCGCTTGTAGGTCGCCGTTGTCGTCCGGCTGGTAGGCGAAGGCTCCGCGGTCCGGACCGGCGGCCTCGCAGCCGAGCTGGAGGGCCAGCAGCGCGGTCAGCGGCGTGTCCCCGTCGTCCTGCTGCCAGGGGTCGGTGGTGGGGTCCTGCTCCAGCGCGACGATCGCCTGGATCGACAGGGCGGTCGAGTTCGCGTCCGTCGCCGAGTCCTGGTGCGAGTCGTACCCGAACCCACCGTCGTCTCTCTGCGCGCCCTGGAGGTACGGGACGGGGTCGTGGTCCCAGGTCGCGGACAGCGCCTGGAAGGCCTGCACCGCGAGCCCGGTCGAGTTGGTGTTCGGGGCGTTCGGCAGGAAGCTGCCCTCCTCAGCGCACGGGGCCGAGGTATCGGCCCGGTACGACGGCCAGCCACCCGATCCGCACTGCTGGTCGGCGAGCCACTGCACGGCCGTGGCATCCGGCGTGACGTCGGCCGAGGCGAGGCCGAGCAGGGCGAGGGACTGGCGGAACGTGCCGTCGAACTCGGGGTTCGACTCCCCGTAGAGCCCCTGATCGGGGTCACCATCCCGACGTGTCTGCTGCAGGCAG
>JAHWKO010000119.1 GCA_019347855.1 Actinomycetota bacterium
TCACCCCCTCACCGGTTTTGAAGACCGGGGGGACCACCAGGTACCCAGACGCCTCCAGGTCTGGCGGCTGAAGGGTACGTCAGGCGTGCCAGTGCTCGCGGTTCCGCACCAGGTCGTGGGCGCGGAGCCGGCGCTCGCGCCGGCAGCGTGAACAGCGACGCTCCCGGTCGGCGGCTGATCCAGCCTCGCAGACGACGCGCCTGCCGCATCCACAGTCGAACCGGATCGGTTCCGTCACGGGGCTCCTCCCGCTCCGCTGGTGGGTCGCCCGCCGAGCCCCACGGTACGCCTGGACGAGTGACGTTCGGAGGAACCTCCCCCGCCCCGTGGCTGACCGCTGATCAGGTCGACGCGGCCGGGAGCTCCTCGGGCGCGATCGCGAGTGCCTCCGCGGCGGCCGCTCGGACCTTCGTGAGGTCGTACGGCAGCGGACGGTGTCGCTCGACGGCTTCGACCGTCAGGTGCACCTGCGTCTCCAGAGACCGGGTGCGCTCGTGCAGTCCGCGTTCACGCAGCAGGGCGATGAGGATGCCGATCGTCCGGAGCACGTTGATCGCGGCGACGGGGTGCCGGGCGGCCGACAGTCGCAACTGATCGAAGGCGTGGTCGACGTAATCGTCGTGGGAGAGCTCGTACGGCCGCATGACCCGCCGATCCTCATCACCATCGATCACCCGTGGGGGCAGGTCGTGCGTGAGGATGTCGCCCAACATCGCGCCCAGGTGGACCGTGACCTCGTAGGCGGTCGTCGGGTCGTTGATCGCGGGGGACAACGCTCGGAGGGCGATGTCCACGATCTGACGGATGCCGAACACCACGTCGTCCTGCATGGTCCGGTTGGTGCCGAACGCGAACGCGTCGAGGACCTCCTCGGCGAGGCCGTCCGGGTCGTCGAGGTCCTCGGCGCCCCATACGGCGACCAGCGGCTGTCCCTCGACGACGAACTCGCCGGGCCGGACCTCGACACGGGCCGTTCCTCCCGGCGGGATCGCGTCCAGCAGCACCGCGTTCTCGATCTGCTGGACCCACCCGTCGCGCTGCGCGCGGACCCGTGCGGGCTCACCCGCCGGTTCGACGGGACCGTCGGGCACCTCGGCGGACCGGCTGCGCTCGCCGAAGAGCGCAGCGACCCGGGTGCGCGTCTCGGCGGTGGTGCGCCCGATGATCTCGACGACCTGCATGTAACGCGCGGCGTGGTGGATGAACGCCACGATCGCCACCATCGTCGCGACCGCCAGGCCCGCCGCCAGGGTCACCGCGAGGCTCGGCCCGGCTTCGTCCGCCTTGTCGCCCTGCTGCAGGGCGGTGCTCGCCAGCATGATCATCGAGAACGAGAACGTCCCCACCACGAACCCCAGGACGTGCTGGAGGACACGGTCGCGGAGGAACCCCCGTAGCACACGGGGCGAGAACTGGCTGGATGCCAGCTGCAGGGCGACGACCATGACCGGGAAGACCAGGCCGGCGACGGTGATGGTGGCCGTCGCGACCGTCTGCAGGACCGACCGCACCGATTCGGCGTTCGCCTCGAACAGGAGCAGGCTCCAGCGCTGGACGTCCTGCGTCTGCTCGATGAGCGTGGTCACGGTCGCGAGGATCAGCGCGAGGACGACGTACGCCGACGGCACCCAGAAGAGGGAGCTGCGTGCTCGTTCGAAGACCGCTCGGACGCGGACGATCATCGTGGTCTCTGCGGGGCGACCTGGCGGCCTCTGGGCCGCCGACCGGTCATCAGCCGTCTCCCAGACGGTCGGCGAGCTCCTGCAGCAGCAGGGCCTCCGCGAGGCAGGCGCGCTCGAAGTCGGCGAGATGGAGCGACTCGTCCTCCCCGTGCGCGTTGGTCGCCGGGTCCTCGATCCCGGTGAGCAGACACGGGGCGCCACCGAACGCCTCGCTGAACGGCACCACGAACGGGATCGTCCCGCCGCAGCCGAGGAACGCAGGCTCGGTGCCGAACGCGGCGGACATCGCCGCGCGCGCGGCATCGAACGCCGGCCCCTCCGGCTCGACCGCCCACGGTTGACCACCGTGGCCGGGGCGGGCCTCGACGTGCAGGCCCCACGGAACGTGCTCGCGCAGGTGATCCTGGACGAGCTCGCCGACCCGGTCGGGATCCTGACCGGGGGCCAACCGGATCGAGATCTTGGCGGACGCTTCCGCGATCAGGGTGTTCGAGGCCTGCTGCAGCGAGGGCACGTCGATCCCTATCACGGTGATGGTCGGCTGCATCCAGATCCGCTCGAGGATCGACAGGTCGGGGTCGCCGGTCCACTCGACCCCGTCGAGCACCCGAGCTTCCTCACGTAGCTCCTCGGGATCCGCATCCAGGGCGGCGAACCGGTCGCGTTCGGAGGGGGTCGGTTCGCGGACGTCGTCGAAGATCCCCGCGACCGCGGGCAGGCCCTGGTCGTCGGTCAGCGATGCGAGCGCCTTCAGCAGTCCCGTGAGCGCGTCCGGGATCGGTCCGCCCCACATCCCCGAGTGGATCGGCTGTTCGAGCGCCCGGACCGTGACGTAGACCTCGGCGAGACCGCGCAGCGTGTACGTGATGCCGGGGACCCCGACCTTCCAGTTCGTCGCGTCGGTGAGCACGATCACGTCGGCTCGGAGCAGGTCCTTGTAGCGGTCGAGGAACCCCCCGAGGTGGGGGGAGCCGATCTCCTCCTCGCCCTCGATGATGACCTTGACGTTCAGCGGCAGCTCGGCGCGCGTCTCGAGCCACGCGCGGATCGCGGCGACGTGGACCATGATCCCGGCCTTGTCGTCGGCCGCGCCCCGCCCGTAGAGCCGGTCGTCACGATCGGTGGGCTCGAACGGGGGGGAGTTCCACCGGTCCGGGGTGCCGACCGGCTGGACATCGTGGTGGGCGTAGAGCAGGACGGTCGGGGCGTCGTCGCCGCCGTGGAGCCACTCCGCGTAGACGTACGGGTGGGCACCGTCGATCTCGAGCAGGCGGACCTCCTCGAGCCCCGCCCCGCGTAGCAGTTCGGCGGTGGCGTCGGCGGAACGGCGGACCTCGCCCGGGTCGTGGCCGTCCGCCGACACCGAGGGGATCCGGACGAGCTCGGCGAGCTGCTCCCGGATCTCACCCATCCGGTCGGTCACCGCCCCGGCGACGTCGGTGAGCTCGTCTGGGATGGTCGGGGCGGTCATGGCGGGCTCCACGTCGGCGTCAGGCCGGAGTCAAGCACCCGACGGCGCGACCTTCAGCGCTGTCCGTACCTGGTCGTGCGTCGCAGGGCCATGGCGGTGAGGGATAGGACCAGCAGCGCGATCAGGCCGACGCCGCCGCGTGGGGCGTTCGCTGCTGCCAGCAACGCCCGCCCGGACGGCTTGCCGCCACCGTTGCCGCCGCCCCACGTGACGGTCGCGGTGTCCGACGACGGCTCGAACCGTCCGTCGCCGGCGAAGGTGACCGTGACCTCCACCGAGTGGCCGTGGTCGGGCACGGTTGCGGTGGCCGTGGCGGCGCCGCGTTCGTCGGTGGTGGCCGTCCAGCGATCGCCACGGATCTCGAACACCACCTCGCGTCCGGCGACGGCCGGACCGTCGTCCTCGAGGAGCTCGGCCGCCAGCTCGACGGTCTCGCCGCGTGCCTCGGTCTGCCCGGTGTAGGTCAGTTCGGTGACCTCGCGGAGGATCGTGAACGGCTGGCCGGCCGCGTCGCCCCCTGCGCGGTCGTTGCCGCGGAAGCGGGCAACGAGCTCGTGATCCCCTCGCACGTCACCGAGCGGCAGCGTCGCGGTCGCCACGCCGTCGGCATAGGTCGTCGCATCGACGGACGCCGAGCCGAGGGTGAACGTGACGGTCTCGTCTCCCAGCGGACGTCCTTCGAAGGTCAGGGTCGCGGAGGCCTCGACCGTGTCGGTGTGACGGCCTTCGCCCGGTGCCTCGAGCGTGAGGTCGGCCGGCTGCCGCTGGTAGATCGCCGAGGTCATCGCCAGGACCGCGACCTGGTTGCGGCAGTACGTGGTCCGATCGCCGAACGCGTCGTCGCACGCGGCAGCACGTTCGGCCTGTCCGTCCGGAGCGTCGATCTCCGCTCGGACCCAGGTGGCGTCCGGGAGCGTGAACGTCTCGGAGGTCCAGTCCGCGGACGTAACGGTGACCGGGTCGCGTGCCTCGCGTCCGCCGTCGGCGAACACGTGCAGGGTCGCGCCGGGAGCGCCCTGGGCTCGGACACGCAGGTCGCTGCCCGGCGGGACCGTGTCACCGACCATCGCGTCGAAGACGCCGTCGCCGTCGGCGTCGGCCTCGAGGAACAGCTTGGCGCCCCCGTAGGCCGGCGGCTGGTGGCTGATGAACGTCCTGCCGGTACGCAGCGCGTCGAGGACCGCCTCGGTAGAGCCGTCACGCGCGAACACCCACGTGGTGGGCTGACCCGGCCCCTGGACGGCGAGCGTCGCCTTGTAGTGGTTGTCGCTGCCGCCGGTGGCGCCGACCTTGACGCCGCGGTCGAGCCAGCCCTCCCAGTAGCGGACCGCGTCGTCGTTCGAGGACGCGGAGGGCATCGGCGGCTGCCACGCCCGCGAGATGTTCCACACCTCGACCGTGTCCGGCTGCACGTCGTAGTCGTACCCCCAGTCGAGGTCAGGCGTCCCGTCCTCGTTGGTCTGGCCGGTGTGCCCCTCAGCCGGGTGGTTCACCTGGAAGACCCCACCCCGCTCCCGCAGGAGGTCCGCCTGTGCCTGCACGCCAGCGGTCGACTCGCCGAGCGCGGCGTAGTCGTCGACGGTCGCGGCACCGAGCATCTGTGCGTGACCGTTCAGCGAGTTCTCGAAGCCGGGGATCGGCAGGACGCCGGACGTCTCGTCGAAGTGCTGCTGCGAGCGCACGTCGTTGTGGTCCGTGATCGCGAGGTAGTCCAGGCCGCGGCTGGCCGCGACCGCGAACTGCTCCTCCGGGCTGTTCCCGAGCGTGTAGGGCTCGTTCTCCGGATCGTCGGACGTCGGGTCGTAGTGCGGCTCGGTCGCCGGGTCCCACGAGTCGTGGCTGTACGTCGTGTGGATGTGCAGGTCGCCGGCGAGCCACACGCCGGTCGAGGTGGAGGACGGGGCGAACGAGGTCGGGGTCACGGTCGTCTGCAGCGGGAACTCCGGACCGCGGCCGTAGACCTCGCCGACGTTGCCCTGTTCGCCCGGCAGCACGACCATGCGCTGCTCGGCGTCGATCTCGGTCACGGGCGTGGTGGTGTGGGCGTTGTCGGAATCGACGATCGCCAGGATGTGCAGCCCGTGGGTGCCGATCGAGCCCTGGTAGAAACGCTCGGTGCCGAGGTCCTCGGCGTACCCCTCCTCGTCCATGCGGGTGACGTCCCAGCACTCGCGTGGACGCTCGTTGCCGTCCTCGTCGGTCCAGGTCGAGTCGGACGGCTCGTCGCCGTCCACGTCGCGCTCATCGACGTGCGGACCGGGGTCGCTGCCGGTGCCGTCGTCGAAGCAGGCGTCGTCGCGGTAGTAGGGGACGGTCACGACGCTGTGGGCGGCGCCGCCCGGGGTGTGCTGCTGGGCCCACCAGCGGGTCACCAGCGTCCCCCCGGGCCCGGCGACCGCCTCCCAGTCCAGTAGGCCGGGGACCCCCGAGAAGAACGGGTCGGGTGAGTC
>JAHWKO010000011.1 GCA_019347855.1 Actinomycetota bacterium
CGGACTTCCTGGATCAGCCGCTCGACGTCATCCTCGTCGTCGATGCCGAGCGCGCGGGCGCGCGCAGCGCCGTAGCGCTGGAGGATCTCGAAGCGCCCGGTCTCCTGGTAGGCCTGGTAGACGCGCAGCATCTCGCGGAACAGCTCGCTCTTGTTTCCACCCTGCTCCTCGGCGAGGCGCTCGAAGTCGCGGGCCAGGTCCGGTGGTACCGAGACCGAGAGGACCTTGGAGGTTCGCTGTGTCATCGTCCGTCTCCTCACCCGGGAAGCCTAAGAGTATAACAGTGTATGAACGTCCTCGACTGCGCGCGAGAGCCGAATCTCCTATGCGCGGCTGGTCGTCAAGGCTCTGGCACCCAATAGCGCGTGGCGCTGGTCGCCACGCCACTCGCAGCCGTGAGGATGTTTGCCAGTGGTCGGAGGGTCTCCCCGTGTACAACGGACATGCGGCGGATTGGGTAGTCGAGGCGCCTGAGGGCGGCTCCTCCAGGTGTTCGGCTCGGGGGTTACGGGCGTGCTTCGAAGATCAGGTTTATCCCGGTTTCGGCTGCGCGGCGGAAGCGGGTGAAGCCGGCGGCGGTGACGACCTCACGGATGCGTGTCTCGCCGGCTTGGCCGCCGAGGGCGGCGTCGACCTCCTGGGAGCGTGACATGGGCAGGCACATGGTGGTGGACGCGGAGTAGAAGATGCGACCGATCGGGGTGAGGTTGTCCTCGAGCCGGTCGTGGGCGAAGGGCTCGACGATCATCCAGGTGCCGTCGGCCGTGAGCGTGTCGAGGACGTGGGCGGCAGCGCCCGTCGGGTCCCCCATGTCGTGCAGGGCGTCGAAGACCGTGACCAGGCCGTAGCCCGAGCCTGTGTATTCCTTGGCGGTGGCGGTCTCGAACCGGCACCGGTCGGCCACGCCGGCCTCGGCAGCGGCCTGCTTTGCCAGGTCGATCGAGCCACCGTGGGAGTCGAAGCCGATGAACTGCGAGGCTGGATAGGCCTGAGCCATCAGGATCGTGGAGGCACCACCGCCGCAGCCGATGTCGGCAACGCGGGTGCCCTGTCGCAGCTGGTCCTCGACGCCGTCGAGTGCGGGGATCCAGTCGGGGACCAGGTGGGTGGCGTAGTTCCCGCGGAAGAACCGCAGGGTGGCCTCGGTGAGGTCGGGATGACGGTCGCCCCAGGCCAGGCCGCGGCCGGTCGTGAAGGCGTCGCACAGCAGGTCGACGTCGGCGATGACGCTCGCGGCGGCCAGCAGCCCTGCTGGCGCATCGAAGATGCCGTGCCGGCCGGTCAGGGCGAGCGCCTGGACGGGGGTGAGCCGGAAGCGGCCGGTGGCCGGGTCGTACTCGGCGAAGCTGCTTGCGGCCTGGGCAGCGAGCCACTCGTGGACGTAGCGTGCGTGGGTGTCGGTGGCCTCCGCGATCTGTTCGGGGGTGTGCCAGTCGCTGTCGTCCATCGCCCGGTACAGCCCGAGCCGATCCCCGACCAGGACCGTCGCGGCGTGCATCACCGCCCCCAGATCGCCGAAGAAGCCTTCCAGGAAGGCGTGGAACTGGGCCTCGTCGATGTCGGCCCAGACAGTCGTAGCTACGGTCATCGAACGTCCCCTTTGGCGGATGGTTCGCAGGATGCGCCACGGCCGGCCCGTTGCCATCGTCAGGGGGGTCGTAGATTTGGAGCGCCGGCAGGGAGGAGTCAGGCATGGCGACCGGGCAGCCGGGCCCGGACCCGCTGCTCGAGCGGGAACACGAGCTCGAGCACGCCGAGGCGATGCTGGCAGCGGCACTCGCGGGCGAGGGCACGGTGCTGCTTGTGGAGGGTCGGGCCGGCATGGGCAAGACACGGCTCGCCCAAGCCGTCGCCGAAGCGGCTGCGTCGAAGGGGTTCGCGGTCCACTGGGCCACCGGCGATCAGCTCGAGCGCGGGTTCGCGTTCGGGGTGCTGCGCGACCTGCTCGCGTCCATGCTGCACGGTCGGGACGGTGCCGACCACGACGTTGTGTTCCACGGTCCGGCAGGGGCCGCAGTCCGTCGCCTCGAATCGGCCGACCCTGACCTCCCCGAGGGCGTCGACGCGGACGCGCTCACGGTCGACTACGGCTTCTACCGGCTCCTCCACGACCTCGCGGAGCGGTGTCCGAGGCTGGTGTGCGTCGACGATGCCCACTGGGCCGACCTCCGGTCCCTCCATGCGCTGCGGTTCGCCGCTCGGCGCTCGGGCGAGCTACCGGTGGTAATCGTGCTGACGCACCGTCCGTCGCAGGATCCGGACCTGACCGGCCTGCTCGGACGCCTGGCGGCGCCGCCGAACGGTGCCAGGCTCGTGCTGTCGCCGCTCGGAGCCCGATCGGTCTCACTGCTCGCGGCATCGGTCCTTTCGAACAAGACCGACGAAGCCCTCGGGCGGCAACTGTCGACCATCACGGGCGGCAACCCGTTTCTGGTCCGTGAGATGCTCGCGGCCGTCCGGGTCGGCTCGTTGGGCTCGCAACCTGCGGACATCGCCGATCTCGAACGGCTCGTTCCGGCCTCCATCGTCGAGTCCGTCCGGCGGCGGATGACCGTCGCTGGCGATGACGCGCGAAGCTTCGCTGATGCGCTCGCCGTGCTCGGGGAGGCGAGCCTACGGGACGTTGCGGGCCTGGCCACGCTGGACGAGGCCGCCGCCGTGATCGCTGCCGACCGTCTCGCTGCGGCGGGCGTGGTCTCGACCGGGCCACCGGTCCGGTTTGCTCACCCAATCCTTCGTCAGGCCGTGAGGACCCAGATCCCTGCCGCTTCCCTGTCGCTCGTGCACGCCCGCGCTGCACGGTTGCTGTCCGAGGTGGGCGCCCCCCTCGAGTCCGTCGCCGCTCACCTGCTCGAGGCGCTCCCGCGTGGTGACCCGTGGGCCGTAACCACCCTGATGGCCGCTGCTCGGCATGAACAGCGGCAAGGATCGCCCGACACCGCCGTGCCGCTACTGGCCAGGGCGGCTGCCGAGCCTCCACCGCCCGGGCAGAGGTTCGACACGACGCTCGCGCTGGCCGAAGCGCAGGCACAGACCCATCACCCCGAGGCAGCCGCGACCGCACGACAAGCCGTGGACCTCGCGGCCGGCCCGCAGCAGCTCGCGACGGCCAGGCTGCAGCTGGTCCGAACGCTCGGCCTGCTCGGCGATTTCCACGCCGCCTTGGACCTGCTCGACGACCCGAGACCGACCGGGACGATCCGGATCCGGACCTGACGTTGCAGACCGAGGCAGAGTTGCTGGGGATGGCCCGGCTCCATCCCCAAACCCACGACCGTGCGCTGGCGCGGCTCGACGCGCTCGCACCACAAGCGACACCCGCACGACCGTCGACCGTCGTGCTGCTCGCCAACCTCGCCCTGTCGACCCTCGAACGCAACGAACCACCGGCAACGGTCGCCGCACTGGCCGGGCAGGCCCTCTCCCGGGGCTGGCTGATCGGCACCGGAAGCTTCCAGCTGGTCTACGCCGTCACGACTCTCATCTGGATCGACCGGCTCGACGTGGCACAGCGTGCCTGCGACGCTGCCGTATTGGCCGCGGGCGGGTCCGGGTCCGTGTCGCTCGAGCTCACGGGTCGCGCGTTGCGGTCCGAACTAAACCTGCGACGTGGACGCGTCGCCGACGCCGCCGTGGACGCCCAAACCTACGCCGACCTGCGGCTCGCCGAACCTCCCTCGGACCGCACCCCCTACGCGCGTGCGCATCTCGCCAACGTCCTCATCGAACGGGCCGAGCTCGACGAGGCCGAACGCGTGCTCGCCGACCCGGATCCGCGCGAGCACGCCGGGAACAACCCCTTCTACCTCGACAGCCGGGGCCGGCTGTGCCTCGCACGTGGTGACGCCGCCGCGGCCCTCGACAACCTGCTCGCCTGCGGACGCGCGCTCGCCGACCGCGGCGGTGTCGACACGCCGACCATGTTCGCGTGGCGATCACACGCCGCCCGCGCGCTGATCCGGCTCGGTGAGCGCACACGAGCGAGGGAACTGGCCGAGCAAGAGCTGACGCTGGCGACCAGGGGCCAGGTCGCGGGCGCGATCGGCGAGGCACTGACCACCCTTGCCCTGATCGACAGCGGCGACGACGGGCTCGATCGGCTGCGAAGAGCCCTCGAGGTGCTCGCCGACTCCCCACGGGTCCTGGTCCGTATCCGTGCCCTCATCGAGCTCGGGGCGATGATCCGCCGCGCCGGCCGTCCCAAGGATGCCCGCGAGCCGCTCCGGGCGGCGCTCGACCTCGCGCACCACCGCGGCGCGATCGCTCTCGCCGAGCAGGCACGGGAGGAGCTCGTCGTCTCCGGCGCCCGCCCCCGCCGGGCCGCCACCACCGGTCTCGCCGCCCTCACCCCGAGCGAAGGACGCGTCGCACAGCTAGTTGCGCGCGGCTACTCCAACCGGCAGATCGCAGACACGCTGTTCGTCTCGCCCCGCACCGTGGCGACCCACCTGACCCACATCTACCAGAAGCTGCGATGCGAGGGACGCGACGAGCTCACCACCTTCCTCGAGCACCATCTCTGACCGGCACCCACCACTGGGGAACGCGATACGGCCTGCAGCCACCACACGAGCACCCAACCCCGCGCATCCGCGATACGTCGGAGGCCGGAACGAGTTCCCCAAGGTGCGAAACTATTGGCGAACGACCGTCTCACCGAACGGTCTCAAGCCGCCAGAACTGGGACTCTCGGGCGGGTTGGTGGCGTGCCGAACGGGCCGATCCGTTGCCGAGCGTTCCCTTCGATCCTGCCTTCAACATGGACTTCGGGACGTCGACTTCGAGGTGACCGTCCGACCTCACCGCCGCCGGGGGCCGACCCCTACGCTCGCAACACGACGCCTCGCGACCGCGCCGGGGCCAACACCGGCTGGAGGTGGTGGTCATCAACCGATTGGCAGCCGAGACCTCGCCGTACCTCCTCCAGCACGCGGGCAACCCCGTGGACTGGCTCCCGTGGGGGCCGGAGGCCTTCGAGGAGGCCGAGCGGCGCGACGTCCCGATCTTCCTCTCGGTCGGCTACTCGTCGTGCCACTGGTGCCACGTGATGGCCCACGAGTCCTTCGAGGACGATGCCGTGGCCGAGAAGCTGAACGAGCGGTTCGTGCCGGTGAAGGTGGACCGCGAGGAACGCCCTGACGTCGACGCCGTCTACATGGACGCGGTGCAGGCCCTGACGGGGCGCGGGGGCTGGCCGATGTCGGTGTTCCTCACGCCAGACGCCCGACCGTTCTTCGGCGGGACCTACTGGCCCAAGGACGACCGTGGTGGCATGCCCGGCTTCCGGAGGGTCCTGGACTCGGTGTGGGACGCCTGGACAGAGCGTCGCGACGAGGTCGTGGAGTCGGCGGGGGAGATCTCGGCGGCGATCGACCGGCGTTCGCGCAAGGCAGCGGAGGGCGACGTCGATCCAGGCGTCGCCGACCGCGCTGCGGGTCTCGCCCTGCGGGCGTGGGACCGTCAGCTCGGCGGGTTCGGGCGGGCTCCGAAGTTCCCGCAGGCGATGACGCTGGACTGGCTGGTCGACCGCGCGGTCCGGACGGGCGACGGGACCTGGCTCGACCCGGTGCTCCACTCGCTCGATGCGATGGCGGCCGGCGGGATCCACGATCAGGTCGCCGGCGGGTTCCACCGCTACTCGACCGACGCTCACTGGCTGGTCCCGCACTTCGAGAAGATGCTCTACGACAACGCCCTGCTCGCCCCGGTGTACGCCGCCGCGGCAGCGGTCACCGGCCACGCGCGGCTCGATCGGGTGGCACGGTCGATCCTCGACTACCTCGTGCGTGAGATGCGGCACGAGGCGGGGGGCTTCTACAGCGCCACAGACGCCGACTCCGAAGGGGTCGAGGGGCTGTTCTTCGTGTGGACCGCCGAGGAGTTCCGTGAGGTCGTCGGGGAGGTCGGTGCCGACCCGGAGCGGTACGCGCGGTACTTCGGCGTGACCGAGGACGGGAACTGGACCCCCGAGCGCTCCGAGCCGGACGTCGCCGGCACCAACATCCTGCACGTCGCTGAGCCCGACGCGGTCGACGACCTGGACGAGCTCGATCGGGTGCGCCGCGCGCTCCACGAGCGCCGTTCAGGGCGCGTGGCGCCTGGGCTCGACGACAAGGTGCTCACGTCCTGGAACGCGCTGGCCGTCCGGGCCTTCGCGAGGTGCGGGGCGCTCCTCGGACTGCCGGAGCTGGTCGACACGGCGGTCGAGACGGCGCGGTTCCTCCACGAGGAGCTGGTCGTCGACGGGAGGCTGCACCACGTGTGGAAGGAGGGCACCACGACCGTCCCGGCGTTCCTCGAGGACGTCGCCTACCTGGCGGTCGCGTGCCTCGACCTGTACGCCGTCACCGGGGACCTCGACTGGTTCCAGCGTGCGGAGCGCTGGGCCGGCGAGGCCGTGGAGCGGTTCCACGACGACGACAACGGGGGGTTCTTCTCGACCGCCTCGGACGCGGAGGAGCTCTACACGCGCCCCAAGGACAGCTGGGACAACGCCACCCCGTCCGCGAACAGCGTGATGGGGGAGGTCGCGCTGCGACTCGCCGGGTACACGGGCGAGGCCCGCTGGCGCGACCTGGCCGACGAGATCGTCGGGCTGTTCGCCGGGGACGCGGAACGCGCGCCGACGGGGTTCGGCTGGTTCTTACGGACCTGCGAGGGACAGCTGGCCGGTCCGCGCGAGATCGCGATCGTGGGTGAGCCGGGGCGGGTCCGCGATGCCCTGGTCGACGAGGTGTGGCGTCAGCCGCTGCCCGGCGCCGTCATCGCGGTCACCGAGCCCGGCGCCCCCGCGACCGATGCCATCCCGCTGCTGGCTGCGCGCACGCCGGTGGACGGACGGCCGGCGGCTTACGTGTGCCGCGAGTTCGCCTGCGAGCGCCCCGTGACCACCGCGGATGACCTCCGCGAACTGCTGCTGGAGGCATGACCCGGGGTACGTTCCCGGGCGATGGGCACCGGAGCACCGATCGTCGCGGAGGACTGGGCGTCGCGCGACCCCCGGTGGCGGGGCGTGCGTGCCGAGACGATCCGCGTCCAGGGGCACCCCGTCCGGGTGCTCCGCCACGACGCCACGGGCGAGGGCGATCCGCAGCTGTTCGTGCACGGCCTCGGCGGCTCGGCGCGGAACTGGCTGGACGTGCTGGGTCCGCTGTCCAAGCACGGGCAGACCCTGGCTGTGGACCTGCCAGGGTTCGGCGCCACCCCGATCCCGCGGCGCGGTTCGGCGCGGGTCCGCGCGAGCGCGGGGTTCGTGCGTGCGCTGATCGACGCGCTCGGATGGGTCCGCATCACCCTCTACGGGAACTCGATGGGAGGGCTCATCGCGACCCTCGTTGCCGGGCGCCACCCCGCCCGGATCGGCCGGCTCGTGCTGGTGAACCCCGCGCTCCCGGCGCCCCGCCGGTCCATGCTGCGCCAGTTGTCCCTGCGGGTCTTCACCCGCATCATCCCGGCGGCCATCCCGGGGGTGGGGCGCCTCGTGATCGAGGCGGGGCTGCGGCAACGGACCGCCGAGGAGCTCGTCGAGGAGTCCATCGCCTCGGTGTTCGCGGACGTCGAGCGCTGCCGACCCGCGATGCGCGACGCGTTGATCGAGAACGCCGAGCTCGCCAAGCGCGAGCCGTGGCGCCGCGCCGGCCTCGCTGACGCGGCCGGGTCGCTCGTGATGATGATCGCCGAGGCTGGTGAGCTGAACCACGCGATCGACTCGATCGATGCTCCGACCCTGCTGCTGTGGGGCGACGACGATCGGCTGGTCACCGGGCACGTGATCGCGGGGTTGGTCGAGCGCCGACCCGGTTGGGACCAGCACGTCTTCGGAGGTGTCGGGCACGCCCCGATGGTCGAGGCCCCGGACGAGTTCGCCACCGTCGTGGACGGCTGGCACGCGAGCTGACCTCGCCCGCACCGCCACCGGCCCCTGTGGTACGAAAGGGGCACGGGGATCGACGGGTGCCGGACGGCCGTAGGGGTGGGCACATGACGTTGGGTGAGCACAACCTCGCAAAGCTCGGCGACGACGCGTTCGCGCGGAACGGGGACCGCGAGCACGCGACCTTCTTCGAGGGGCGTTGGTACAGCTCCGGCGAGACGCACGAGCGGACGCAGCGGCTCGCGGCGGGTCTGGTGGACCTCGGCATCGCACCGGGCGACCGGATCGTCGTGCACATGGCGAACTGCCCGGAGGTCGGGATGACCTACGCCGCCACCTGGCGTGCGGGGGCGGTGACCACGCCGGCGATCTTCCTGCTGCCCGAGGCGGAGCTGCGCTACGTGCTGGAGGACTCCGGGGCGACCGCGGTGGTGACGACGCCGGAGTTCCTCGAGAAGGCCCAGGCGGCATCCGACGGGCTCGAGGACCTGCGCCACGTGATCTGCGTTGGGCGGTCCGGCGACGGGGTGATCGACCTGCACAGCTTGGAGCAGCACGAGCCCGGGGGCCTGGTGCCTCGCGCCGACCACGACCTCGCCGCGCTGCTGTACACGGGAGGGACCACGGGGCGGGCGAAGGGCGTGCCGCTGACCCACCACAACCTGGCCTTCTGCGCTCGGGCCGCCCAGGAGGCCGGCCAGGTCGACGGGATCAACCGCACGATCGTGCCGCTGCCGCTGGCACACGCCTACGGCCTGGCCGTGACGGTGGCCGGCGCGTTCGTCGAGGACCCCGGCCCCTCCGTCCTGATGCGCTGGTTCGACCCGCAGGCGATCCTCGAGCTGGTCGCCGAGCACCGGATCCAACGGGCCACCCTGGTCCCCTCTATGATCCAGCTGCTCCTGAGCCAGCCGCTCGAGGAGCACGACCTGTCGACCCTGACCTTCGTGAACTGCGGGGCGTCACCCCTGGCCGAGGACGTCGCCCTGACCTTCGAGGAACGGGTCCCATCGGCCACGATCCTGGAGGGCTACGGGTGCACCGAGTCCGGGGGCATCGCCGCCACGAACCCGCCCGGCGTCCGCAAGCTCGGGACCGTCGGCCTCCCCCTACCGGGCTACGACATCCGGATCGTCGACGAGGAGGGCGACGAGCGCCCCGTGGGTGAGCTCGGCGAGGTCACGATCGCGTCCCCCGGGGTGATGGACGGCTACTGGGGTCGCCCCGACGCCACCGACCGGTCCATACGGGACGGCTGGTTCCACACGGGCGACATCGGCTGCCTCGACGAGGACGGCTACCTGTCGATCGTCGACCGCAAGAAGGATCTCATCATCCGGGGCGGGTTCAACGTCTACCCACGCGATGTCGAGGACGCGCTCGTCGAGCATCCGGCGGTGACCATGGCCGGCGTGGTCGGCCGCCCCGACGAGCGCTACGGCGAGGAGGTCGTAGCGTTCGTGTCCCTGTCGCCCGGCCAGGACGTCGAGCCCGACGAGCTCGTGGCCTTCGCGAAGGAACGCATCGGTGGCTACAAGTACCCGCGGGAGGTCCGCATCGTCGACCAGGTGCCCCTCACCCCGATCCTGAAGGTCGACCGCAAGCGCCTGCGGGAGATGGTCTAGAGGGACCGTTCCTCGAGCCCGTCGAGGAACCCGAGGATCGCCTCGTTCGTGCGCTGCGGCACCTCGAACTGCGGGACGTGGCCGACCTCGGGCCAGACCTCGACCTTCGCGTCCGGTAGGGCCTCGCGGACCCGTTCGGCGTAGCGGGACGACGACAGCCGGTCGTGGTCACCCCAGATCCAGTACGACGGGATGCGCAGGGACCGCAGCCGCCGCCAGAAGGACCGGCGGCCGCTGGCTGGTTCGGACGCGAGGTGTCGGGCGGAGGCCAGGATCGCCATGCGGTTGCGGAGGTCGCCCGTCCCCCGCATGAACTCCAGGGCGGCCGCCCGGATGTTCGCGTCCGGGATGCACGCCGGGTCGCAGAACATGTCCTTGATCGCCGACTCGACCCACTCCTGCTTCAGTGGGAACGGGGCGACGCCGAGCCACTGCCCCCGGGTCAGCCGGAGGATGGGGGCCGCCCACTGCCACTCGTCGAAGGCGACCGCGGAACCCAGCCCCACCACGGCCGGCACGCGACGGGGGCTGAGGAGCGCCAGCTCGACCGCGATGCGTCCGCCCATCGAGTTGCCCACCACGTACGCGGAGCGCAGCCCCTGGGCGCGCATGTAGTCACGGACGACCCCCGCCATCCACGCGGCCGAGTACCGGTTCCCTCGCGGGAGCGGCTTGTCGGAGTAGCCGAAGCCCGGCAGGTCCAACGCGTGGACCTCGTAGCGGGCCGACAGGGCATCGAGCGTCGGGAGGAACGACACCTTCGAGGCACACAGACCGTGCAGGAGGAGGACGGGTGTGCCGCGGCCCGCGATGATCGACTCGATCTGGACGCCCCGCGCGTCGGTCTCGGCGATCCGCAGGAACCGCGTCGCCTCGGGCCCAGGTCGGAACAGGGACTCCAGGCGGATCGCGAGGTTCAGGTCGCCGTCGACCTCGAGGTTGCCGCGGGTGAACGCCGCGATGCTGTCCTCGCGGCCCGACACGAGGCCGCGCCAGGTCTCGCTGTCGGTCCGGATCGTCGCGTCGGCGTCCTCGTGGCGCCCCACCGACACCATGCAGCCGCCGTCGCGCACGTGGAAGGTGTGGTCGACCCCGTCGGTGAGCTCGATCGCCCAGCGCGCGTCCATGCCCTCGGAGAGGTGGGGCCGGAAACGCTCGACGAGCGAGAGGAAGGTCTCGCGGATGTCGGACCCGCGGGTCAGGACGTCGCCCGTGCGATCGAGCGGGCGGAGCGTCCCGGTGCTGGTCATGCGGACCCTGTCGCGTACGTAACGGGAGCGTAACGAGGCGTCAGCGAACCTCCGAGGAACCTCCACTGTCCGAACGGGTCAACGCCCTCCGCCATCCGGCGGACCCTCGGGGCGGTGCGGGGATGGTGTCGGAGGGGTCGGTTACCCTCTCCGCGAACGGAAGACGGCCTCGAGGAGCGTGGCAAGGTGGTGGCCGAGGACGACCTGCTGCGCGGCCTGAACGACGAGCAACGCCGGGCCGTCTCGGTCACCTCGGGACCCCTCCTGGTGTACGCCGGACCGGGGACCGGCAAGACCCGCGTCGTGACCCGGCGGATCGCCAACCAGGTGGTCCACGACGTCGACCCCGCCCGGATCCTCGCCGTCACCTTCACCGACAAGGCGGCGGGCGAGATGCTCGCGCGGCTCCGCGGCATGGGGGTCCCGGCTGCGGGGCGTGGCGGGGTGCGCGCGTCGACGTTCCACAGCGCTGCGCTGCGTCAGGTCGGGTACTTCTGGCCGCGTGTCCACGACGGGTCGGGGCTGGACGTGCTGCCGTCCAAGCTGTCGATCCTCGCCCCGCTCGCCCGCCGCGCCGGCGGGATGCTGGCAACGCTCGCGCCGGCCGATCTCGCGGCGGAGGTCGAGTGGGTCAAGGCGCAGGGCGCCCGGATCGCGGACAGCGACCGCGAGGGCAGGCTCGCCAGCTTGGCCCTCGACGGAGACGCCCCACGCTGGGTGCTCGAGGCCGACGCCTACCGGTCGGCGCTGCAGCGGCACGACGGCCCGTGGCCCGAGGAACTCGCCGACGACGAGGCGGTCCGGCTGTTCACGCGCTTGTTCGACCGGTACGAGGAGGTCAAGGCGGACGCCGCCCGGATGGACTTCGAGGACATGCTGGCGGTGGCACGCGGTCTGCTCGTCACCGAGCCCGAGGTCGCCGAGATGGTGCGTGGTCAGTACACGCACTTCACGGTCGATGAGTTCCAGGACGTCAACCGCCTCCAGTGGGACCTGTTGACCGCGTGGCTGGGCGCCCGCGACGACATCTGCGTCGTCGGCGATGACGACCAGGCGATCTACGGCTTCTCCGGGGCGAGCCCGCGCTTCCTGGACGCCTTCCGGGACCGCCACCCGGACGCGTCGGTCGTGCACCTGGTCACGAACTACCGGTCCACCCAGCCGCTGCTGGACCTCGCCTCCAAGGCGTTGTGGAAGCGCGGCGACCGCAAGACCCTGAAGGCCGACGCCGGGGAGGGCCCGCAGGCCCGCCTGGTCCAGCGTGCCGACGAGGACGCCGAGCGCGACTGGGTCGTCGAGCGCTGCCGGGTCCTTCACGAGCAGGGCATCGAGTGGCAGCAGATGGCCGTCCTCTACCGGTTCAACGCCCAGTCCGAGGCGTGGGAGGAGGTCTTCGCCAAGGCCCGCATCCCCTTCGAGGTCCGGGGCGACCAGAGCTTCTTCGAGCGGCGACACGTCCGCCAGGCTCTCACCGTGCTGCGCACGGCCGAACAGGCCGGGGAGGGCGAGGCGTCGACCGACGACCCGCGGGTGGTGCTGGACGGGGCCGTGCCCCAGCGTCCGACGATCGACCGACTGGTGCCTCGCCTGCTCCGAGAGCGCATGTCGTGGACCGAGCGGGCACCCGAGGGCGAGCGTGCCCGCGAGCGGTGGCAGGACCTCCAGGTGCTCGTCGAGCTGGCCGAGGAGCTGCACGAAGACGACCCCGAGGTGACGCTCACCGACCTCCTCACCGACCTACAGCGCCGCGCCGACCTGGGTCACGCCCCGGACGGCGGGGGTGTGAACCTGATGACCCTGCACCGCGCGAAGGGCCTCGAGTTCGACGCGGTGTTCGTCGTGTCGTGCGAGGAGGGACGTGTCCCCAGCCGCTACGCGGTCGAGCACGACGAGCGTGTCGGCCTCGACGTTGGCGACCCCGAGTCGTCCGTCACCGAGGAGAGCCGGCTGCTGTACGTCGGCCTCACGCGGGCACGACGGCACCTGCACGTGACGTGGGTGAAGCGCGGATCGAAGCGACCGTCGCGGTTCCTGTACGACATCGGACCCGGCGCGCCGAGCTCGAAACGCGAGGTCGCGGACGACCGTCCAGCCACCCGGACGGGAGACGACGACGGGCCGCTCGACCCCGGCGAGACGCTGATCTTCGACGCGCTGCGGGAGTGGCGGCTCGAGACCGCGATGGACGGTGGCGTCCCCGCGTACGTGGTGTTCCCGGACTCGACCCTCCGCAGCATCGCCCGCCGCCGTCCCTCGACGCGGGGCGAACTGTTCGCGATCAAGGGTGTGGGGCGCACGAAGCTGAAGCGGTACGGCGACGACGTGCTGTCGCTCGTCGATGACCTCCGAGCCGACGCGGATCGGACGTTGGCGGCGGGGTGACGCTGGCGCATCAGGCGCGCAACGGGTCCGTTGGTCGCTCCGGGTCGGGGTAGCCATCGGCGCTCGTGGCCAGGAAGACCAGGGCGAGACAGAGGATGACGACGGCGGCGGTCTGCGCCCACAGCCACGCCGTCGGGTCGGTCCCCGTGCCCGGGTCCAGGGCGACCGACAGCAGCTGAGGGACCGCCGGCACGGCGAGCGCGGCGCCGACCGCGACCGCCAGACGGCGGGGGCGAAGCGTCGCAGCGGCGAAGCCGACGGTCAGCACGGTGACGAGGCTCACGATCTCGACGAGCCGCCAGGGCATCGGGCCGGAGACGATCCGGCTGAGGATCGACACCTCGACGCTCTCGAGGGCGGCGGTCTCGGGGGTCTCGAAACGCGGCATACGTTCGGCCAGTGCCAGCAGCCCGGCGGCCATCAGGATCGCGAGCCGCGTGGGCTGCCACCGCCACAGGTCCCAGCTCGCCGCTCCGGACCGGATCAGGAGCCACGCTGACGCAGCCCCGGCCGCGACGATGACGGCGTCCCCGACGAGCGAGACGACCAGCCACAGCGGCAGGGGACCCAGGTCCCCGACCAGCGGCAGCACCAAGGCGGGGACGACGGTCAGCGCCTGGCTCGCGAGGATCGCGAGCCCCCACGACCGCCGGGGCGCGTCACCTCTAAACAGCCACGTCGCCGCCAACGCGGTGAGCCCGTACCAGGCGACCGCGTTCAGCGCCCCCAGCACGAAGGTGCGTGACAGGGGATCCTCTGCGGACGCCACCCCGACGGCCAACTCCGTGAGGAACACCCCGACGACGACCGCCGCCAGCCCCCCGACCACCCGCTCGTGCACGGTGCGCTCCCTGTCGACTCAATGCCGCCAACGTCCCCGGTGCACCACCTCGTCGAGGTCGTGCCACCCCCGGTCGAGCGAGCCCGACCGACGGTCCGGTGCCGGGTGCCCGATCGTGACGACCCCGACGATGTGGACGTTCGACGGGATGTCGAGGAGTTCCTGCAGGCCGGCGAGCCGATGCACACCGAAGAACCCCGCGGCTAGTCCCTCGTCCACCGCGGCGAGCAGCAGCAGCATGAGTGAGGCGCCGGCGTCGACGTGCCAGTAGGGGACCGGCCAGTCGATCTCCTCGCCGTCCTCATCCAGCTTGTCGGGCTGGCGGTACCGGTCGTGGTACGCCTGCTCGTCCGTGCACACCACCACGTGGACCGGGGCGCGGGACATCCACGGGTCGAACCCGCGCTCGACGTGGGCCTGCTCGTCCGCGAGGTCCGCGATCGCCTGGCGCATCTCGGCGTCCGTGACGACCACGAACCGCTGCCCCTGGGTGAACCCGGCGCTCGGGGCTCGACGTGCCGTGTCGAGCACGCGGTCGATGACCTCGTCCGGCACGGGTTCGTCCCGGTAGTTGCGCACCATCCGTCGCGCTGCGACGACCTCTCGGAGGTCCACGTCCTCACCCCTGGCTAGCGTCGGGGCGAACCTACGAGAAGGAACCCCCGTGGTCTTCACCGTCCGGACCCCCGACGAGCGCTTCGACGACCTGCCCGACTGGCCGTACGAGCCGAGGTACGTCGAGGTGGAGGGGTTGCGGCTGGCCCGGGTGGACGAGGGACCGCGGGACGGCCACCCGGTGGTGCTCGTCCACGGCGAGCCGACGTGGGGCTACCTGTGGCGCCACGTGTTGCCGCCCCTGCACGAGGCGGGCCTCCGCACGATCGTCCCAGACCAGGTCGGCTTCGGGCGCAGCGACAAGCCAGGCCGCCGCGACTGGTTCACCTACGACCGTCTGGTCGACAGCTTCGACGCGCACATCCGCGCGATCGATCCGGATCCGGTCACGCTCGTCGTGCACGACTGGGGCGGGGTGGTCGGGCTGCGCTGGGCCGTCGAGAACCCCGAGCGCGTCGCGCGGCTGGTGCTGCTGAACACCGGCCTGTGGACCAAGGGCGGCCGCCACTCGGACGCGTGGCTCGCCTTCCACGACTGGGTCCAGGGATCCGAGGAGCTGCCGGTCGGTGACATGGTTCAGGGCGGTGCCGCGACCGAGCTCCCTCACGACGTGATCGCGGCCTACGAGGCACCGTTCCCGGGGCCCGAGTACCAGGCCGGGGTGGTCGCGCTCCCCGTGCTCGTCCCGATCGAGGACACCGACCCCGGCGCGGACGAGATGACCGACTCGCGCGCGAAGCTGGCGGACTGGGAGGCTCCGACCTACGTGCTGTGGGGTCGCGACGATCCGATCCTGCCGCCACGGGTGGGGGAGCGGTTCGTGCACGACATCCCCGGGGCCGAGGACCTCGACACCGTCGCCGGCATGCACTTCCTCCAGGAGGACGCGGGACCGGAGATCGGGCGCCGGATCGCGGACTTCGTCGAGCGCACGTCGTAGCTCGCCGTCCGTACGGTCTCCCGGCTCGCGCCGTCCGTAGCGTCGGACGCGAGCTTCGACGGGGAGCATCGCCGTGACCAGGGGCATCGAACCACGCGAGATGGACGACGCGCTCCGGCTCGACCTGGACCCGAACGAGGGATCGGGGATGGAGCGCGTCACCAACGACGAGCTGCTGGCCGGGCGGGGGTGGGACCTGGCGTTCTGGGTGTGCCTCGACGACGTGCCGGTCCGAGACAGCCTGGCGATCGTCGGGCACCGCTGGGGCAACCCCCTGGACGCGGGCTGGGAGATCGATCGACTCGAGCCGTCGGTGACCGGCGACGACGGGGAGACCGAGGACGCCGAGGCGGTGACCCGATGGGGCGGCTGGGTGTACGTGCTCGGCTCGCACTTCGGCAGCAAGGACGGCCCGATCCAATCGGAGCGAGCGTTCATCGCCCGGATCCCCGAGGGCGAGGTTCGCTGGGACGAGGATGATGACCCGGTCAGCACGATGGAGGTCATCCGAGACGAGCTCGCGCTGCACCGGATCATCAACGACGGGCTCGCCGACGCCGACATCGAGCTCGTCGAGCTCGGTCCGGACGGCCGCGACGCCTTCATCGACGGCACCCGCGACGTGCACGGCGACGCGTCGTGGATCAGCGACCTCCGGGACGACGACCGACCGATCAACGTCGAGGGGGCGGCGTTCCGTCCCGACGGCTCCCTCCTGGTGGGCCTGCGCTACCCGACGACCGCGGACGGCCGCCCGATCGTCGTCCACCTGCGGGGGCTCCAGGGCTGGTTCGACGATCGCGACGCTGCCCCGACCTTCGGGGGCGCGTGGGTCGTCGACGCCGTCGGTCGCGACGGCTCGATGGCTGGGGTGCGCGACCTCACGATCCTCGGCCGCGAGCTGCACGTCGTCACCGGGAACATCGACTCACGGCAGAAGGGCAGCGTCCTGCTCGAGGACCATCCCGAGGGGCGGAACACCGTCTCGACCCACTGGCGCTGCGAGCTGCCCTGGGACCGCGACGGCGGCGAGGTCGCCGCCGAACCGGTCGCGGGGTTCCCCGACATGCCCAGGATCGAGGGGATCGCCACCGACCCCGAGGGACGCTTCTACTACGTCAGCGACGAGGACGAGGAGGTCCACGTGCGCTACACGCGGTTCCTCACACCGGGCCCCTGAACTCCTCGACCACCGCGTAGCGCAACCCGCGGGAGCCTGGTACGCGCCGGACCCGACCCGCGTCGAGCAGGTCGCCGAGGTCGGAGCGGGCTTCCTCGGGTCCGACCCCCACCTCGGCGCGGTAGTCGGCGACGGTGAACCGCTCCCGGCCCTCCAGGAACCCCACGGCCCGCTCCGGCGGAGCCGCGTCGAGCACCCCGAGCCGGCGTGCCGACCGCCGAAGGCCACCCGTGACGGCCTCCCCCCAGCGTTCCAGCCAGACGGTGACGTCGCGTCGGCGATGGGTGGCGGCGATCTCCTGGTGGTACCCGAGCGGATCCTCGGCGAGCACGGTCTCGGCGATCGCGGCGCCGTGCGGGTCCAGCCCGCGGGCACGCAGGATCAGCCGCGATGCGGTCCGGGCCAGGCGGCCGTTCGCGGCCTCGAACGGGTGGATCGACAGCAGCTCGAGGTGGGCGATCCCGCTCACCACGAGCCCGTGCTCGCGCGCCGCAGCGGAGACCAGCCACCACGACAGCAGCGCGAGGCGGCCCGGGATCCGGTCCACCTCGGCAGGGCGGTAGATCACCTTGCCGACGCTGGCGTCGTGGACCGCCTGGGCGGTCCGGCGCGCCCGACCGGCATCATCCGGCCCGAGCAACCCCCGCGTCAGGATCACGTGCAGCTCGGCGAGCGCGTCGCCCGGGTCGGTCAGCATGCGCTCGGCGAGCGCTTCCGCTTCGAGCCCAGCCAGCATGCTCCGGTACTCGACCGCGAGGACCTCGTCGTCCTCGACCTCCCCACCACCGAACGCGTCCAGCCAGTTGCCGGCGCGCTCCTCGATCGGCCGTTCGGTGTCCGTCCAGGCCGTACCTGCCAGCACCTCATCGAGCTCCGGTGGTTCGTCGATGCTCGCCCCGTCCAGCCGCAGCGACGCGATCGCGGCGTCGGCGTGCAGCTCCTCTAACAGGTCCTCGTCCGGCTCGGCGGACCGCACGAGCCCCGCGAGGCGTTCGGCGGTCGCGACCAGGTCGACCAGGTGCGGGGTGTGCGTGAAGCGGGTGAGCGGATGCTCCATCAGGTCTCAGGCGCGGAGGAACCGCGCCACGCGCCCCTGGTGGGCCTCGGACGAGATCCGTCCGTGGCGTCGACCCAGGAGGTAGGTGCCCGCGGCCAGCGCGATCGCTCCGGTCGTCGCCGTGGTGGTCTTCACGACCCGCTTGGCCTTCCGGCTGAACACGACGATCGGCCAGCCGCGCTGGTGCGCAACCGACTCCAGCGACCGGTCGGGGTTGACCGCCACCGGGTGTCCGACGAGCTCGAGCAGTGGGAGGTCGCTGGACGAGTCGCTGTAGGCGTAGGACAACCGCAGGTCGTAGCCCTCGTCGGCAGCGAGCTTCTCGACCGCTTCGGCCTTGCCGGCCCCGTACACGAACGGCCCGTCGAGTCGGCCCGTGTAGCACCCGTCCACGATCTCGGAGCTCGTGCCGATGCTGCCCTCGAGTCCGAGCGAGTCGGCCAGTGGATCGGTGAGCTCCTGTGGGGTCGCCGACACGATGTAGCGGTCACGCCCAGCCTCGGCGTGCATCTCGAGCAGCCCCCGGGACTCCGGCCGGACCTTCGCCAGCAGCGCCGGTACGACGTCGTCCGCCAGGGCCGCCAGTTCGTCGACGCGCCGGCCGGCCACCGCGCTGAGGATGCGCTCCCGGGTGGCCTCGCTGCGCTCGTCCGAGCCGCCCGTCATCCGGAAGATCGCGGCGTTGGCCGCGTCCCGGAGCAGCTCGCTGGCTGGCACGAGGTCGTTGCGCCAGGCCGCCATGCCGAAGGCGAACGCCGACGCCCCGCTGATGAGCGTGCGGTCGAGGTCGAAGAACGCCGCCCCGCGGCGGGACGGCGCCTCGTCGTGCACCCGTCCGTCGTCGTCCAGCGGTCGGTGATCAGCCACGGCTGGTCCTCCTGCTCGTCCACCCCGACGCTAGTCCACCTCCCGAGGTCGCCCCGCCGCGTCCCGGAGGCCGGTCGTGAACCTGTCACGCCACATATGGCGCTCGCGGTTCACAGGTGCGGTGGAAGATCCGGTCGTGAACGTGTCGCGCCACATATGGCGCTCGCGGTTCACAGGTGCGTCGGTCGGGAGCCTGTACGGGAGGACACGGCCGGACGGGCTGGCCGGTCGGGCGTGGGACCGGCGTGCGACGGGGACCGTGCATCGCTAATCATGGCTAGCGAAGTGCTTGCAAGAGTTTGCACAATAGGTTCCACCTCCGTACCGTGAGGGCACGCCCGAGAGGCGTTCCCCCCACGGGGCGCACGGGTCGCGCAGACCGCGACCACGCCCCGCTCACGGCGGACTCGACCGCCGATCCCACGTACTCGACCGCGAGGTTCCCCATCGTGTCACGCCTGAAGCAACGCCTGGAACGCCGCACGGCTGCCATCGTGGTCGCGGTGGCCACCGTCGCCGCTGTGGTGCCCGCCGCGCTCGCCAGCACCGCCCCGGACGACCACGTCGCCACCCCCACGTCGAGCGATCCCTCGGCTGGGCAACCGGTCGTCGGTGCAGGCGCGCCCATCGCCGCGGCCGCGCCTCCAGCCAGGCAGGCCCCCACCCCCGAGGGTCACGGCGAGCGCGTGGCGGAGGAGCCGGCCCCGACGATCTCCGGCTGGGCTTCGTGGTACGGCCCGGGCTTCGCCGGGCGGACCACCGCGAGCGGTGAGGTCTACGACCCCTCCGAGATGGTCGCCGCGCACAAGAGCCTGCCGTTCGGCACGCGGATCCGCGTCACGAACCAGCGCAACGGCCGCACCACCGTGCTGCGCATCGTGGACCGCGGGCCGTACGTGGGCGGTCGGATCCTCGACGTCTCGGCTGCGGCCGCCGACGTGCTGGGGATGAAGGGCTCGGGGACCGCGCCCGTCTCGATCGAGATCCTCTAGCAGGCCCCCCACGAAGCAAGGCCCCCAGCGACCGACCTTCCGCTCCGGAACCCCCTTCCCCTTGGGGTTCCTTCGCGGTCACCCGGCTGCTGGGGACCTCGGGGCGCACCGTACGCGAGACGCGTCGACGGTCAACACACTCATCCACAGGTCCCGTGGATGTCCTGTGGAAGACCCTGTGGACAGCTCGGTCCGGGTGTGGAAAGCGTCCCTCGGCGCTCGACGGACCCCGCCGTGAGCAGGTCGTTCTCCACCCTGATCGTCCACACCCTGTGGATAGTGCGACCTCGCGGGGTTCGCGCCTCGGTGTCCGGTCAGCGCACATCCAAGGTCATCCACAGGCTCCGGTGTCCGCCTCCGGCCGGTGGTCACACCTCGGACCTACGCTCCGCGCCGATCGACGACCCCGGAGGTGAGCAGGTGGCACGACGTGGCGTGACGGTGGAGCGGCGGCCCGGTCGGATCGACCCGAACGGGGAGCGGCTGCCCCCGGTCGAGATCCAGCGCAGCCGTCGCCGACGCAAGACCGTGAACGCCTACGCCCGGGACGGGGTGATCGTGGTCCAGGTCCCGGCCGCGCTGCCGCGGGACCGCGAGGACGAGATCGTCGCGGACATGGTCGACCGGGTGAGCGGCCGGGCACGGGTCGAGGAGGTGGACGGCGACGAGGTGCTCGCCGCCCGGGCCGCGCACCTCGCGGACCGCTACCTGGACGGGGTGCGTCCCACGTCGGTGCGCTGGTCTGACCGGATGCGCCGGCGCTACGGCTCGTGCGCGACCGTCGACGGGGACATCCGCATCAGCCGGCGCCTCGCCCGGTGCCCCGACTACGTGCTCGACGCCGTCCTGATCCACGAGCTCGCGCACCTGCAGGCGCCGGGTCACGGACGCGACTTCGAGGACCTCGTCGCGCGGTTCCCCCACCACGACCGCGCCGAGGGGTTCCTCGAAGGGATGGCGCACGCGGCGGCCGGGAACTCGCTCGACGCTTAGGGGCCGTCCCCGGGCCCGTTGTCGCGATCGTCGTCGAGGTCGCGTAGCCGCTCCTCGGCGGACCGTTCGGTGGGCGCCTCGTCGTCGCCGAACAGCGCGGACGGGTCGTCGGGGATCTGCTCGCCCGAGGCCATGCGGACCAACCAGCTGCTGGGGTCGGCGAGCTCCTCGGTGTCGGGCAGGTTCTCGGGGTGCGCCAACGCCCGGCGCAGACCCTCGAGACCGCGGGCGCGCTGCACCTCGTCGATGAACCGGTCACCGACCGACGCGTCGTCCGGCTGGAGGTCGAGCCCGAGCAGGTTGGCCAGGAGCCGTTCCCCGTCACCCTGCTCCGCGCGTCGTCGGCGGATCACCTCGTCGATCCTGCCCAGGTTGGGAAGTCGGTCACCCGCCACCTCGGCGACCTCGCGGTCCGCCCAGGCCTGTAGGAGCACGATAACCCCCTGGATCCGCTCGAGGACGCGCCGTTGCTGGGCGGTGGGTTGGAGCCGGAAGTCACCGGCCCGCTCGATCGCCCGTCGGAGGGACTCGGGATCCTCGGGGTCGACGTCGCCCAACAGATCGCGTGAGGTCTGGAAGAGCTGGTCCGGGTCGATCGACGTCCCGGTTGCGAAGGTCGCGATCAGGTCCTGGAGGTGGCCCGCCAGCCACGGCACCGCGTGGTACTGACGGCGGTGGGCGCCCTCATGCAGGGCGAGCGCGACCGCGACCTCGGTCTCGTCGAGGTCGAAGCCCGCGAACGTCTCGTCCACGTTGACCGCGATCCGGTAGGCGCTCGCGCGGGGGGCCGTCGGGATCCCCAGGTCGTACTGGCCGAGGAGCTGCCGCGACAGCTGCCCGATGACGTTGCCGGCCTGGAGGCCCATGAGCACGCCTCCCATCGGTCGCAGCATCGTCGACAGGTCACCCCCGAGGATCCCCGCGAGCCCCGGCATCTCGACCATGCCCTCGCGGGCCTGCTCGTCCAGGAACCCGGCCAGCGCCGAGACCGACGCCTCGGCGACGGGTTCGACCAGCGGTCGCAGCCCCTCCAGCGCGGCGTTCACCCACTCCTGTCGGCTCGCGACCGCCAGGCGTCCGGCATCCGGCGGTGCCGGCAGGCTGCCCCCGTCCAGCCAGTGCTCGGCGAGCTGCTGGGCGTCGGCCACCCGGCGACGTTCCTCGTCGGTCGGCGACCGGTCGCCGTCGGCCGCGAGCTGGAGCGCCGCCTGCCGGGCGAGGTCCCAGTTCACCGGTCCCGACGTGCGCCCCATCGCGGCGCGGATCCGGCGTAGGGCGTCGGCCCCGCCGAGCTGCTCGAGGAGCGCGCGCAGCTCCTCGGGCAACTCCTCGGGCAGGTCGTCGTGACCGTCGGCGGTCACGACGAGCGGCCCAGGTGCAGGCGTCGGCCCGATGCCGGAGGGTCGACCGGGTGCGGCACTACGCTGGGGCGACGTCGCAGCGACCGAGGTGGGATCGACATGGCCGACGACGAACGGGTGGGGGACCAGCTCACCGTCGCCGTGACCGGCGTGGGTGTCCTGCTGGGCCGCCGGCTGGTGGACCGGCTCGTCGCAGACGACCGGGTGGTCGCGATCCGCGGGCTGGACATCGCGCCGCCCGACGATCTGGCGGGCACGCCGAAGCTGTCGCTCGTCCACGCCGACGTGCGCGACGCCGGGTTCGGCCGGCACCTCCAGGACGTCGACGTGCTGGTGCATCTCGTCTTCGTGATGGACGAGATGGACGATGTGAACGCGATGCGGGCCATCAACGTCGACGGTACCCGGAACGTGTTCGAGGCCGCGGTCGAGGCCGGGGTCGACCAGGTCGTCTACACCTCGTCGTACGTGGTCTACGGGGCGCACCCCGACAACCAGCTGCCCCTCCACGAGGACAGTCCGCTGCGGGTCAACCCCGACTTCGCCTACGCCGAGCACAAGGCGGAGGTCGAGCGTTGGCTCGACGGCTGGCTGCCGGAGCACCAGGACCTCGACGTCGCCGTGCTGCGCCTGGGCCTCGTCGCCGGTCCGGACGTCGACAACTTCATCGTGCGCGCGATCACCGAGACGGTGCGTCCCATGATCGTGAAGGGCTACCGGCCGCCGGTGCAGTTCGCGCACGTCGAGGACGTGGCGGATGCGCTGCGGCACGCGATCGACCAGCGGCTCGACGGGCGCTTCAACGTGGCCTGCGAGGGGTGGCTGTCGTTCGAGGAAGCCGCCCAGCTGCTCGGGCAGCGGTCGCTGTCCGAGGTGCCCGAGGCGGTGGCGTTCTCGGTCGCGGAACGCCTCTGGAGCATGGGCCTCGCCCTCTTCCCGCCAGGGGCTCTGCACTACTTCATGCACCCCTTCGTCATGAGCGTCGAGCGGATGCGTGCAACCGGGTGGCGTCCGGCGCACACGAACCGAGAGACGCTGCGGCAGCTCGCCGACGAGCACGAGGGGTACGTGACCTTGCGGCGGGACCTGCGCGTGCGACGCCGTGACCTGCGGATCGGGGCGGGCCTCGCCGGCGGGCTGTTGCTCGCGGCTGCCCTCCGGTACACGCTGCGACGCCGAGACGGCTGACGACCGCCGTGGACGCCATCCTGGACCTGTTGCCCGTCCTCCCGATCCGGGAGGCCTGGGCGGTCGGGCTGATAGTCGTGCTCGCGGCGTTGCGCCCCGTGGGGCGGCTCGGGTGGGCCGCCGCCACCGCGCTGTTGGCCGCGGGGATCTCGACCATCATCGTGGGTGCGGACGGGTTCTCGGTCCTCGGTCTGCGCCCCCTCTGGGGGTCCGTCGCGCTGCTCGGGTGGCTCGTCCTCGGCGCGCTCCTGGCGAGCACCGTGATCGCGCCGCCGCTGCGGTGGGAGCCGCGCACCGGCCCCGGCGCGGCCACCGCGCTGATCGCCGGATCGGCGTTCGTTCACACCGGCATCGCCTGGCACGCCGGTGGCGCGCCGGGCGTCGCGAGTGCCGGTTGGCTCTCGGGCGCGCTCGGACCAGGGGACCTGGACGCGTTGTCCGCAGGGCCCCTCGGGTGGCCGATCGCCTGGGTCCTGCAGGCGCCGCCGGTGATCACCCCGCGGGGTGGCGGGATCCTGCTCGGACTGGTGGCCGTCGCCTTGGTCGTCGCGGGAGCGGATCGGCTCGGACGCCGCTGGGGGCACCTCGGGACGGCCCGGTGCACCGCTGCGGCCGTGGCCTGGGCGCCTCCCCTGCTGCTCTCGCACGCGGCCGCTCCGTGGGCGCTGCTGGCGACAGCTGCGCTGGTCTGGTCCTGGTGGGCCCTGGCGGAGGTCTGGGCCGGCCGCCACCGGTCCGGCCGGATCGCGTTCGTGTCTGGGGGCCTGCTGGGGGTGGCCGTCGGCATCGCCTTGTGGCCCGTGGTGCTCGCACCGCTGTGGATGCGCCGGTTCGGGGCGCGGACCGCGGGCTGGTCGATCGTCGGTTTCGGCACCGCGATCCTGGCGGCGGTCGCCGCGATGATCCCCACCCGGATCGGGTTCGCCGACGTCTGGCAGGCCGGGGTCGTGTCCCGCCTGGAGGTCGCTGTCGCGCCGTGGTGGGTCGCCGCGCTCATCGGACTCGCGGCGCTGCTGCTCCTCGCGATCAGCCGGCCACTCTCGCCGACCCGACTGTCCGCGATGACGGCCGCGCTGCTCCTCGCGATCGCCGCCTGGTGGCCGGCCGACGCCGTCGTGGCGGGAGCCGTCCCGGCGATCCCGTTCGTGCTGCTGGCGGCCGTCGCCCCGGACAAGCCGGAGGAGCGCTGGCCCCCGGACTCGGAGGTCACGACGACGGGACGTCGGCAGGTCGAGGTGTGACCGCCCCGCCCCGCGCCGACCCGCGGGTGACGGTCGTTCTCGACCGGGAAGCCCTCGACATCGCCGCCGCCGCCGAGGCGGTGTCCCACCCGCAGTGCGGCGGCATCGGCGTGTTCCTCGGCGTCGTGCGCGACCACCACGCGGGCGAGGCCGTGGACTCCCTCGACTACGAGGCGTGGGAGGACCGCGCCGTGTCCGAGATGCGGGCCGTGGGCGAGGGGGTGGTCGAACGGTTCCCCGGGGTCCGGGCGGTGCACCTGGCCCACCGGCTCGGGCACCTCGAGATCGGGGAGCCATCCGTGATCGTCGCCGCGTCCGCCCCGCACCGCGCCGAGGCGCTCGACGCCTGCCGAGCCCTGATCGACGACCTGAAGGCCTCGGTGCCCATCTGGAAGCACGAGCACCTGGCCGACGGCACCACCCGCTGGCCCGGTTCCCCCGGACCGTGAGACGGGCGCGCCAGGGAGGTTTCGGGAGCGGACCGTGATCCCGGTCTAACGGGCAGTTAGGACCGTTCTCGCGGGTCACCGTCGCGGTTGTCGTGGTGGCTCCACCTCACTAGTTTCGCTCCCGACCGGACGTCTTCCCCAGCCGCCTCGGAGTCGCCGTGGTGTACCTCCTGATCCCCGTCATGCTCGTCGTCTCGTTCGCCCTCGCGTGGATGTGGTGGTCCGGCCGGCTCGACCGCAACCCGGTCTCGTCGGTGGACGGCTGGCACCGTGCCCTCGATGCGATGCAACCTTCGCTCAACGATCGTGCTCCGACGGTCGACAAGGAGGACGGCACCACCACCTCGGTGCACTGATCCTCCCAGCTCTTCGCGCGTACCATCGCGGACCGCACGATCGACAGGCCCTGCCCGTGACCCGCCGCGCCACGACCCTCGTGGTCGCTCTCGCCGCCCTGATGCTGATCGCTGCGGCCGCGCCGGACGATCCCTACTACCCGCAGCAGTGGAACCTCGAGAAGGTCCGGGCAGCCGAGGCGTGGACCGTCACGGAGGGCCAGGGCATCGTCGTCGCCGTGATCGACAGCGGCGTCGACCTCTCGCACCCGGACCTGGCGTCCGCGATCGCCCGGCGACCCGACGGATCCGTGCTCGGGCGCGACCTCGTCGATGATGACGACGACCCGACCGACGAGCACGGCCACGGGACGATGGTCGCGGGCCTCGTGGCGGCCCGGACCGGCAACGGCACCGGCGTCGCATCCCTCGCTCCCCGCGCCAGCATCATGCCGGTCCGGGTCCTGGACGAGGACGCGACCGGCACGAGTCAGAACGTCGACGAGGCGATCCGCTGGGCGGCCGACAACGGCGCCGACGTGATCAACCTGTCGCTCGAGGTCGCCGACGAGGAGGGTGGCTCGGACCCGACGTTGCCGATCGGCGGCTCCGACGACACCGACGACGCGGTGCGCTACGCCTGGGAGCGCGGCGTCGCGGTCGTCGCGGCCGCCGGCAACGACAGCGCCGCGTTCACCGACTACTCCTCGGACACCCCCGTCCTGATCGTCGGGGCCACGAACCGTGACGACGCCCGGGCCGGGTTCTCCGACACGGGGCGCCGCGACGCGGTCATGGCCCCGGGGATGCACATCGTGAGCACCTGGTGCGATCCGTGCGGGCAGGACGCCCGGCACGCCATCGGCATGTCCGAGGGCACCTCGTACGCCGCCCCGCAGGTGAGCGCGCTCGTGGCGCTGCTCCGCGCGACCGGGATGAGCAGCGAGCAGGCCGTGCGCCGCATCCGCGACACCGCGGTCGACGTCGGCGCGCCCGGACCCGACCAGGACACCGGACAGGGCAGGATCGATGCCGCCGCCGCGCTGGGTGTGGACACGACGGGGAGCCCGAGCGAGAACCCTGACGGGACGCCACCTCCGTCAAGTGAGCCGTCCCCGGACCAGCAGGCCGCCGGTAGCGATCCTCCCTCGACCCCGAGCGAGCCGACCCCCAGTGACCTCCCCACGCCCTCCGTGGCGCCGTCGACGCCCGGGCCCGACACATCGGAACCGGACGTGCCGAGCCCGCGCGCGTCCGACGGCTCCGAGCCGCCGCTGGCAGATGCCGGGGGAAGCGGGGGCGACCCCGTCGCGGCGTGGTCCGCCGTGGCCGGAGCGATGATCATCGCGAACCTCGGCGGCCTGCTGTGGGTGGCTCGACCGCGGACCTCGGACGTCCATCCGTAAAGTCCGTCGGCCCTTGTGCCGAGACACCCGGGGACAGGGGCGGCTACGCGCCCAGCTGGGAGGAGTCCGCGATGGGTCATCTGGTTCGGTACCGCTCGCCCGAGGGCGAGGAGCGCTACGACGACGTCGATGACCTCGACGCTGCCGTCCAGCGGGTCGAGCAGCTGCACAACGAGGACGGCATCTCGAACGTCCGCGTCTACCGCCAGGTGCCGCTCGAGTTCCGCACCTACGTGCGCGTCGCCGTGGCCGGTGAGGACACCCCCGCGCGCGGCAGCACATCCCCCGAGGCTCCGTCGGGTTCGTCGGCGTCGCCGCCGTCGGGTGCCGCGGTGATCTCGCCTGCGCCCGCGAGCAGCGATCAGAACGAGACGCCGTCCGAGCACTCCGGCCAGGCCGTGCAGGCCGACACCGAGCTACCGGCCGCCGAGAACCGCCGGGTGTCGCTGTTCAACCGGGGCCAGGGCTCCTAGCGCACGTTCGTCGCCCGGGGGCCGTGTCGGACCCCTGAGGTAGCGTTCCAGCGCTCCGTCAGACGGGTGCGCGTATGCGCCGACTACTGGTCATCCTGCTCGCCGTCGCGGCGATCGGACTGATCGGCCGTGATGTCGTGCCGTGCGGGGCGTTGCCGGTGCAACCGCGCTGTTACGTGGCGCTGTACCCAGGTCCGACCGAGGACATCCTGCGCACGATCCAGGTGCCGGCCGAGAAGACCTACGCATCCAGTGGGGAGTTCCTGCTGACCACGGTCGCGGTCGACGCCGAGCTCGATCCGGTCGAGTGGCTGCGCACGGCCGTGTCGCGTCGCGTCCGTCAGGTACCGCGCGACGTGCTCTACCCGACAGGGACCAGCGAGGATGTCGTCCGCCGCCAGAACATCGCGCAGATGGACGAGTCCCAGCTCCTCGCGGCAGGTGCGGCCCTCCGCCACCTCGGGTACGAGGTCGATCTTCAGTCGCAGGGCGCCGAGGTCGTCGACGTCGACCCGGAGCTGCCCGCGGGGCGGACGCTCACGCGGGGCGACGTCATCGTCGTGATCGCCGGCGAGCCGGTCACCGACGCCGTGGCTGCGGTCGACGCGGTGCGTGCCCTGCCTCCTGACGAGGAGGTGATGGTGAAGATCCTCCGGGACGGGGAGCGGTTGGAGGTACCCCTGGCCCCCGCCCGCGACCCCGACGGGTCCGGGGACACGATCCTCGGGGCGGTCGTTCGTGACCACGTGGTGCTGCCGGTGGACGTACGGCTCGACGCGGGCCAGATCGGGGGGCCGTCCGCCGGCCTGATGTTCGCCCTCGCCGTCGTCGACGTGCTGGGGTCCGACGACCTCACGGGCGGCCGGGTGATCGCCGGGACGGGGACGATCGATCTCGACGGGAACATCGGCGCGATCGGGGGCATCCGCCAGAAGATCCTCGGCGCACTCGAGCGCGAGGGAGCCCGGGCGGCGGACGTCTTCCTGGTCCCCGCGGACAACCTCGACGAGGCCAGAGGCGCGCCCGTCGCCAGCAGGGTGCTGCTCGTCCCCGTTGCGACGCTGTCCGATGCACTGGCTGCGCTCGACGACCTCCGGACCGGCGAGGAACCGCGGGACGCCGTCGCGTTGGGGAGTGGCTGAAGCCACGGCGTCCCGGTCGGACGGTCAAGGGCGCGGTCTGGGGGGTCGATACCCGAGCATGACCCTTCCTCGGACCGGGGGCGCACGAGCATGCCCTTCCTAGACTCCCTGAGATGACCGCCGGCGTCCCGATCCCGCTGCACGTGGCGGTGCACGTCCTCGGGCTGACCGTCGCGGCCGGCCTCGCTGTCTACGGCGTGGTCAGGCGCGACGACGCCGGCCCGGGGTGGATCAGCCTGGTGTTCGGGGCGCTCCTGCTCGCGGGGAGCCACGTGATCGCCGGGGCGCTCGTGGCGCCCGAGCTCGCGTGGCCCCTGTACCTGCGTGCCGCCGGGTACGCCGCACTGGCCGTCGGGTCGGCCGGGCGCCTCCTGGGATCGTCCACCACTGCCGTGGTGGTCGCAGCCGCCCCGCCGGGCGCGTACCTCACGGCCGCGATCGCCGGGGCCGCCGCTGCCGTCGCCTCGTTCCGTGGGGTGCTCGGTCGTACCGGCGGCACGTTCGTGCTCGCGGTGGGCATCGGGCTGTGGGCGTCAGCGGACCTGGCGATGCGTGGTCCCACCACCCTGGCGGCCGTGCTCTCGCTGGTCGGGAGCGCGACGGTCGGCTCGTGGTTGCTCTGGCGGGCGCGGGCGAGCCTGCTGACGCGGACGGCCGCATCGTTCCTGGTGCTGATCCTCCTGCTCGTCGTGGGGCTCGCCGCGGTCGGCGGGGCGGTCTTCGGGGCGGACTTGCAGGAGGACGCCCTCGACCAGCTCGCCGCGGCCGCGCAGGGGCGGGCCGAGGAGATCGGGCAGGGGTGGACCGACGAGACGCTGACGATCGCCCAGCTGTTCGCGACCGATCAGGTCGCGGCCCGGGTGGAGGAGGACGATCCCGGTCGGCTGCAGAACATCGCCCGGCTGGTCGCGTCGCTGCCCGACGTGGACGTCGCGCTCCTCGTCGGCGAGGGGCGACAGGTCCTGGCCTCGTACGACTGGGGCGTGCGTGACGTGGGAGTCCTCCCGACCGACGTCGCGACCGCGGTGGCCGGGGACGAGCTCGTAGCCGAGGCGCTGCGTGGCACCGGTGCGAGCGGGATCGTGGCGGTCGGAAGCACGGAACTCCTGGCGATGGGGGCGACCCCGATCGTCCCTGAGGTCGACGGTCAGCCCCGACAGGACCTGGCCCGGTCCGTGCTCGTCGTTGGACTCCGCGCCACCGATCCGCGCTACCTCGAGGACGTGTCCACGACCGCCGGGGCCGCCGTCACGGTCGTGGTCGGTGGCGCACCGGCCGCGTCGACCCTCGAGGCCGACGCGGCCCAGGACGTCGCGGGGGCGATCGCGGCAGGGGAGCGCCGCGGGACGGTCGAGATCGGCGGGACCTCGAGCTTCCTCGCGGCGAGCCCGCTCGAGGCACAGGGCACACCCGTCGCCTGGGTCGTGCTCAGCGAAGCGGCCGGCTCGATCGCCGACGCCGAACGCGACTTCGCGCGCACCTTGTTCGCGGTGGCGATGGTCGGCCTCACGATCGCCGCGCTGCTCGCCGCCGCCACCGCCGCTCGGACCACGCGCCCCGTCCGCCGGCTCACCCGTGCCGCGGAGCGGATCGCCGCCGGCGAGCGCGACGTCCGGACCGGGATCGACCGTGACGACGAGGTCGGTCGGCTCGCGCGTTCGTTCGACGAGATGACCGGGGCGCTCACGGACCGCGAACGCGAGCTCCAGCAGGCCGCCGCGACCGAGGCCGCGCTGCGGGGTCGGCTGGAGGTGCTGACCGCCTCGATGGGAGAGGGGCTCTTAGCCACGGACACCGACGGGCGCGTCCAGACGGTGAACCCCGCGGCCGAGGAGCTCCTCGGCGTCACCTCCGATCGGGTGGAGGGTCAGCCGATCGAGGACGTGCTGATCGGCGTGGACGCGGCCGGGGTGTCGATCCTCGAGGCCTTGGGCCACCAGGATGCCGGTGACGTGAGGTCCGTCCGGTCGGCGATCGATCGTCAGGGGCGTCTCGTGCCCGTGGCTGCGACCGCCGCGCCGATGCGTGCCGAGGACGGGACCCACCTCGGGCGTGTGTACGTCCTGCGGGACATCACCGGCGAGGTCGAGGTCGAGCGCATGAAGACCGAGTTCCTCGCGAACATCTCGCACGAGCTGCGCACCCCGCTGACCCCGATCCGGGGGTACGCGGAGGTGATGCGCCGCCGCACCATCCCGCCCGAGAAGATCTCCGAGTTCGGCCAGAACATCGTCGAGTCCACGAACCGGCTCGAGCGGATCGTCTCCATGCTCGTGGACTTCGCGGCCTTGGAGGCTGGCCGGTTGCGTGTTCGCCGCGAACCGACCGCCCTGTCGCCCGTCGTCGACGAGGTCCTGTACGCCTGGCGCGAGCGGTTCCCGGACCGCCGGTTCTCCCGTTACCTCGAACGCGACCTCCCCGACGTCCTGGTCGATCCGCGCCTGCTCGGCCGGGTGCTCGAAGAGGTGATCGACAACGCGGTCAAGTTCTCCGACGAACCGGTTCGGCTCCTGGCGTCCTCGGACGACCGCACGGACCGCGTCCGGTTGACCGTCAGGGATGAGGGGATGGGGATCCCCGAGGACGAGCTGGAGATGATCACGCGCGACTTCCACCAGGCGGACGGCAGTGCCACGCGCAAGTACGGTGGTCTCGGACTCGGACTGTCCCTGGTCTACCGGATCGCCGAACGCTTCGGCGCGGAGGTGGAGATCGCCTCCACGCAGGGCGAGGGGACCGAGGTCCACCTGCTGCTCCCGGTCGCGGACGACCGGTACGACGAGGAGGTGTCCTGATGGCGGGCACCGCGGTGCTCGAACGCACCCGCGACGGCACGGCGACCAGCCGATGGTCGGCCTGGGTCGCGGTGATCGCGGTCGTCGCCGGGCTGGTCGTCTCGCCGCCGTGGCAGGGCGGCGCGGGCATCCCCGCCGGTTCCGTCGGCCGGCTCGTGTCTGGACAGCTCGAGCGTGCGGCATCGGGAACGTGGACCGACGTCGCGATCGGGGAGCTGATCGACGAAGGGTCGCGGGTGCGCTCCGCGGAAGGCGCGCGGATCGAGGTGGAAGGCGGCGACGTCTCGCTCGCCGAGGGCACCCGGGCCGTTCTGGCCCCGACGTCCGAGCTGGAGACCGGGTCCCTCCTGGTGGAGGTCCCCGGGAACGAACGTGCGGTTCGGATCGGGGCGATCGTCGCGTCGGGGCGTGGCTCGTGGCGGGTGGACGTGGGGCGTGCGGAGCGGGTGGGGGTGTACGCCGGCGGGGTCGGGTTGCGTGTCTCGGGGGACGCGGAGCAGGCCCTCCCGGTCGCGCGCTTCGAGCAGGCGGACCTGATCGCCGGGGGCCTACCCGACGAGGTCGTCCCGCTGCGGTACGAGGGCAGCGATCCGTGGGACGCCCGCCTGCTCGCCGGGCTCCTGGCGATCGACCGCCAGGCCGCTCAACTGCACGCAACCCTCGCGGGCCGGTACGGCGACGATCCCCTCCCGAGCTCCTTCTACACCAGCTTCGCCCTCGTGGACGCGACGATCGAGACGGCGCTGTCCCGCTACGGGCAGACCGACGGGGAGGGACGCACGGGCCCGCCAGCAACCGTCCTCCTCGGGGTCATCGTGACCGACCTCGTCGCCTCGCAGGAGGCACTCGCCACCGCGGCGGCGGTCGTGCGTGTCACGGACCTGCGGAGCGCTGGTGCGACCTGGGGGATCGTGCTCGCCTCCCACGGTCTGGGCGCAGACGACCTGCGGGGCGCCGCTGACCTGGCGTTGCGCGAAGGTCCGGCCGGCCCGCCGACCGGGGCGGGTGAGGACCTCGCTCCAGACGAGGTCCCGACCGGCGGGACGGAGGAGGGCCCGGACGACCCGCAGCCGTCCGAGCAACCGACCGGACCGCAGCCGTCGCCGTCTCCGTCGCCGTCTCCATCGCCATCGCCCTCGCCTTCCCCGTCCCCCAGCGACGCGGCTGGACCCTGTCAGCTCGAGCCGTGCGAACCGGTCAACGAGGGGGTGGACGACATCACTGACGTGATCGACGAGGTCGTGCCGGGCGCCGGTGACACGATCGACGACGTGGTCTCCGAGTTGCCGACGATCCTGCCACCCGGCGGTCTCGACTAGCGGCTGCCCTGCGATGCGACCGCGGCATGACGTCTATGCTCGCTCGGCACATCCACCGTGGGGGAGCGCCGTGTACACGCCTGACGAGATCGCCGAGCACCAGTTCCTGATTTCCCTCCGCGGCTACGACCGCGACGAGGTCTCGGCGTTCCTCAACGAGATCGCCGGACAGGTCCGCAGGCTCCAGCAGCGGATCGCCGAGCTGGAGTCCAAGGCCGACGAGCGCCGAGCGGAAGAGCCGGCGCCCCCGCAGGAGGCTCCCACCGATGAGGCCGTCCCGTCCCGTTCGTTCCGAGAGGTAGGCGAGCAGACCGCTCGGATCCTGGAGACGGCCGAGCAGACCGCCGAGGAGATGCGCTCCCGCGCGGATCGCCACGCGCAGGAGGTGCGTCAGGAGGCGGATCGCGTCGCCACCGAGCAACGCGAGGAAGCCGCTCGCGAAGCGGCCCAGCTTCGTGAGGACGCCGAGCGCGATGCCACCCAGCGACGGGAGCAGGCGGACCAGCAGGCTGAAGAGCTGCTCGAGGAGGCACGCCGGAAGTCGCGCGAGGAGCAGGAGCGCGCGAACCAGACCGCCACCGAGGTCCTCGAGGACGCCCGACGTTCGGCTCGGGAGACGCTCGACACCGCGGAGGCTCAGCAGCGGGAGATCGCGGAGCAGGTCGCTGAGCTGCGTGATGCGCAGGCTCGCCTGCAAGCGGACCTCGAAGCGGTGTCGGCCACCGTGGGTCAGGCTCTGGACCGGCTGACGGGGCAGGAGAGCGACGTCCACGAGGCTGAGGGTCCGGAGCCCGAGGTCGAGGTCCCGGGTCCGGGGCCGGCGGTCGCCACCGACGTGGAGGGCGATGTCGCCGAGGAGCCACCCACGAGCGAGACGGACCTCCAAGACCACGGGCAGCATGAGGACCACGAGGAGCACGAGGGCCACGAGGACCACGAGGACCACGGCACCGATGAGGCAGACGACGACGTCGAGCACGATCTCGACCAGGAAGCCACGCCCGACGACATCCCCCACGAGGAGGTCGCGGACGACGAGGAGCTCCCCGACGATGCGGACGTCGCGCCAGCGGTGGCCGACGTGGCGTCCCGGGAGCTCCGCGACCAGGCGCTCACCGGCATCCGGCCGGGCATGCTCCGCCGGCTGAAGCGCACGTTGCAGGATGTGCAGAACGGGGTCCTCGACGCCCTCCGCCGGGAGGGTGCGGATGCGGATGTCACCCGGTTGCTGCCCGGTGACGACGAGCTCGCCCCGCTCCTGAGCGTGGGGGAGGCGTTCCTCGGCGAGGCGTACCGTGCTGGACTCGGTGACGGGGCCACGCTCGCGGCGGTATCTCCGGACGGAGCCGCAGCCGACAACGAGCGCATCGCGGCAGCTGCCGCCGAGTTCCGTGCCACGCTGGGGCACGAGACCGTCGCGGCGCTCGAACCGTCCCTAGCCGCTGGGCTGGACGCCGGTGAGGACGAGACCGCGCTCGCCGATCGGGTGAGCGAAGTCTTCCGCGACCTGAAGGGTCCGGTCGCCGAGTCGGCTACCGAAGCCAGCCTCCTCCGCATCTACGAGCTGGGCACCCACGACGCCTGGCAGCACGCAGGCGTGGGCACGCGGGTCTGGGTGCTGGGCGAGGAATCCCGGTGCCCAGAGAACCGGTGCCGCGCGAACGCGGACGAGGGTCCCGTGCCGCTCGACCGCCCGTTCGCCAGCGGCGATGTGGTCCCGCCGGCGCACGGAGGCTGCAGCTGTACGCTCGCCCCGTCGTAACCATCCCCTGACGCATGGGTGACGCCATCCGCAATCGGCTCGGCCTCATCGTCGCCGTTGTGGCGGTCGTGGTCCTGCTTTCTGCGAACCGCGTCTCGGCGTTCCTCACCGATCTCTGGTGGTTCCAGGACCTCGGGTACGCGGGGGTCTTCACCGGGATCCTGACCACGCAGATCGGCGTGGGCGTGGCGTTCGGCGCCGCCCTGGGCCTCCTCGTGGCGGTCAACCTCTGGGTCACCACCCGCCTGCGTCCCGTCGTGCTCCCGGCGAACCGCCGAGAGGCGATCGTCGAGCGGTACCGGCAGATGGCAGACCCGTACGTGCCGTGGCTGATCGCTGCCGTGTCGGCCCTGTTCGCCCTGAGCGCCGGGACCGCGGTGGCCACCCAGTGGCCCCGCTTCCTCCTGTGGATCAACGGCGGCACGTTCGGTGATACCGACCTGCAGTTCGGTCGCGACATCGGCTTCTACGTCTTCGACCTGCCCTGGTGGGAGTTCGTGCAGGGGTGGCTGTTCACGTCCCTCCTCATGGTCCTGCTCGTCACCGCCGGGGCGCACTACCTCCTGGGATCGATCCGGTTGGAGGTCCCGGGTGACCGGGTCACGCCGCAGGCCAAGGCCCACCTGTCGGTGCTCGCGGCAGGGGTGCTGCTCGCGCACGGCTGGGGGTACTGGCTGGACCGGTTCGAGCTCAACTTCTCGCCCCGGGGGCAGGTGACGGGCGCGTCCTACACCGATGTCAACGCGGAGCTGCCAGCCCTCAACCTGCTGCTGATCGTGGCGGCGGTCGCGGTCGTCCTCCTGCTGCTGAACATCCGTCGTCGTGGCTGGGTGCTGCCCGGCGCAGCGATCGGGCTGCTCGTGCTGGCGAGCATCGTGCTCCAGGGGATCTACCCGGCGGCGATCCAGCGTCTGCGCGTCGACCCGCAGGAGCTCGAGAGGGAGGAACCGTTCATCGCCCGCAACCTCGAGGCGACGAGGGTCGCGTACGACCTCGCGGACGTGACGCGACAGCGCTTCGAGGTTCGCAACGACTTCTCCCAGGAGGACGTCGAACCCAACCAGTTGACGCTCAACAACGTGCGGGTCTGGGACCCGGCGGTGTTGGAGACGACCTACAAGCAACTCCAGGCGATCCGTACCTACTACGACTTCGTGGACGTCGACGTCGACAGGTACGACCTCGCCGGCGAGCAGAGACAGGTGATGATCTCGGCGCGGGAGCTCGCCCCTGAGCAGCTGGAGCCCCAGGCGCAGACGTGGCAGAACCTGCACCTGACCTACACGCATGGCTTCGGGGACGTGTCCTCCCGGGTCAACGTCGCGACGGGGGAGGGGCAGCCGGTCTTCCTCGCCCGCGACATCCCGCCGAGGGGTGAGGACGTCCTCGTGCCGGACGAACCTGGGCTGTACTTCGGCGAGTCGCACGCGGACTACTCGATCGTTCGGACCGACCAACCGGAGATCGACTTCGAGTCCAGCGAGACCGGCCAGCAGCAGACCACCACCTACGCCGGTGAGGGTGGGGTGCCCGTGGGCAACTACCTGCGTCGGCTCGCGTTCGCGCTGCGGTTCGCCGACCCGAACCTCGTGCTGTCGGGGCTGATCAACGACGAGTCCGAGATCATCTTCCAGCGCACGATCAAGGAGCGCGTCGGACACGTCGCGCCGTTCCTCCTCCTGGACGAGGACGCGTACCTCGCGGTCGCGGACGGTCGGCTCGTGTGGATCCAGGACGCGTACACCACTTCGGCGTACTACCCGTACTCGGAACGGCGCCTGTTCCCGGGGACCCAGCGTGCGGTGAACTACGTGCGCAACAGCGTCAAGGCCGTGGTTGACGCCTACGACGGGACCGTCACGCTCTACGTGGCTCGACCCGACGACCCTATCGTCCAGGCGTGGCGCAAGGCTTTCCCCGAGCCCTTCGCGGACATGTCCGAAGCCTCCGAGCAGTTGATCTCGCACTTCCGCTACCCGGAGGACATGTTCACGCTGCAGTCCGAGGTGTTTCGGACCTACCACATGGAAGGCGCCGGCGAGTTCTACAGCAAGGCCGACGCCTGGGAGATCCCGAACGATCCCGCGTTCGAGGCGAACCAGCCCTCGAACGCCGCCCAGGGGGTGCGCCCACTGGATCCGTACTACCTCCTGATGCGCCTCCCCGGCGAGGAGAACGAGGAGTTCGTCCTGATCCAGCCTTTCAAGGCGCTGAACAAGCCGAACATGATCGCGTGGTTGGCGGGGCGGTCAGACCCCGAGCACTACGGCGAGCTCTTCGCGGTGGAGTTCCCAAGCGACCAGGCGATCCTCGGTCCGGCGCAGGCGCAGGCGAGGATCGAGCAGGAGTCGGAGATCGCGGAGTACATCACCCTGCGGGATCAGCGCGGCTCGCAGGTGATCCGCGGGAACCTCATCATCCTGCCGATCGAGCGTTCGATCCTGTACGTCGAGCCGCTGTTCCTCGAGAACCCCCAGGCCCAGATCCCGGAGCTCGACCAGGTCGTGCTCGTCATGGGCGATGACGTGGTGATGGCCGAGACGCTCGAGGACGCGCTCGCCGAACTCCTTCGGGCCGACGAGGTGCCCGTCGAGCAAGGGCCCGATGAGGGTGACGATGAGGGCGAGGAGGAGCCTGCAGAGGTCACGATCGACGACCTGATCGCCGACATGCTGCAGGCCTTCCTGGATGCGCAGGAAGCGTTGCAGCAGGGCGACCTGGCCGAGTACCAGGAGCAGATCGATCGGGCGAACCGTCTGGCGGAACGGCTCGCCGAGGAGCGCGAGGTCCCCGAGCCTGGCGCGCAGCCCAGTCCAGGTGCGTCCCCTGGGGCGTCACCGGGGTCGTCGCCCGCTCCGACGGAGACTGCCAGCCCCTCCGGCTGATCGGCGCTCGGCGCTTCGTTCCTGAGGTGGGACCGGAGCGCGAGCAGACCCACTTGGTCGTCGGTTTGCGGGGTCTACGGGCCCTGGGTACCGTCGCTGCCCCGACGCGGGGTGGAGCAGTTCGGTCAGCTCGCCGGGCTCATAACCCGGAGGTCGCAGGTTCAAATCCTGCCCCCGCTACTAGCCAGAACCCTCGGAATCTCCCCGATTTCGGGGGTTTCCGGCTTTCCGGGGTCCTCGCGTTAGAGCGGTTGCGATCACATCGCGATCACATCGTCCGTGATCACGTGCGCGACCGCGTCTTCGGGAGCCTGTCCGGGCTCCTGATTTCCACAGGGACCTCGCCCGTCGATGTCACACAGCGTGACCGGATCGGGCCTC
>JAHWKO010000120.1 GCA_019347855.1 Actinomycetota bacterium
GACCATCTGCACCAGGCGGCGCACCGAGGCAGCCAGGCGGGCGGCGCTGGCCGCCTCCGGCGGCGGGTCAACGGTGGCGGCCAGCGCCCCCCGGTACAGCTCCTTGGCCTCGTCGCTCACGGTGCTCCTTGCTGGTGACCACGGGGCACGGCCACCGCGGCCGGGCGCTCGCGGACGACCCGTGCGAGGGCGGTGGTGGTGGTGGTGGAGAGGGACACGTCGCCGGCAGGTTACCGACGGGCAGGAGAACCCAGGACCGACGTCGAACCCCGTTGGTAGCGCCCTCCGACCTGCTCGATCCCCCTCCAGACCCCGGGAGCTCTCGATGACGGACCACGACCGTGTCATCGCCCCCGGCCGTCTCCGTGTGCTGGATCTGGCGCGGTTCGCGTCGCCCGGTGCCTCTGTCCACGGGGACTGGCCGTGCACGCGCTGCGGGGAGGACCACCCGACCGCCGAGAGCTGGTCGTTGGTCTTCGAAACGGTCCGCGGTCCACGCAGCATGGTGTTGTGCCGCTCGTGTGCAGAGGAGTACCGCTCGGGTCACCAACCGTCCGAGCGGCGGTGATCCGGACGTCCCGCGGTCACGATGTGCGGCAGGGCCCGTCGATCCCGTCGATCCTCACCAAGACCCGGCGCGCCTGCTGGCGGCTCAGGTTCAGCGCGTGCCAGCGGTCGTCGCCGCGCAGCCGGACGGCATCGTCGGCCAGTACGCAGGAGCGCATCCCGGGCGGCAGTTGCGCCAGCGCCGGGACGGCGTCGGTGCTCAAGCCGTCGAGGTAGGCCAGGTCGATCCGGCCGGTCTCCTCGAAGCGTGCGATGTTGTGCTCCGCGATCAGGCCGTCCGGCCGGAGCAGCGCGAAGGTGAGCAGGGCGATCCCGGTGACGACGACCGTCGCCCGCGGCAACCAGGACGCGTCCCAACGTGCGCCGGCCGCCATCACGATGACGAACAGCACCGCGAACCAGAGCAAGGTGGCGTGCGCCAGCATCCGGGCACGGGTGAACCCGAACGCCTGTTCGTAGAGGCCCAGCCGCCGCAGGGCCGATGCGAGGACCACCAGGGTGAGGAGGCACAGGATGCCCAGGAGCACCTGCAGCAGGCGCCGGTCCCGGTCCTCGCGACGGCGGGACCAACGCACCGCCCCGGCGATCACCGCCAGGGTCAGCCCGGCGACGACCAGCAGCTGGAAGAACCCGTGCCTGGCGTACTCGGCGTAGGTGAGGCCGCTCGTCTCCAGGACGTGGGTGTGCCCGCCGAACAGGACCGTGATCTGGACCGCAACGAAGGACGCGAACAGCAGATCGAGCGCCACCAGGGCGGTGAGCCACTCGGAGCGACCGAGGTGTCGTTCCGCCGCCGCGGCTGGCCCGCTCCGGCCACGGCTCGGTGCCAGCGTCAACGCGGCCGCACCCACGGAGACCAGCACCCCGACGACCACGCGGCTGGCGAGCACGTCGAACCGCACGTCCGGGACGAGGTACCGCTCGGTCAGCTCGGCGAACGCCTTGTCGGCGGAGACGAACAGCGTCCCGAACACGGTGACCAGGACCAGCGCGATCCCGGCTCCGCGCAACGCCGGCGCCGAGCGGCGCACCGCCTCCCGACCGAGCCGGCGCCCCAGGGAGCCGGACAGCTCGCGGACCGCAGCCCACCCGGCCCGGACCGGAGCCAGCGCGGCCGTCGCCAGTTGCGCCCACGAGGGTCCGCCCGCCACCGCCAGCGCGGCGGCGCCGATCGCTGCGGTCAGGACGAGCGCCAGCACCCACCCCGCGGTCGTCACCGTCGCCGTCGCGGCGAGCAGGAGCGCCACGGCGGTGTCGGCGAGCACGGGCGGTTCGCCTGCTCGGGGCCGCTGGGCCGCCACCGCGAGCGCGACCGCGGCGGCCGACAGGAACGTGCCGATGCCGACCGGATGTCCGACGAGCAGGACGGCGGTGACGGCTCCCGCGAGGACGAGGACGGCGGGACGGGGGATCGTCGGATCCGCCTCGGTCACCTCCTGCCCCCCGGCAGCTCCACGACCATCCGGCAGCCGTGCGGGGTGCTGTCCTCGACGCGGATGTCTCCGCCGTGCAGATCGACGATCCACCTGGCGATCGACAGCCCGAGCCCCGATCCCCCGTCCCCGGTCCGCGACGCGTCGGCCCGGTAGAAGCGTTCGAACACACGGCCGGCCTCGTCGTGTGGGATGCCCGGTCCCTCGTCGGTGACGGTGAGGCGCACGCGACCGTCGAGGTGCGTGGCGTCCACGCGCACGACGCCGCCCTCGGGGGAGTGCTTCAGCGCGTTGTCGAGCAGGTTGGCGATCACCTGGTGGATCCGTTCCGGGTCGCCGTGCGCCTCCAGCCGGTCGTCGCCCGTCACCTCGAGGGTCACCGTCGTCCCGCGGAGCCGCGCCTCGCGCACCGCCTCGTCCAGGACGGGCCGGACCTCGAAGGGCCGCAGCTCGACAGGCGTGGTACCGGATTCGAGACGGGAGAGATCCAGCAGCTGGTCGACCAGCCGCGCGAGCCGCTCGACCTGCGCGAGCATCGCCCGGAAGGTCTCCGGGTCGGGATCCTCGACACCGTCGACCAGGTTCTCGAGGACGGCGCGCAACGCCCCGATCGGGGTGCGCAGCTCGTGGGAGACGTTGGCCACGAGGTCACGGCGGATCCGGTCGACCTCCGCCAGCTCCGCGGACATCCGGTTGAACGCGCGTGCCAGGTCGCCGACCTCGTCCCGTGACGTCTCGGTCACCCGCCGGTCGTGGTCCCCCCGCGCCATCGCGGACGCGGCCTCGGCCATCTCGCGCAGGGGGAAGGTCATGCCCCGTGCGAGCAGGTGGACCATCACGAGGCCGACGGCGATCCCGGCCAGGGTCAGGAGCGGGATCGGCCAACCGTTGCGGTTCCCGACCGCGATCACGACCGAGGTCACCGTGACCGCGGCGACGATGAGCACGCCGAGCTTGAGCTTGATCGACGGGACCCGGTCCAGCGGCCGGAAGCGACGGCGCCTCACGACGGCTCCTCCGCGGCGTACCCCACGCCGTGGACGGTGCGGATGATCCCCTCGCCGAGCTTGCGGCGTAGCGCCTGGACGTGCGAATCGACCGTCCGTGCGCCCGTCCCGTCCGGGTAACCCCACACCTCGACGAGCAACTGCTCGCGGCTGCGCACCACGTCCGGGCGGGACGCCAGGTGGTGGAGCAGGTCGAACTCCAGCGGGGTGAGGTGCACCTCCTCGCCGTCGCGGACGACACGCCTCCGTGCCGGATCGATCTCGAGGTCCCCCAGTCGTACCACCTCGCCGTCGGGCGTCGCCGACGATCGCTCGACCCGGCGCAGGACCGCCCGGATGCGTGCGACCAGCTCGCGGGGGCTGAACGGCTTGGTCACGTAGTCGTCAGCGCCCACACCGAGCCCGACCAGGACGTCGGTCTCGGCGTCCTTGGCGGTGAGGATCACGACAGCGACGGGGCGTTCGGCCTGGATGCGCCGGCACACCTCCAGCCCGTCGATGCCGGGCAGCATCAGGTCGAGGACGACGAGGTCGGGGCGCAGCTCCCGGACGAGCTCGATGCCGGCGTCGCCGTCGTGGGCGACCTCGACGGTGAAGCCCTCGGAGCGCAGGCGGGCCGCCACCGACCGGGCGATGGTCGGTTCGTCCTCGATGACGGCGATCGTGTGGGGCATCTCGGCGGAGTCTACGAAGGCGGTTCGTCCCTCCGGCGGGAGCGGTGCGGAGATCCTGTGGAGGTCGCTCCGCCGCTCGCCTGTCCGGCGCTGATCGCGCCGCGACGACGTGCCGGAGATCGAGGCCGCCGAACTCATCTGGAGGTAGGTGCCCCCGCGCAGTAGATGGCTGCCGGGGGCGTGGCCGGCACCGTGGAGGGTGCCGACGGGCACAGGTTACGCCCGTCACCGTGGCGCCGTGCGGCCGGTGCGGGTGCGAGCGGGGAGACTCGAACTCCCAAGGGGCGTGAACCCCACGAGGACCTAAACCTCGCGTGTCTGCCAGTTCCACCACGCTCGCCGGGACCCGCAGGGTACGCCCGTCGAGCTGTGGGGGGCGGCACGGGGGTGAGCCGGAGGGATGAGGACCGGGCCGCTCAACCGGTGCGGGTCCGTCTCTCCTCGAGCTCCGACGAGGGCGGCATGTCGAGCTGGAGGATCCGCTCGACCGCACGCTCGCCCGGCGAGAGGCGCTCGAGGACCGTCGGGTCGTCGTCCCAGGCTTCGTCGAACCTCCCGAAGCGGTAGGCCTTCGGAACGCGCGGATCCACGTAGCTCGAGCGGGCGATCGCGCGGGTGTTGCCGAGCCGTTCGGCCACGGCATCGATGGCGCGCAGCACCTTGCTGTCCGCATCAGCGGTGCCCTCGGGAGCCCCGAGGTCGCGCAGGGTCCTGGCCGCGACCACGGTCCCGCCCCAGGTCCGGAAGTCCTTGGCCGTCAGCCGGACGCCGCAGACCTCGCGGAGGTAGTCGTTGACGTCCCCGGAGCCGACGTGACGCCAGCCGCCGCCGTCGTCGTACGAGAACAGCCGCTGGCCGGGGACCTCCTCGCAGCGGAGGAGCTGACGGGCCAGTCGCCGGTGGCGCAGCTCGACCTCGCGGTCCTGTCCGGACTTCCCGGGGAAGGAGAAGCGGACCCTGCTGCCGTCCACCTCGACGTGCTCGTCCTCGAGCGTCGTCAGGCCGTGGGTGCCGGCGGTGCGCGCGTAGCGGTCGCTGCCGATCCGGATCAGCGTCTCGTCGAGCAGTGCGACCACGAGCGCGTGCATCTTCTCGCGTGTGAAACCGTGCTTGCGCAGGTGACGGTCGACGCGGTCGCGGATACCCGGGAGCGCCGCCGCGAACGCCTCCATGCGGTGGAACTTCGTCGCGTCCCGGACCTCCCGCCAGCGCGGGTGGTAGAGGTACTGCTTGCGACCTGCGTCGTCGCGTCCGGTGGCCTGGATGTGCCCGCGGGGGTCCCGACAGACCCACACGTCGGTCCAGGCGGGTGGGATCGCCAGGCTCTCGGCACGCTGTCGGTCGGGGTGGCCCTGCGGGACCGTGCTGCCGTCCGGGAACCGGTAGGTGAACCCCGCGCCCCACCGCAGACGCGTGATCCCCGGCTCGTCGTCGCTCACGTACACGAGGCCGACCGCCTCGGCATGGTCGTCGGGGGTGGCGTCCGTCGGCAGCGAGGGATCCAGGGACGGTTCGAGGCTGGGTGTCTCGAGTTCGCCCGACGGGGCCTCGAGCTCGTCCAACGGGTTCTCGAGCTCGTCCAGTGGGCTCTCGAGGACGTCCGGCTCCACGGTCGTGCCGTGCTGGCTGCCAGACTCCCCGTCGGACGGCTCCTGCTCGCTGTCCCCGCTGCTGCGGCCGGGGCTCTCAGCGGTGCCCGGATCACCGAGCCCGGGATCGGAGGGGTCGCGCCGGGATCCGGCCGGGTCGCCGAAGAGCGCGATGGCGCTGGCCTGGACCTCGATGTCCCGGACGAGCTCGAGGGATGCCTGCGCGAACGGGATGGCCTCGACGGGCAGGTCATCCAGGAGGTCGGACAGCCGGGCCCGGTGGTCGCG
>JAHWKO010000121.1 GCA_019347855.1 Actinomycetota bacterium
CGCCGTCGTAGAGCACGATCGACGCGCCCACCACCAGACCGCTCACGAGGTAGTTCCACATCATCCAGCCCGTCGTGGAGAACCAGAAGAACCGATCGCCCTCGCCGAGGTCGTGGTGCAGCGCGAGCATCTTCAGGTGCTCCAGGAGGATCCCGCCGTGTCCGTGCACGATCGCCTTGGGGATCCCGGTCGTTCCGGACGAGTACAGGATGTACAGGGGGTGGTCGAAGGGCACGGCCTCGAACGTCAACGAGATGTCCGCGGCCAGCAGGTCCTGCCAGAGGATCACGTCGGGGAACGCCCGGTCGTCGACCTCGGCGTGCAGGTACGGCAGGAGCACGGTGTGCTCGAGGCCCGGCAGTGCCTCACGGATCGCGGCGACCTCCTCGGCACGCTCCACCTCCTTCTCGCCGTACCGGTAGCCGTCGATCGTCAGCAGGACCGTCGGTTCGATCTGCCGGAGGCGGTCGACGACGCTCTGGGTGCCGAACTCGGGTGCGCACGACGACCAGATGGCGCCGAGGCTGGCCGCGGCGAGCATCCCCACGACCGCCTCGGGGACGTTGGGGAGGTACGCGGCGACCCGGTCGCCTCGGCCCACGCCGAGCTCACGCAACCCGTTCGCGCAGGCCGCGACCTCTCGGCGCAGCACCCGGAACGTGACCTCTTCGATGTCGCCGGGTCGGGTGTCGGAACGCGAGACGATCGCGACCTCGTCGTCGTCCCGGCGCAGCACGTGCTCGGCGTAGTTGAGCGTCGCGCCGGGGAACCACGATGGGCCAGGCATCGAGCGGTCGGCGAGGACCTGCTCGTACGGCGAGTGGGCGATCACGTCGAAGTGGTCCCAGATCGAGGCCCAGAAGTCCTCGACGTGGTCCGTGGACCAACGCCACAGGGCGTCGTAGTCCTCGGCCCCGACGTCGTACCGCTCGTTCACCCACGTGAGGTAGCGCCCCATGCGGGTGGTCTCGCGTGCGTCCTCCGGCGGAGACCACAGCAGGGTCCCCTCTCGTACGTCCCGGTCGGTCACCGGTTCACCCCCAGCGTCTGGTTCCATCGTGTGGCGACCGTAGTCCAGGGCTGCGGATGGCTCATGAGCACGGAGGAGCGGTAGACGCGTGAGCGTGCTGCTGGATCGCATCGTGGCCAGGGTGGCCAGCCACGAGCCCGACACCTCGTCGCCGTGGATGTGGCAGAAGCAGGCCGCTACGGCTCTCGTGCTCCTGGACCGTCCCGATCGGGGTCCCGAGGTGCTGTTCATCGAGCGCGCGTCACGTGACGGGGACCGCTGGTCGGGGCAGATGGCGCTCCCCGGCGGGTTCGTGGCCCCGACCGACGCCGGTCCGATGGCGGCCGCGATCCGTGAGTCCCAGGAGGAGGTCGGGATCCAGCTCGGGGATCCGATCGGCCGGCTCGATGACGAGGGTGGCCGCGTGTCGGACGTGATCGTCTCCCCGTTCGTGTTCGTGCTCGATCGTGAGCCCGAACTCGAGCTCGACCGGTCCGAGGTCGCATCGGCCGTGTGGGTACCGGTCCCGCATCTCGCCTCCCGCGACGCCCGAACCTTCCACTGGTACCGCGGCATGGGGCCGTTCCCGGCGATCGACTACGAGGGCTACACGATCTGGGGGCTGACCCATCGCGTGGTGACCCGCTTCCTGCGCCTGGTGCTGTAACCGGCACACGGGCCGTTGGGACCCCGGTCGTCTGGACGGGGCCCCGACGGGACGGAACGTGGCCCGTAGGCGCCTACGTTCGGACCGCTGCGACGCTGTGGGGGCGGACATGGTCGATCTGGACGAGCACCAGGTGCTCACGGTGCAGAACTGGAACGGGACGGGGGTCGGTGCCCCCGGGACCTGGCCGTGCGGCGTCTGCCACGCTCCGCACCCGGTCGAGCGCTCCTGGTACATCGAGGTCGAGACGGACACCGGGTGCGTCCGCGCGATCGCGTGCGAGGACTGCGCCGAGGCGGCGGAGCGCCACCTGGTCTCCGCTTGACTCGACAGACTGGGTGGCGCCTGTGCCGCCTGGTCTCCGCTTGACTCGACAGACTGGGTGGCGCCTGTGCCGCCTGGTCTCCGCTTGACTCGACAGACTGGGTGGCGCCTGTGCCGCCTGGTCTCCGTCTGACTCAACCAACCGCGCGGAGATCCGGACCAGGTGCGGGACGGACGAGCTGGACCTCGCGGCCACCGACGGCCAGCGCGGTCGCGAGTTCGATCGCGTCGTCCCCAGCGACGACCGCGATGGGACCGGTCTCGGGGACCTCGTCGTCGGCGCCGATCGTGACGTAGCCCTCGCCGGGACGGTCGACCACCGGTACCGCGTCCAGCCCGGGGACCCAGCGGTGCAGCGCGACGACCGACAGGCGCTCCATCGCGCGTTCGAGCAGCCCTTCAGGCAGCCCGTCGTGGGCGCGATCGAGGGTCTCTCCCTGTGCGGCGATCGCCACGTTCCCACCCGACAGGTCGCACACCTCGCGGGCACGGACCGACAGGTCGTGGGTGCCGACCTCACGGGCCTTGGCCACGATCTCATCCTTGTCGAAGCCCGCAAGGGGGCGGAGCACGGGGCGGTTCGCGAAGCGATCGATCTGCCCGAGGTGGTGCAGGGTCTGGCTCGAAACCTGACCGACGGCCTCGCCGGTCACCAGCGCGGCGATGCCGCGCTCCTCGGCGATCCGGTCGGCGGCGGCGAACATCAGCTGCTTCAGCAGGACCTGGCGCAACCGCGGTGGGGCGTCATGGAGCAGGGACTCCTTCACGTCCTCGAAGTCCACAACCCAGGCGACGGGTCGGGTGCCCGCTCCCCAACGGCGCGCCAGATCGTTCGCGACAGCCAGCGCGTGCTCGGTCTGCGCGCAGTCGAGCCGCACGTGGAAGAACTCGACCGGACATCCGCGGCGCATCAGCATCCACGTGGCGACGGGGGAGTCGAAGCCCCCCGATAGCAGGGACAGGACGCCTTCCTGCGTGCCCAGGGGCAACCCAGCGGGTCCGCTCCAGGTCCGTTCGAGGAGCCACGCCTGCTCGTCCAGGACGAGCACCCGCACCTCGGCCTCGGGGTCATCGAGGTCGACACCGGCGGACAGGGGATCGAGCAACGTCCCGATCGCTCGCTCGGCCTGCATCGAGGACCAGTCGTGCTCTCCGGTGCGGCGGACGCGGACCGCGAACCGCTTGTCGGTGACCAGTTCGGCCGCCCGGTCGGCGACCTGCTGAGACAGGTCCTCGAGGTCCGACCAGACGATCGGCCTGGCGAGCTCCACCCGGTGCACGCCGAACACGCTCGCGATCATCGGCGCAGCGGCGTCCGGGTCGTCCGTGCGGTAGGCGAGTCGCCCGGTCCCCAAGGTGTCGTCGGCGGCGTGCGTGACGGAACGCGCGTCCAAGGCCGCCTCGATGTTGTCCATGAGGCGGCGACGGAAGCGGCGTCGGGTGCGGTGCGACTTCGTCCCGACGTCCCCGGACAGGGTGACGAGCAGGGTGGCGTGCGGGGCCGGCACGGCCATCGGGACCCCTCCGATCGGCGATCGCGTCGCTCCACGGTACCGACCTGACCTGGACCGAACGTGGGTGGCCGTCAGCGTCCGGTCACGCCCGCTCGGTCGACCTGCAGTGGGCCGACCGTGCCCTCGATGAGCAGCGCGTCGCTCGTGACGTGGACGTCGTCGACCGTGGCACCGAACGGCAGCTCCTCGAGCGGGAAGGCGAAGCGCAGCACCGACAGCACACCGAGCCGTTCCACGTCCGGCGTGAGGACGACCACGTCGTCGTCGAGCGAGACCGACGTCGGCACCGTGACGCCGCCGGGGAGCGTGAACCGGATCTGACCGGGCTCGAACCCGACGCGGACCACCGAGCTCGGCAGGGGCGCCAGCGACCGGAACGCCTCCGGGTCCAGGCGCGCGGTGAAACGCCCCCCGGTGCTGGCCAGCGCCAGCCCGTCCCCGGGCAGCGACCGGGGGCGCACCCCCCGCAGGTCCACGACGAGTTCGGTGAGGCGCGTCCCCGCCGCAGGCACCCCGCGGGCCTCGACACGCACCGACCTCAGCCTGCCCAGCGGGAGTCGAATAGATGCCGGCCAGCCACGCACGTGGAGGTCGACCGGGGCGTCGAGGGACCAGGAGATGCGGTCCGCGGCGGTCCGCCGGACCCGCCAGGTGAGGGCCCCGTCGACGACGAGGAGGACGAGGACGGCGAGGCTAGCCCACAGGAGGGCCGTCAAGGGATCACCAGTGGGATTCGAGGCAGTCGTCCGGGCACTCCCCGTGCTCGTCCGGCTCGATCTGGATGGTGGCGTGGCGGATGTCGTGACGTTCGCGGAGGCCGGTGCGGGCACGATCGAGGACGGCGTGGGCGTCGGCCGATGCCGACAGGCGCAGGTGCGCGGACGCCACCTCCATCCCGGACGTCAGCGTCCAGACGTGCAGGTCGTGCACGCCGGCCACGCCGGGGATGCCTTGGAGGTCGTCGGCGATGCCGTCCACGTCGACCTCCGGCGGTGCGGCCTGGATCAGGATCCGGACGGCCTTGCGAGCCACCCGGTAGGTGCGTGGGAGGACGAACAGCCCGATGCCCACGGCGAAGACCGGATCGATCAGGGCGAACCCCGTGAACCGGGCGATCAGCGCGGCCGCGATCACGCCGACGGATCCCAGCAGGTCGGCGAGCACCTCGAGGTAGGCGGCCTCGACGTTCAGGCTCTCGTCGCTCGCCTCGCGGAGCATAACGAAGACCGCGATGTTGATCAGTAGCCCGAGGACCGCGACGATCAGCATCGTGCCGGTAGCGATCTCCGGCGGGTCGCTCAGCCGGGTGACGGCCTCGTACAGGATCCACCCGGCGACGCCGAACAGCAGCACGGCGTTGGCCAGCGCCGCGAGGATCTCGAGCCGGTACAGGCCGAACGACCGCTGCCGGTCGACGGAGGCACTGCTCGCCGCTTGGATCGCCGCCAGCGCCATCCCGAGGCCCAGCACGTCGGTGAACATGTGGCCCGCGTCGGAGAGCAGCGCCAGCGAGTTGCTGACGAGCCCGCCGACGACCTCGACGACGAGGAACACGAGGACGAGCACGAACGCGACGCCGAGACGCTTCCGGTGCCGTTCCCCGGCGCGTTCCGGCTGCGCCGTGTCACCGTGCACGTGGCCCACTCCCACGCTGCGACCCCGATCCGTCGATTGTCGGGCATGCAAGGGGCGATCGGTTGCTGCATCAGGATGGTAACCGCGTCCCCTCGCCCGCCATCGGACGACCGGTGGCGCCGTGACCCTCACTAGCCTCGTCCCACTGTGGACGTCGATGGGAACGCCGAGGACCTGCGGGGCCGTCTCGCGGCCCTCGACGGCAAGGGGTACGGCGCGTACAAGCGCCTGACCGACTCGGTCTGGGATCTGGACGTCTGCATGCTCGCGATCGAGCGGGTCCAGGGCGACCCGTACGCGCCGCCGTCGCGGTTGCGGGTCGAGGTCTCGCCCGGCACGGCCGGGTTCCCCCA
>JAHWKO010000122.1 GCA_019347855.1 Actinomycetota bacterium
CGCGCAGCTCATCCGGAACCTCCACGTGCGCAAGGCCGTCGTCGTCGGCCACGACTGGGGCGGGGCCGTCGCGTTGGCGACAGCCTTCCGGCACCCTGGGCGGGTACGTGCCCTGGTCCTCGCCAACAGCCCGTACCGCCGTCTCGATCTGCGGCACGCGTGGCACGTGCCCCTGTTCAACCTGCCGGTCCTCCCGGACGTCGCGTTCCGCCTGAACGCGCACCGGCTCGTCGGGGCGGCGATCCGCTACTCGGCCGTCGTCCACGAGGCGTTCCCCGACGAGGTCGTCGCCGCCTACGCCGAAGGCGTGTCGTCCGATCCGGGGGGATGGCTGGCGTACTACCGGACGCTGTCGCGACGGGCCGTCGCGGACCGGCTCATCCGTACGGTGCGGCGGCGCCTGCCGATCGTGTCGCGGGCCGCCGGACCGCACCGCTTGCGGGTGCCCACCACGGTGGTGTGGGGCGCCGAGGATCCGGTGCTGCGCATCGACCAGGGTCGGGAGACGGCCGAGGACCTCGAGGCGTCGTTCGTCCCGATCCACGGTGTCGGGCACTTCCCGCACGAGGAGGCGCCGCGGGCGTTCACGCAGGCGGTGCTCGACCACATCGGACCCCCGACAGGCGACGATGCGCTCCGGGCCGCCGCGACCTGACCCGGTGTCGAACCGGACGGGTCGACCGTGCGTACCCGTGGGTGAAGGAGGCGCGGACATCTCGCAGGATCCCGAAGGACAGGCCTCGGTACGGGCCTTGCACGCCGACTACGCGGGTCCGCTGTTCACGTTCGCGCTGCGGTCGGTCGGCGACCGTGAGGTCGCGGAGGAGATCGTGCAGGACACCCTGGTGCGCGCGTGGCGCAGCGCCGACCGTTACGACCCCGAGAAAGGGTCCCTCGACACCTGGATGTTCACGATCTGTCGCAACCTCGTGATCGACCACCACCGCCGGCGTTCCGCGCGTCCCAGGGTCGTGGCCACGGTCGACGAGGTCGGCGAACCGGCCGCGGATCACGAGGAGCTCGACCGTGCGCTGGACAGCTGGCAGGTCGCCCGGGCGCTGCGGGCCCTCTCCGACGACCACCGGCGCGTCATCATCGAGAGCTACTACCGCGGAGCGTCGGTCGCGGAGGCGGCGGACCGGCTCGGCGTACCGGAGGGCACGGTGAAGTCACGGCTCTACTACGGCCTGCGCAACCTGCGACTCGCTCTCGAGGAGATGGGAGCGCTCGGATGAACCACGCCGATCACGCCGAGCTGCGCCGGTCGTTGGGTGCGTACGCGCTGGGGGGCCTGGAACCCGCCGAGCGCTCGCAGGTCGAGGAGCACCTGGAGGACTGCCGGGCCTGCCGTGACGAGCTGGCGTCCCTGGCGGTCCTCCCGGGGCTCCTGTCGAGGTTGTCGGGGGAGGAGGCGTCCGGGGACCTCCTGAGCGTCTCCGATGACCACGCCGAACGGGTCGTGGCCGCCGTCGCCCGGGAACGCCGCTCGCATCGCCGACGGCTCGGCGTGTGGCGGGGGGTCGCCGCGGTCGCCGCCGCGGTCGCCCTCGTGTTGGGGGCGGTCGTCGTGCAGCCGTGGGGCGGGCCCGACGGCACGGTCTACGCGGTAGAGGTTGGCGATGTCCAGGCGACGGCGACGGTCGAACCCCGGGAGTGGGGCATGCAGGTGGACCTGCATGCCGGGGGTCTGCCCGACGCCCGCGGCTACACGCTCTGGGCGGTGGCGGACGACGGCCACCGCGCCTACGTGGCCTCCTGGGCCGACGTGGACCGGTCGGAGATCGCCCTGACGGGGTCGTGCTACATGGCGGCGTCCGAGGTGACCCACATGGAGATCACCGACGCCGAGGACCGGGTCCTGGCCACGCTCGAGTCCTGACCGGTCCGGTCCTCCCGCAGATCACCCCCCGGCCGGCCGTACGCGGGTACGTGCAGCCTCACACAGTACCGTCGGGACACGCTGGCCAGGGCGGGTGTGCCCCCACCCACGAGGGCATCTGTCCCCTCGACCCTGGGCGGTGAGGAGGCCCCGCGTTCGCCCCCACGAGCCGGGGCCTCCGTGTCGCCACCCCTGGAGATCTTCGCGCCCTCCTCGGGTTGAAGGCACGCACACCGCACGGGTCGACGGGGCCTGGTCGAGCAATGCGTCGACCTGCTCGGCGGTCGTGATGCCTGGTTCCCAGACACGGATGACTCCAGTTCACCGCCTGCCCAAGGGGCCGCTCCGTATGTGCAACGGACCTGGCGTCGGAGGCCGTCGGTTGGAGATGAATGCGTCGTGTGGCTCAGTTGTCCACATCGCTTGTCACGCGCCCACGCGATCCGGTGAAACGTGCTTGTAGCAGCGGGCGATCTGGAACGGGGTACTACGTCGGTCGTAGGTTTGCATCGAGGTCACCCACGGGGTCTGCCGGACGGGTCCGTCCGATGAGATCGTTATCCATGAGGGATCCTCGTTCTGCAGAGGTGTCTCTGGTGGGGTCACCTGCCGCTACGGCCGTGGAGGCGACCGGATCCTGCATCGTGCGCGGTCATGCTGAGGCGATGGTGGTTGACGGCCGAGTGGGCAGGAGATCGCAGCGCCGGTCGCGAAGCCCACACGCGAAGCCCACAGAAGAAGAGGTCGACGGTAACGGAGGCTGCAGTGAGGTTGGACGCATCGGGTCGGACGCGTCGGTGGGTGGCCGTGGTGGTGGGGCTGCTGGTGGTGCCGCTGCTGGCGGCGGGCCCGCACGAGGATGCTTCCAGCTACTCGGAGTACTACTTCCCGTCGAGCGACGGGCTCAACACGCTGCACGCCGACGTGCTGCGGCCAGCCGGGGTCGATCCGGACGAGCCGACCCCGGTGATCCTCACGGTCAGCCCGTACCTGAACCATTCCGGGTCGTTGCCGCTCCCGCCCTACTACGACCCGACCGCCGAAGGCCCCAACGGGCGCTTCTACGACTTCCTCGACCTCTCGGGGGCGCTCCAGGAGGGGTACACGTACGTGATGGTCGACCTGCCTGGGTTCGGGGGGTCCAGCGGCTGCAACGACTGGGGTGGGATCCGCGAGCAGACGGCCGTGAAGGACGCCGTCGAGTGGGCCGCCTCGCAGGAGTGGTCCACCGGACGGGTGGCCCTGATCGGCAAGTCCTACGACGCGTGGACGGGACTGATGGGGCTGGACGAGCGTCCTCGCGGCCTGGCCGCCGTGGTGTCGATGGAACCGGTGTACGCGGGCTACCGGTACCTGTACAACAACGGGGTCCGGTTCCTCAACTCCGTGCTCACCCCGGCCATCTTCCAGGCCGTCGACGCCCAGCCGGGGTCACTCACCGATGACCCGCGTTACCACGTCAACGGTGCCCCACAGGCCTGGTGTTACGGCCTCAACATGGCGATGCAGCAGCAGGACGACCCCGACGCGAACTTCTGGGTCGCGCGGGACCTGCTGCGCACCACCGAGGGGCTGGACACGCCGCTGTTCCTGACCCAGGGGTTCTTGGAGACGAACACGAAACCCGACGGCGCCTTCGACTACTTCAACGGGCTGGACGGCGACGGCAACCGGGCCTGGTTCGGCCAGTTCGACCACGTGCGCGGGTGGGAGAAGACCGACGACGGGAGCCGCTACCACACGGGTCGAGACACGTTCGTCGCCGAGGTGATGCGGTTCCTCGACGAGCACCTCAAGGGCATCGAGCCGGACGTGGAGGACCCTGCCGTTGCCGTGCAGGACAACCTCGGTCGCTACCGCGGCGAAGCGAACTGGCCGCCTACCGACAGCCAGCCCTACGACACCGCCCTGCGGGTCGGTACCTACACCGACGACGGCCGTGGCGCCGACACCTCGACCGAGGGGCTGTGGTCGATCTCCGCTCCTCTGCCCTACGACGTGTGGCTGGCAGGTGAGCCGACCGTGACGGCGTCGGTCGCGGGTGTGCCCCGAGCCAACATCGTGGCCAACCTGTACGACATCGGACCGGACGGCACCGCCACGGTGGTGTCACGTGGCACCCGACTGGTGCGCGAAGGGGCCGGCGAGGTCAGCTTCGAGCTGTACGGGCAGGACTGGGTGCTGCAGGCCGGACACCACATCGGCGTGCGGGTCACCGACGCCAACAGCGACTGGTGGGCCCACGTCGGCACCCAGGCCCCGGTGACGGTGACCGAGGCGACGGTCACGCTGCCGTTCCTCACCTACCAGCGCAGCCGGTTCCTCGATGGCGGGTCGACGCCCCGACTGGAACAGCACCTGGACTCGCAGACCGTGAGCCTGTCCGACGAGTTGATCGCCAGCTCCCAGACGGACTTCGCCCTGCCCGGTCCGCTGACCGAGCCCGACGGTAACGACGGGTCGCCCCCGGGGCGTCCCGACGATCCCGGGTGCTCGAACCGGCCCGCCGCGGCCCGCGGCGGCCCCGGCCACTGCGTTCCCTGACCGGCTCAGCGAGCATCACCAGGGACCGCGACCACGTGGCGCGCGCCACCGCCTGCGCACCCGAGATGGGGAGGAGCGAGAGGTCGGGCATGTCACTGAGCGTGCCATCGCAGAACCGCACGTGCTGGTACCCGCTCTAAACAGCGAGCCTGAGGACACGGATTCGTGCGTTATCGGGGTCTCCTGTCATAGGTGTGGGTCACGCGACGGCTCGCTGGTGAGGTAGTCGTAGGTCGACCGGTCCGCAGGACAGCATGACGAGGGCGGCGACGGCCTGGGCGGAGTGGAACCCGAACCCGCGCCGGTTGATCAGCCGGACCCGGTTGTTGAGACCTTCGACACGGCCGTTGTTCCAGCCGAGGCGGATGGTCGCGATGATCGCGTCGCGGTGGGCGCGGATGGTGCGGGCGAGCTTGACGAACGGTTGCAGCCGGCAGCGTTGCGCCCAGCTGCACCAGCGGTCCAGCAGTTGGCCGGCGAACTCGTCGTCGAGCCCGCGGGCGACCACGATCTCGCGTAGT
>JAHWKO010000123.1 GCA_019347855.1 Actinomycetota bacterium
ACGAGACCGTCGTGCGGCTGGTCCACACCGGGCTGCCCGGGGTCGGGGAGCTCGAGCAGCACGACCAGGGCTGGTCCCGCTACCTCGACCGTCTCGCGATCGCCGGTGAAGGTGGCGTTCCCGGCCCCGACGTCGCGGACGATCCGACAGCACCCGGAGGCTGACCCGGCCGCTGCCACCGCACGGAGCAGGGAAGTGGCTCACAGGCGTCGAACCCGTGGGCGAGAACACCTCCCGTGTTGGAGTGCCCCGTGCGTCGTTGTCTGTCCCTCCTCGTCACCATGTCGCTCGTGTTGGTGGTGATGTCCGCGATGGCCAGCGCCCGACAGCCCGTGTCGCGGGAGACCATCGCCGCCCGGTCGATGTTCTTCGGGTCCGAGAACGTCGATCAGGTCACCGGTGAGGTCGACCGTGGTGAGCTGCACCTGTCGTGGGTGTCCGTCGCGACCTTCGCGGCAGCTCTCGACGGGCACGTGTTCCTCCTCGACGCCTACATCCACAAGGAGGAGGACCGGCCCAACTACGTCCCGGCGACCCGCCAGGACCTGATCCGCCTGGACCCCGAGGCGATCCTCATCGGGCACGGGCACTTCGACCACGCGCTGCTCGCGGGCGAGGTGGCGGCTGCGACCGGGGCGGTCGTTGTGGGCACGGGGTCCCACTGCGCCGAGGCGGTCGAGAACGCCGGCGACACACCGATCGACTGCCGGGCGCTGTTCGACGACAGCGACGAGCCTGGCGACGTCGTCGAGTACGAGTTGTGGCCGGACGTGTGCACGACGTCGGTCATGCACCTCCACTCGGCGCAGGAGCCGCCGGACCCGGAACACGACCACACGAACAACCCGATCACGATCCCGGACCCGGGCAGCGTCCTGCTGCACCCGCCTGGTCCCGGCTTCACGATCGACTTCGCCGGTGACGAGGGCGGCACGATCCTGCACCAGTTGCGCGTCCGCGACTTCTCGCTGGTCTACCACGACTCGGCGGGGCCGTTGAAGGAGAACCATCCCGAGGTCTTCGACGTGTTCCGGTCGCTGCCACAGACGGACGTCCAGGTCGGCGCGATCCTCGGCTTCAACCAACCGACCAACGGCCTGCGTGACCCGGCCATGTACATCGCAGCCATCCAACCCACCGTGTTCGTGCCCAACCACCACGACTTCGTCACCGAGTACGGCTCCGCCGACGACTTCGAAGGCCCGTTGCGGCAGGACCTCGAGACCGTCGGGGAGGACGCCGAGGTCCGGTTCCTGTACGACCCGTTCGACTACGTCAGGCCCGGGCTGCTCGGTTACGACCTCGACGATGACCGCTGGGACGGCCCCGAGGAGGCGGTCTGCACCAAGGGCGCCGCAGCCGGCACCGATCCGGCCCCGGACGCGTCCGCCGGGAAGGGTCCGTTGCCAGCAACCGGGGGAGGCCTGGCGGTGGCCGCGCTCGTGATGCTCGGGGTTGCGACCCGCGCACGTCGACGTGCGCGCCGGTAGAGACCCCAGCCGGCGCGAGCCTCGCCGTTCCGGAGGACCGGAGGCGACGGTGGCGCGGATGGGCCGGCCCCTTCCAGGACGACGTAAGGTTCCGGCTGGCCGGGAGCGGAGGGACACGTGAACGCTGCGGATCTCGAGGTCGATCTCCGGCGCTACCTCCAGATGGGTCGCGAGGCTCTGCTGTGGAAGCTGGAAGGTCTGTCGGAGTACGACATCCGTCGTCCGATGGTCGCGACAGGCACGAACCTCCTGGGACTCGTCAAGCACGCCGCCAACGTCGAGGCGGGGTACTTCGGCGTGGTCTTCGACCGTCCGATCGGGGAGCCGTTGTCCTGGCAGGACGAGGATGCGGAACCGAACGCGGACATGTGGGCCACCGCCGAGGAGTCCCGGGAGCAGATCGTCGGCCTCTACCGGCAGGTCTGGGCGCATTCCGACGCCACGATCGATCGTCTCGACCTGGACGCGGTCGGGCACGTCCCGTGGTGGCCGGACGACCGGAACACGGTCACGCTGCACCGCATCCTCGTGCACGTGATCGCCGAGACCCACCGGCACGCGGGACACGCGGACATCGTCCGGGAGCTCATCGACGGCGCGGTGGGGCTCCGGGCCGATAACGACAACATGGCCCCCGGCGACGACACGTGGTGGGCCGGGTACCGGGCCCGGCTGGAGGAGGTGGCGCGACAGGCGTCACGATCAGGACGCTGAACCAGCCCTGGACGGGTTCCCTTTCCCCGAGTAGTACCCCGACCACCCCGAGCCACGAGCAAGTCCTGGCGTACCTCAGGGACTTCGCGGACGCCTTCGACCTGGGACGACTAGTCCGGACGAGTCACCCCAAATCGGTCAGAACACTCCCAACTGGTCATGAACCGGTCCGGGACGTCTGTCGACCATCGGTACGAACACCCAGACGACTAGGGATGTGGCGGATGGTCAACAACAGCAACGAGAACGATCGTGAACTGCTGACTCCCGGTGAGGTCGCCGAACTGTTCGGGGTGACCCCGAAGACGGTGACTCGCTGGGCCGACGCCGGCAAGCTCGACCCCATCCGGACGCTGGGAGGCCACCGCCGGTACCGGGCTTCTGAGGTCGACGAGTTACTACGCGAGAACGCCTCCGACTGAGGCGAAGCGGGCGTGGAGGCCACCCTGCTCAGGCGCCGATGTCGTCGGGGGTGAGCTCGACATCGGACAGGTCCATCGCCCGGCGCGCGATGGCGGCGGGAACCGCCTCCGCACCCCGCTGCTTCACGATCCAGCGGTCGACCTCCACCCACGACTCGAACAGCCAGCGCTCCTGTTCGTCCGGCTCGTCGGGGACGTCTGGCGGGTAGACGCGCCACGCCTTGGCAACGACATCCGAGTCCATAGGCAGGCCGCGCCAGAGGTCGACAGGGGTAGACAGGTCCTCGAGCCCGGTGTGCGCGACGAACACGACCTCTGCCTCCGGTGCGGCGTTGATGGCTGCGAGCGCGCCCGTGGTGCGGGGCGCCAGGACGTGACGCAAGGAGCGGGCGCGATCGGCCTCGTGGTGCCGGCCCAGTTCCTCGAGCTTGGAGATGGAGCGCCTGCGACGACCTTCGGTGAAGTTGCCGCCCTCGGGGAAGATCACCAAGGCGTCGTCGGGACCCATCGTGCCGGCGAGCTCGGCGATGGCGGGGACGGTAGCGGCGCGTCCCTCCCGTGTGGGTGGGATGAAGCGACACGGCAGCCGGTTGAGCATGACGTCGATCACCGGGTCCCACTGCAGCGCCTCCTTGAGCACGATGCGGGGGCGCCAACCGCGGATGAGCAGGTTCGCGACGAGGAGGAAGGAGTCACCGGGACCCGCGTGACGGGCGAGCACGATGATCGGCGGACGTCCCGAGCCCCCGACGCTGTGCAGGTCCCGTTCATCGACGCGGATCGAGAGGTTGAACGTCCACCGCGCCGACCTCACGAGGAACCCGAGCAGCAACCGCAACAGCCGGTAGTGCGCGTCGAGGAACCGGGGCGAACCCAGCTTCCAACCCACCCCGCTCGCGATCCACAGCAGGAACGCGGCGACCAACCCCACCGCCTCCACGAGCAAGTACACGAACGCGAACCACAGGATGCGGAGGGGGCGCCACCGGCCCGGCACGAACGGAACGGCGATGACAGCGATGACCGCAGCCAGCGGCATCGACACGAGCATGAACCCCACCAGCGTGAGCAGGGCAGGGCCGAACAGGACGCGTCGTAGCCACCGGGGCGGCATGGCTCACCCTCCGTTCGTCGCGATACCACGGGCCGTCAGGTACTCCGCGGTCGCGCTCCGCGCCGTCTCGATCCTCTCCCCGACCCCGTCAGTGGAGCGGTAGCGGAGGCTGCGCAGGTCGCTGCGCGGCGGATCGCCCGTCGGGAGGACGTGCACGATGACGTCCTCGGGTACGGCATCGAGCTCGTGGACCAAGCGATGGCGGCGGGCGATCTCGAAGGCGACAAGACCGACCTCGAGCGGGGAGGTCGGGGCGGTCAACGGGGCCTCGATCCGGCCGACGTGCATCACGTACACCTGGCTCGCCTCGAGCTCGAGGGCGCGGCCGACCGGCACGCTGTGCACGAGCCCGCCATCGTAGAAGGTCTCCTCACCGATGCGCACCGGAGGCAACAACCCGGGCACGGCCGACGAGGCGAGGACGGCGTCAAGCAGATCACCCTCGCTGAACCAGACTGCCCGCGCACGCTCGACGTTGGCGGCGACACACTGGAAGGGGATCGCGAGCTCCTCGAAGCGGCGTTCGGGGATGACCCGGCCAAGCAGCTCGCGTAGAGGCTCGATCTCGTGCAGCGCGACGCGCGTGCGGGTCAGCGTGGACAGCCGGGCGATAACCCCGCCCCCGAACGGGTTGTCATCGCGCAGGTCCTTCCACAGCCTGCCCAACCGCTCGGCCGCCCCATGGGGATCCGACGCGACCACGACCCCGTTCACCGCACCGACGGACGTGCCGATGACGATGTCGGGCGACACGCCGGCTTCGTCGAGGGCCTGGAGCATCCCCACCTCGGCTGCCCCCAGCACCCCACCGCCCCCAAGGACGTAAGCGACGTTCGGACCGTTGGAACCCGCCCTCACGCGTCGCCTCCCGGCCGCCCTCCGGGATCCTAGTGCGCCCCACTGTCTAAAGGCAGCGCCCCGCCGGGACGACGACTACCCCCGTGAACCGATCGACGGGGGAAGACGTGGGGCGAGGCATGCTGCGACGGCTCGTGATCGCACTGGGCGTGGTCCTGGTGGTGCTCCCGGCCGCGCCCGCGCTGGCGGACGGTGGCGAGTACGACCAGATCGTCGACCTCACGTTCCCCACGGATCCCGAAGCGCACTTCAGCCACGACTACGACGCGCCGCGTGGCGACGGGACACGCGTGCACAAGGCG
>JAHWKO010000124.1 GCA_019347855.1 Actinomycetota bacterium
CGAACATCGTCGGGAACCGGCACCTTGGGGTCGATCAGGGTCGAGGAGAAGCCGAGGATGGAAGTCAGCGGCGTTCGCAGCTCGTGCGACACGGTCGAGAGGAAGTCGTCCTTGAGTCGGGCGAGCTCCTCGACCCGCTGCCGTGCGTGGCGCTCGATCATCTCGGTGTCGGCCCGGTCGAGGGCAACGGCGACAAGTCCGGCGAGCCGTTCGATGACCTCCACGGTCCGGCTGGCCATCAACGGTGTGAACACCCCGGTGCGCATGACCAGCCGACCGGCGCCGAACGGCACGGCGAGCAACCAGGCCTGGCGGTCTATGGCTACCTGTTGAGCACCCCCGGGGGAGGCAGGCAGGTACCCGCTCATCGCTGCGGCCACATCGGCGTCGAGCCCACAGGACCGCACCACTTCCCCGTCGCGCAGCAGCCACACCTGGGTAGCACCGGTGATCGCACCGACGAGCCTCGTCAGCTCGGTGAACAACACCTCCGGGTCCTCGTCGCGGACCATCGACAGCTCGAACGTGTGCACCCGCCGGGACGGAGCGTGCATGGACAGCAGCCGAGCGGGCGGCGAGATCGCCAACCACAGGCCCGCGACCGCCAACACAGCGAGCGATAGACCGGCCATGGCCACTACTGGATCGCTGGACCGTGCCAACAGCAGCACGCCACCCAGCACCAGGAACGCCCCCGCTGCCAGGTGCATGCGCCGGCGCACCAGCGACGGTGGGAGGTCCTGGCCGGCCCGCCACAGATGTAAGGATGCAGCCCCGTGAGCGAGCAGCCACACCCCCGCGAACAGCGCAGATCCGATGCTGTCGGCTGCCGTGAGCGACCCCCGAACCGAGCCGTCACCCAGGGCGATGCCCGGCAACACCAGCACGACCACGCCGACCGCACCCACAGCGACGCCCGCACGCACCGCCCGTGCTATACCCGCGACCCCGTCAGCGGACCGGACCAGCAGGACCGGGTAGGCGACCGCCACCACCAGCGTCAGGCGTCCCAGAACGTCATCTACCGGCCCGCCACGCACCGACCCCAGATCACCGATCCGGCCGAGGATCGTCGCGGCGGCCAGCACGGTGAACGCGGCGGCGAGCCAGCCACAACCCGTCACGCGCTGCGTGCGGTGAACCGCCTGCATCCGACACGCGAACAGCACGTACACGCCACTCACGAGCCAACGGCTACCTCGACCAGGTCCATCAGCCCCCCCTGGATCCGACGGCGTTCAAGGATCTTCCTACCGCTGAACGTACGCGCGCCGAGCACGCCTCGACACTACTAAAAGTGATGAAATAACTACCATCCGTCATGTCTATGTGGCCGCCGGAACGGTTGACCGCATGACCCGTTCGGACCACACACACACCCCCGACCGACGACCTCGGGACGACCGCTCGTCGGTCCTACTCGGGGGCCTCAGGGTCGGTCTGTTCCCAGAAGTGTCGGGCACACAGGTACGCGCGCCCGTGCTGCGAGTCGACCTGGTCGGGGGTCAGCAGACGTTCGACAGCGATCCCGACGAGGGCATGCCGGTCACATCCCACGCCGTGGCAAGTGACGACATCCTGGGGCCTGATCACGACGTCGTTCAGCACAGGTCAGCCGTAGCTGCGTGGCAGCGTCGAGTCGCCGGTCCTTGCGCTGAGCCTGGCGAGGGCGCCGACCATCGCGGCGGAGTCGAGGACGGCGGTGACGGGGTCGCCTTTGGTGTGCCAGACGTCGGCCCCGAGGTCGAGCGCGTCCTCGGTGCGACCGCTCTCGGCGGAGTGCATCACGATCCCGACGTGCGGGCAGGCTGCCCGCAGGTGGGGGATCGTCCGGATCCCATCCCGGCGGGGCATCCGCACGTCCATGATGACGACATCGGACGCTCGGCATCGACCAGACCGGCCGCTTCGATCCCGTCGCGTGCCAGTCCGACGACCTCGAACCGGCCGTCGGCACGGGCGAACGTCGCCAGGATCAGACGGATGTCGGCATCGTCGTCGACGACCACCAGACGCAGACCGCCGGTAGGTTCCCGCCGTCTGTCTCCGATGCTGCCGACCGGTCTCGCCACGGGCCACCCTCTCTCCCGTTCCGTTCATCGGCCGACCCGGACATCCCGGCCATGGACCGTTGGAGCTATATCGGCCCCGCCCCCCGGAACTAGCCTGCAGCGTGGCATCACCGGATCGACGCCTTGAACGCGTTGTGGTTGAGCCGACGCGCTTCTTCCTGGGCGAAGACGACGACGTGCCGTGCACGATCTCTCCCTGGTGAGCGGGATCACCACGTGGCTCCGTCTCGAGCGTGATACCGAACGATCACGCCCGTGTGGCAGTTGCCCAACGTTCGGTCAGCCATCGTTCTAGGCGCAGACCTGAGCTCTCAAGAGCTTGTGCGAACTCACCGTCGTCAACGATGCGGGCGCGGAACTGCTGATCCCATGCGCGCTGCCCGAGGTGGTAGGTCGACCGTGCTTCGAACACTGACCCGTCCCGGTCGAGGATCTCGAAGTCCACGCGAACCTCACCAGCCGTGCCCTGATGTCGGGTGACAGTGGCAGCCCACCCTGGGTCGTACCGCTGGATGAAGGCCCGCCCGGCCGGGCGCAGGTGCCGGCGCACCGTTGAAAGGAACGCGCCGCGTTGATCGACGTCGGCGGTGTTGATGAGGTTGCCCGCGAGCATCACCACATCGAAGCGGCGCCCCAGGTCCAGCTCCTCGATGCGGCCACGCACGGCCTCGGCGGAACCGTTGACGTGGGCGAGCATCGTCGGCGACTCATCGACGGCGACAACGTCATATCCCCGCCCGACCAGCAGGTTGCTCAACCTGCCCGTCCCGCACCCGAGATCTAGGACGCTGCCGTTCCCGGGCAGTGCCTCGAGGGCCGCGTCGAACTCCGGGCTCGCGGGCAGCGCCAGGTAGACCGGTACCGGAGAACCGTCAGGGGTGACATCCGAGGCCTGCATGACGCCAGCATCGGCGACCAACAGCCCGAAGGAGGACCGCCGTTCTGAACGACCACTTGCGACGGGTGGCGGACAACATGGGGCAGACGTGACGACGCGAGCTCTGACGGTAACTGGTCTCGGGGCCGTTCTCCTCGTGGCATGCCAAGGGCAGCCAACGCAGCAACGTGCCGACTCACCCTGCGAAGAAGCCGTCACCCAGACGGGCGAGGAGATCCAGCAGACCGCGGAACTGCTCGCTTCAGACGCGGTCGCCACGGCCGGTCCGGGGCCTGAACCGGCGGGCAGCGGAGGGGATCCTGGGACCGCACACGAAGTTCTTCAGATGCTACGAAGAAGTCGGTCCCTCGACCTATCGGGCCAGCACGCTCCTCGCTGTCACCTCGGAGGAGTTCGATAGGGCGGCGGACTCCGCTCATACCGAGACTCCCGGGCGGTGACCAACAGTGTGAGAACTCACCGATACCCGCTACTGCGAGCATGGGTCGAGGCGGTCTCGGAGGAGCTCGCCGAGTGTCTCGTCGCAGGCTTGTCCGCCGACGTGTGTGGAACCATCTCCCGCGGCGCGACGTCGGACTGGTTGGAGGGACATCGGAGGATGCATGGGGATCCGGCACGTGGCCGTCGGGACGCTGGTGATCCTCGCGACCGTTGCTGCGGTGCTCGTCGGGGACACGCCGTCGGACACCGACGGCGGTGACCGGTCGAGCATCCGTGCGGCCGGGGACACGACCGCTGAACTGCGCTCGTTCGACGGGTGCGATCAGCTCACGACGCACGTTCGTCGGATCCTCGCCAGCGCCGACACGAGCCAGGAGGGCGTCCCCCACCTGGCGTGGGACATGTGGGGCGGTGGGACGCCCGTGGCCATGGCCGTGGGGAGGGAAGCCGCCGCGGGGGCGGCGGACGGCGCGACGTTCGACGACGCAGCAGCGGCCGCGCCAGCCCAGAAGGCCGGGAGCGTGTCCGCCACGAACGTCCAGGAGGTCGGCATCGACGAGCCCGACATCATCGAGACCGACGGCCGCCTCCTCCTCGCTGTGACCGGCCACGAACTGCACGTCGTGGACCTCGACGCCGACCCAGAACCGCGCCTGGCGGCGTCGATGCGGCTCACCGAGGGACAGCACCAGCTGTTCCTGATGGGCGAGCGGGCGCTGATCCTCACACGGTCCTGGCACCACGTCGAGCCGCTCGCGAACGAGCGCGGGGACGCGGCGTTGATGCCCATCGAGATCGCGCCGTCCCGGACCGAGCTGACGCTGGTCGATCTGCGCGACCCGTCGGCACCGTCCGAGCGGGCCACCGCGACGTTCGACGGGGACCTCGTGAGCGCCCGTGCGACGGACGGAACCGTCCGGCTCGTGCTGCGGTCCTGGCCGCACGACGTCGACCTTCGCGTGCCGGTCGAGCCGAGCGCAGCCAGCGCGGCGCGCCAGCACAACCGCGCGGCGCTCGATCGGATCGGTGCCCGCCAGATCCTCCCGCACATGACCGTCCAGGACCGCGCAGGACGCACGCTCCGGGACGGGCCAGCGGTGGACTGCACGGCGGTGTCCCGCCCCGCCGCCCCGTCCGGGGTGGGGACCACGACCGTGCTGACCCTTCGGCCGGAGGACGGCGACCTCATCCCCGAGGACT
>JAHWKO010000125.1 GCA_019347855.1 Actinomycetota bacterium
TCCGTCGGCGACTCCGTGGGGCTCGGCGATGCGGTCCCGTCCGGCGACTCGGCCGTGTCGGGGGACTCGGTCTCACCGGGCTGCGCCTGGCCCGTCGTCCCGGTCTCGGTGCCGGTCGGCGACGGCGATGCGGTCACGGTCTCGTCCGGCGACGGCGTCGGTGACGGCGTGGGGGAGGGGCTCTCGGTCTCGTCCTCGGTCCCTTCGACCCCGATCGCCCCGTCGGTCGGTGTCGTCTCGGTCTCGGTCGGACCGACCGCCGTGGGCGCACCCTCGTCGCCGAAGCGGACCCCGGCGACGATCGCGCCGACGAGCAGGATCAGGACAGCCGCGACGAAGAGCGGTGCGACGGCACGTGGCAACGGACGTATCCCCTCGGATCGTGGATCGGACGCATGCTACGGGACGGCTCCCCGCATCCCGTGGAACCCGGGCACGAACGGGACGTTAGCGAACCGGCGTCGCGGGCCCGCGCCGGTGCGCCCCCGTCGGACGTGGGTGTCCGACCCGCGCGCGCCGAACCCGGCCGGACCCCGTCAGCGGTCAGTCCGAGAGGGTCTGGTGGCCGAGGTAGTTCTCGAGTCCGACCCGTTCGATCACGTCCAGCTGCGTCTCGAAGTAGTCGGCGTGCTCCTCCTCCTCGGCGAGCATGGCCGCGACGAACTCCCGGGTGCCGTGGTCACCGACCTCCACGCACAGCTCCACCCCCCGCTGCAACGCCTCGATCGCCTCGTTCTCGCACTCGAGCGCCAGCGAGAACATCTCCTTCGGGTCCTCGCCGATCCGCACGTCGTTCAGGCGTTGGAGGTTCGGGTGACCGTCGAGGAACAGGATGCGGTCGATCAGGTGCTCGGCGTCCTCCATCTCCTCGAAGGAGATGTCGCGGAACGCCTTCGCGAGGCGGGGCAGCCCCCAGTTCTGCACCATCTTGGAGGTGAGGAAGTACTGGTTGATGATCGTCAGCTCACGGGTGAGGTGCTCGTTCAGGAAGTCGATCACCTGCTGGTCGCCACGCATGAACCGCTCCTCGTCGTCGTCGGCCAGACGCTAGCTCACGAGCGACGGGTCAGGCGGGCGTCGGCGTCCGCACGCCGCGACGTTCGAGCTCGTCGCGGAGGTCCCCGGCCGTGAGCGTCTCGTCGCAGGGGAGTCCGGCCTCGTGGAGGAGTCGCCGCACCGCCGGCAGGCAGCCCCCGCAGCCCGTCCCGGCCCCGCAGTACGCGGCCAGGGCGCACTCGTCGCGGGCACCACAGTCGATGGCCTCGCGGATCTCGCCGTCGGTGACGACGCGGCAGTGGCAGACGTACATCTCGGTCTCTCGATCCCGGTCAGCAAGGTGAGGTTAGGCGAACCTAACCTGCTTGGCCAACCCGTGGGCGCCAGGGGGCCTCGGGTAGCCTCGTCGGACGGGAAGGGGAGGTAGCCGGGATGCACAACCCGCTCATCGACTCCACCGAGATGTACGTCCGCACGGTGTGGGAGCTCGAGGAGGAGGGCATCCCGCCGATCCGCGCCCGTCTGTCGGAGCGCCTGGGCCTGTCGGCCCCGGCCGTGTCGGAGACGGTCGGCCGCCTCGAGGACGAGGGCCTCATGCGGCTGACCGACGACCGGACGCTCGAGCTCACCGACGAGGGGCGCGAGCTCGCGGTCAGCGTGATGCGCAAGCACCGGCTGGCCGAACGGCTGCTGACCGACGTGATCGGCCTCGACTGGCGCCACGTGCACGCCGAGGCGTGCCGCTGGGAGCACGTCATCTCCGACGAGGTGGAGCAGCGGCTCGTCGAGATCCTGGACTCGCCGGAGGTCGACGCGCACGGCAACCCGATCCCCGGCGTCGGCGGCTCGCAGGAGCCGGTGCGTTCGCTGTGGGAGGCCACGCGGGGATCCGACGGGGTGGAGCACGCGACGGTGGCCCGCTTCTCCGAACAGCTGCAGAACGACCCGGAGATGATGGGCTTCGTCGCCGATCACGAGCTCACCCCCGGCACCGAGGTCGAGGCCGGACGTGACGGCGGCAAGGTGACGCTGCGGTACGGCGGCCGGGACGTCGTCGTCCCGGAGGACGTGGCGCAGCTCATCTACGTCCGCTGAGCATCCGCCGGGCGGTCCTCTGCGCGGTACACGGTAACCGCGTCCTCCCGCCGAACGGGCGAGACAGACGCCCGTCGTCGCGGTGGCGCCGTTCGATAGGGTGACCGCCGCGCTGGGGAGGGGGTCCCGTGGAACGCTCGGCCGTGCGGTGGGTCGCGTACCTCCGCTGGGCGGCGCTCCTCGTCCTCGCTGTGGTCTCGGCAGCCTGCGGTGCGGGTGCGCTCGATCCGGCCGGTCCCGACGCGGAGCGGCTCGCGGACCTGTTCTGGCTGCTGCTGATCTCCGCCTCCGTGGTGGTCGTGATCACGCTCGGACTCATGGGCTGGGCACTGTGGCGACGGCGCGACGAGGAGACCGGCGAACGGGGACCGGTCACCTCCGCCCCCTGGGAGAACCGGGCGGTCACCTACGGGGGCATCGTCATCCCCACGATCATCCTCATGGCGTTGTTCGGGGTGACCCTCAAGGGCCTCATGGACGAGCCGCAGCAGGGCGACCTCCAGATCGAGGTCGTGGGCCACCAGTACTGGTGGGAGATCCACTACCCGGACGCCGACCTGGAGACCGCCAACGAGTTGCACGTCCCCGTGGGGCGCAGCGTCGAGCTGACCCTCGAGGCCGACGACGTGATCCACAGCTTCTGGGTCCCGCAGCTGACGAGCAAGACCGACCTGGTGCCGGGGCGCACGAACAAGATGGTGTTCCAGGCGGACCGGCCCGGCGTCTACGAGGGCGCCTGCGCCGAGTACTGCGGCCTGCAGCACGCGAACATGCGGTTCCTCGTGATCGCGCAGGAACCGGCCGAGTACGAGTCCTGGCTGCGCGAGCAGCAGCGACCGGCCTCCGGGGAGCACGCCGAGGGGCGGGAGATCTTCGTGGGGTCCAGCTGTGCCGGCTGCCACACGGTCCGCGGCACGGATGCGACCGGTGAGCTCGGACCCGACCTGACCCACCTGATGAGCCGTCGCACCCTCGGGGCGAACACGCTCGAGCTCACCAGCGAGAACCTCCGTCGGCTGGTCGCCGACATCCAGGACGTCAAGCCCGGTGCGGAGATGCCCCCGACCGGGGACCTGTACACGGAGGAGGAGTTCGCCTCGCTGCTCGAGTTCCTGGAGACCCTGCGTTGAGCACGGTCGCCACGACCCACGAGCGGCTCGAGCACATCTGGGCCGACGCCCCCGGCCTGCCCGGCTTCCTGACCACCGTCGACCACAAGCGGATCGGCGTGCGGTACCTCGTGACGACCGTCGTGTTCCTGCTGCTCGCCGGACTTCAGGCCCTGGTCATGCGCATGCAGCTGGCGGCCCCCGGCCAGGACCTCGTCAGCCCCGAGGTCTACAACCAGCTGATGACCATGCACGGCACCACGATGCTCTTCCTCATGAACACGCCCGTGTGGGCCGGCTTCGGCAACTACTTCCTGCCGTTGCAGATCGGCACCCGCGACATGGCGTTCCCGCGCCTGAACGCCCTGTCGTACTGGATCTTCCTGTTCGCCGGGATCTTCATGTACTCGAGCTTCTTCGTCGGGGCGATCCCGGACGGCGGCTGGTTCGCCTACGTGCCGCTGACCCGCCCCGAGTTCTCGCCGGGGATGAACCTCGACTTCTACGCGCTCGGCGTGATCTTCGTCGGGATCTCGACCACCGTCGGGGCGATCAACTTCCTGGTGACCACGTTCAAGATGCGGGCCCCCGGCATGACGGTCAGCCGCATCCCGATCTTCGTCTGGGGCATCGTCGTGATGTCCTTCATGATCCTGTTCGCGGTCCCGTCGATCACGCTCTCGCAGGTGCTGCTCGAGATCGACCGCATCTTCGGGTTCAGCTTCTACGACGCCGGGGCGGGCGGCGACCCCGTCCTCTACCAGCACCTGTTCTGGATCTGGGGGCACCCCGAGGTCTACATCGTGTTCATCCCCGCGATGGGGCTGATCTCGATGGTGATCCAGACGTTCAGCCGGACCCGCCTGGCCGCCTACCTGCTGGCCGTCACCGCGCTCGTCGCGATCGGGTTCATCAGCTTCGGCGTGTGGGCCCACCACATGTTCGCGACCGGTCTCGGGCTGCTGGCGCTGTCGTTCTTCTCGGCCGCGAGCTTCCTCGTGGCGATCCCGTCGGGCGTGCAGTTCGCGTCGTGGATCGCGACGTTGTGGAAGGGCCGCCCCGTGTTCACCACCCCGATGCTCTACGCCCTGGGGACGATGGTGATCTTCCTGCTGGGTGGCGTCACCGGGGTCATGTTCGCCGTGATCCCGTTCGACCGGGTGGCCCACGACGGGTACTTCGTCGTCGCCCACTTCCACTACACGTTGAACGGCGGCTCGGTCTTCCCGATCTTGGCGGGCCTCTACTACTGGGTGCCGAAGATGACGGGCCGCATGTACAACGAGACCGCCGGGCGCTGGAGCTTCTGGCTGTCGTTCATCGGGTTCAACGTGGCGTTCTTCCCGATGCACGTGCTCGGTCTCCTCGGGATGCCCCGACGCGTCTACACG
>JAHWKO010000126.1 GCA_019347855.1 Actinomycetota bacterium
AACCCCAGATCGGGGTCGTAGCCTTCGAGGAAGCCCCGCATCCCCTTCAGGGACACCTGCGGGCGGGCCAGCATGACGACGCCGGGGTGCTTGAGGTACGGCGTGCCGGCGTCGGTCTGGAAGGTCTCGGCCTGGATAGCCGGCAGGCCATCGGCTTCGGCGCCGCCGAGTTTCTCGAACAGGACGTCGGGATCCACACGCCCACTCTAGCGCCGCCGGACGACGCGGCCGGATGCCCTCAGTCGACCTCCGCGATCGTGGTCCATTCCCGGCCGCCGTCGTCCGACCGCTGGATCACCTGCCCGAACCAGGAGGTCGACTGCGACGCGTACAGCCGGTCGGGATCCACCGGTGACCCGACCACGTGGTAGATCTCCCATCCACCCCAGTGCGGCCCGTCCACCTCCCACCGGTCGCGCTTCCCGTCCGCTGTCAGGATGAAGGCACCCTTCGCGGTGCCCACCAGCACACGCACTCCGCTCATCCGCCCGTTCTCCTCGCGGCTCGCCCCCCGGTCGGTTGCGGGGGACCTTAGCCAGACGGTCACCCGGGCGGTAGTCACCTGCCCGAGCACGATCGGGGGAGGCGGCTGCGGCCGGGCTCGGTCAGATGAAGCGCGACAGGCGATCGGGGGCCGTCGCCTCGAGGTTCGCCAGCAACGTCCGTCGGGCGAGATCGACGAGCAGGTCGAGGTCCACGTCGTCGCCGTTCGCGACACGGGCGAGCGCGAGCCCTTCGAGGTAGCCGACCCAGGCGCGGAGCCCCGCGCGGAGCGCCGGCGACGGGTCGTCGACTTCGAGCCCCTCCAGGATGAGCTCGACGACCCGGTCGCGCAGCTGGTCGATCAGGCGCTGGACCTCGGGGTCCCCGCTGATGCCCCCCTGCAGCACCGCGAGGTAGCCCTGACGGCGACGGGCGACGTGGTGGAGGTAGGCGCGCAGTGAACGGTCGAGCTGGCTGACGTCCGGCTCGGCGCCCTGGTCCGGTTCGATCAGGATCAGCAGCTCGTCGACGGCGGTGCGTACGACCTCGACGTAGAAGTCACGTTTGCCGGGGAAGTAGTGGTACAGCAGACCGCGGGAGATCCCGGCCGTCTCGGCGATCTCGTCGATCGAGACGTCCTCGTAGGGCCGGCGACTGAACAGCTCGACCCCGAGCCGGAGCAGCTGCTCACGTCGCTCGTCGACGGGGAGGCGGGCGCGTGTGGTCTCGTTCATGCGGCCATGGTACCCAACTGTTGAACTGGGTTCAGTAGATGGGATAGGCTACTTCGAACGGGGTTCAACAGTTGAGGGAGGGCCGTGATGCGGACGATGCTCGCCCACACCCCTCCCGCCGGCGGCGCCCCGCTCGAGGACCTGGTGCCGGCCGCGATCGTCGGGGTGATCGCGGTGGTGGCGGTCTCCGCCGTGGGGTGGGCTCACCGTCGTGGACGGATCGCCTGGCTGGGGCGTGCCTCGGCGCTGACGGAACGCGTCAGCGGGATCCCCGGCTGGGCGGCGCTGCCGGGCCTGCTCACCGCGCTGTCACTGGTGACCGCCGTGTTCGGGTTCTACTGGGACGTCGCGACGCACATCGACAACGGTCGTGACGTCGGGCCGTTCGCGAACCCCTCCCACTGGTTCATCCTGGTGGGACTCGTGGGGATCGCGTTGGCCGGTGCCGTTGCGGTGATCCTCGGGTGCGAGGACGACGAGGTCGGATCGGCCGTCGAGGTGCGCCCCGGATGGCGGGTCCCGGTCGGGGGGCTGCTCCTGCTGCTCTGCGGGGTCGTGGCACTCGGGGGCTTCCCCCTGGACGACGTCTGGCACCGCCTGTTCGGGCAGGACGTGACCCTGTGGGGGCCGACCCACATCCAGATGGTCGGCGGAGCGTCCCTGGCGACCCTCGCCCAGTGGGCGCTGTTCGTCGAGGCGGGACGCGTGGAACGCCTCGGGACGCCGTCACGGGTGTGGCTGTGGCGCCTGCGCGACCTGTCGATGGGTGGGGCGTTCCTGATCGGTCTGTGCACGCTCCAGGCCGAGTTCGACTACGGGGTTCCCCAGTTCCGCCTGCTGTACCAACCGGTGTTGATCGCGTTCGCCGCCGGGGTCGGACTGGTCGCTGCACGGGTCCGTGTCGGACGTTGGGGTGCCCTCTACGCCGCCCTGTTCTTCCTGGCCTTACGGGGCGGCCTCACGCTGCTCATCGGCCCGGGCCTGGACCGGGTGCTCCTGGCGGCACCGCTGTTCCTCGTCGAGGCTCTGCTGGTCGAGGCCGTCGCCGCCAGGATCGGACGCGACCGGCAGCTGACCTTCGGGCTGTGGGCCGGCCTCGCCGTGGGCACGGTGGGCCTGGCCTCCGAGTGGGCGTGGACCCAGGTCGCGATGCCCCTGCCGTGGAACGCCGCGTTGCTCCCCGAGGTCGCGGTCGTCGGGCCACTGGCCGGGGTCGCGGGCGGTCTGCTCGGCGGGTACGTCGGCCGCGCACTGGCCCCTCCGAGCGAGCCCCGCCCGGACGCCCCGGCGTGGCTGGCCGTGGCGGCCGGCGTGGTCACCGTCGGCGTCCTTGCGTGGCCGCTGCCGATGACCGCGCCCGACGGGATCCGCGCCACGATCGCTCTCGACCGAGCCGCTGCCGGTCCGGATGGCCCAGCCCACGTGACGGTGCAGCTCGATCCCCCCGACGCCGCCGACGGGGCCGAGTGGCTGACCCTGACCGCCTGGCAGGGCGCCGGGTGGACGGACACGCAGAGCGTGGTCGACGGGCTCGAGCGCACCGGTCCCGGCACCTGGCGGACCACCCGACCGGTGCCGCTGCACGGGCAGTGGAAGTCGATGGTGCGCCTGCACCGGGGACGCCTGATGGCGGCGGTGCCGGTGCACATGCCTGCGGACGAGGCGATCCCCGCCGAGGCGGTCCCGGCCGTGGACGGCGTCACGCGACCGTTCGTGTACGGCAAGACCGTCCTGCAGCGCGAGGCCAAGGACGTGCCGGCCTGGGTCTGGTACGTCGGCCATACGACCCTGGCTGCGATCGTGGGAGCGTGGATCGTCGCGATCGTGTGGGGCCTGCGACGACTGCGGACGAGCCGGCCGCCGTACCCGCCGGCCGACCGGGGTGCACCCTCCCGGACCGCTCGCGCACAGGTGTAGGTTGCGATCGCAACGACCCTGGAGGTGAGCCCGTGCTGACGATCCGTCGCTCCGCGGACATCCACGAGGAGGACGGCGGCTGGTTCAACGCCCGCTGGCACTTCTCGTTCGCCGGGTACCGGGACCCCGACCAGATGGGGGTCGGGGCGCTGCGCGTCTTCAACGACGACCGGCTGATCCCCGGTGCCGACTGGCCGATGCACCCACACCGGGACATCGAGTCGCTGACCTACGTGGTCGAGGGGCGCTTCGGCCACGCCGACTCGCTCGGCAACGGTGGGACGCTCGAGCCGGGCGCGGCGCAGGTGATGCGGTTCTCGTCGCGCGGGGCGCTGCACTCGGAGCGCAACGCCTCGGACGACGAGCCGATGCGGTTCATCCAGTTCTGGATCCTCCCCGGCGAGGAGGACCTCGAGTCGTCGGTGCAGCAGCGGCAGTTCAGCACCGAGGACCGCACCGACCGGTGGCTGCAGATCATGGGTCCGCAGGGCGAGGACGGGCTCGATCTGGCCCAGGACGCCCGGGCACTGGTCTCGCGTCTGACCCCCGGCAACCACCTCGAGCACACCTTCGGGGAGGGGCGGGCCGGGTACGTCTACGTGATCG
>JAHWKO010000127.1 GCA_019347855.1 Actinomycetota bacterium
AGCTTGCGGGCCGTCAGGTCGCCCGAGGCCCCGAACACGACCAGGACGCACGGCGGCGCCCGGCGCTCGCCGCGCTCGATGGACTCGGCCAGGGGGTTCTCTGTGGCGGCGGTCGGCTCGCTCGCGGTCACGTGGGCTCGGTGCCTCCCGCCTCGCTCGACGACGCCTCGGGGGCGGTGACGCCGCCCGTCTCGTCGTGGATGTCGTGCTCGCGGGCGACGGCGAGCTGCCGGGCGTAGTGGTCGCGGTCGGCGACCGCCCCGGTCGGGTTGTGCGGGTAGTTCACCCACGCGATCGCGGCTTGGTCCAGCCGCTCGTCCTCGAGCTCGTCGAGGTGCAGCAACCACCGGCCCTCGTGGGACAGCGCCACGGGGTCGGACTCCCCGCCGGCGAACCGCGTCCCGCGCTCGTACACGGGGTAGCCCGGGTGGCCCCATATCACGTGACGCTTCGGCGATGCCGCGTCGATCACCGCCAGCGGGAGGTGGAAGATCCCCTCCTTGCTCCCCGCGGTCGGCAGGACGTTCGTGTCGGGGTCGACGGTGACGCCGTGGCGTCGCTCGAGCCAGCCGGCGACGGCCTCCCGCAGCTCGCGTCGGCCCGAGGCGGTGGGGTAGCGGCTGGTCGGTCCGACGGCGTCCTTCAGCGCCTCCCGGATGAACCCCGGGGTGGGCTCGTCCGGGTCGCCGATCGAGAAGTCGTAGACGGGGTCGCCGTCGGCGCGCAGCTGCTCCGCGAGGTCCTGCAGCGGCGCCAGCGGGTAGTCGCCGAGCTCGTCCAGGGCGGGGTTCGTCGTGACCATCGTCGGGAGCCTAGTGAGCGCGCCCGTCCCCACGATGGGCGGTCACTCGATCGGGCAGACGAGAACGTCGGGAGGGTCGCAGCGCGAGACCTCCTCGCGGCGCGCGTCGGGATCGAGGCGTGCGCACAGCCGCCCGTCGCGGTACTCGAGGGTGCCCCTGTACATGCTGTAGTTGCGGATCGGCGCCGGCAGCTGCTGCAGGTGCTCCCCGCAGTCCAGGGGACGGGCGGACCGGTCGGCCGCTCGGACCGGCGGGTCCTCGACGGCCCTGGATGCCGCCGGGATCGCCACGGCACCGCCGATCCCCGGGTCGGACCGGTCACCCACCCCGAGGGCCGCGGCTCCGACCAGCGTCGCGATCGCGGCGATCGCCGCGATCAACGCGAGCGTCCGCAGACCTCGCTGCCCCACGCGTGCCGGGCGTCGAGCGCGAACAGGCCCGGGTTCGGACAACCGTGAACCACACCGGCCGCAGAAGCGTGCGGATGCGGACCACCGCCGGTCGCACATCCCGCACCGCATGCTTCCACCGTACGCCGGGAACCCCAGCGCGTGGGTGTCAGCGATCGCCGATCGTGTAGAAGAAGCCGTCGCGCGTCCCGACGTGGAGCCTCCCGCCCCACACCGCGGGGGTGGACTCGACGCAGCCGGGCAGGGGTACCGACCAGGCCTCCCGGGGTGTGGCGGGGTCCGACAGGTCGAACGCCAGGATCCCGCTGCGTTCACAGGCACCGATGATGAGCGTGTCGTCGACGACCACCGGCGAGGACCACTCGTGGTGGCCGATGTCGCGCCGGTGGACGACCTCGCCGGAGTCCGTGTCGACGACCAGGAGGTCACCCGGGTGCGTCGTGACGTACAGGTGGCCGGCGTGCAGCGCGGGTGTCGCCCAGATCCCGCCAACATCGTCCCCGGCTGCTGGCGGCACCGCGACGCTCCAGATCAGCGGGTCGTCGGGGCGCGACGGGTCGAGCTTCACCAGCTGGCCGACCGCCCGCGCCCGCGCGGTGGCGCGCTCGAGCTCCGCGGCGACGTACAGCATCCCCTCCTCGTCCACGACCGGGCTCGCGTCGACGTCATCGCCCATCCAGAAGTCGAAGACGACCGGCGCCTCGGCGCCCGCAGCGCCCGTCCCCGACCGCAGCTGCGAGACGTCCACACCGGCAACGCGGCCGCCGGAGTTCGTGAGGTACACGCGCCCCTCGAACACGGCGACGGAGCTCTCGATGCTGACGTTGTGGTCACCGACGTCGCGCACGAGCTCATCGGTCCAACCTGGCATCTCGAGGAGCGCCTCGGGGTCGACCTGCACCAGCCCCTCCGCGTCCCGTGACCGGTTGAGCTCGAAGGCGTACAGGTAGCTGTCCTCGCCCCCTTCGAACAGCAGCCCGTCGACCACGATGGGGTTCGAGTCCCAGTCGTTGTTCCAGACCCCCTGTGGGTGGGACGCGCGACGCCACAGCTCGGTCGGTCGGGGTCGGTCCAGGGCGATGACGCGGAGGAACCCGTCCCGCGACCCCGTGTACAGCAGGGGCCAGCCGTCCGGATCGAGGCTCACCGATCCCTTGATGATGTCGCCCGTCTGGAACGGTTCCCGGGTCCGGCGCCCCGTCCGGGCATCGAGGAAGTGCACGGCACCGTCGTAGGCCCCGAAGATCACCTCGGTCGTGCCGTCGGGCCGGTCCCACACGACCGGCTGGCCGGTCCACCCGGACCCGCACCACCGTTTGATGACGGGTTCCCGGATCGCGGTCGCGTTCGGGTCCGCGGTCGCCCCCGGACCAGGGGGCGGCGGCTGCACCGTCCGGTACCCGGTCACCTCGTCCGTGCACATCGCCTGGTCCGGGTAGCGCCAGAGGACCTCCGGCGCGGACGGCAAGGGACCGGCCCCGTACCAGGTCCGGGTCGGGTTCCCGCGGAAGCTCAGGAGCCCCTCCACGTCACCCCACGGGTCCCCGACCGTCCGGCGATCGACGAGCGGGTGCAGGGGGACCGTCAGGGCCGGGTCGGACGGTTCCGCCGTCGGGGGCGTCGCGGGCGGGGACGGCTCCGACGAGGCGACCGCGGTCGGCTCGGGGCGGGCTGCGGTCAGGCGCAACGCGAGGGTGACCGCAGCTCCCGCCACGACGACCAGCGTCACCACGAGGACGAGGGGATGTCGCACGCGGGAAGTCTAGGGGCGGAGGTCCGCGGTGCCCCGGATACGCTCCCGCTGATGGAGCACCGACCGAACGACGACCCGGACCCGGCGACCGAGGACCCGACCGAGGGACAGCGCACCGTGCTGGTACGGGTCTCCGGGCGCGACCGCCCCGGGATCACGGCGGCCCTCCTCGACATCCTCGCTCGCGGCGGCGCCGACCTCTACGACGTGGAGCAGGTCACGACCCGGTCCCGGTTGAACCTGGACCTGCTGATCGGGCTCCCCGACACGGGCGGCGACCCGATCCTGAAGGATCTGCTGTACCTCGGCTGGGAACGCGACCTCAACGTGGACTTCGAGGTGGTCGAACCCACGCCCACGCCCACCCGCGAACGGCACGCCCTCACGGTGATCGGTCACCGGTTGACCCCCGAGGCCCTCGGCGAGGTGGCCCGCGCCATCGCGTCCGCGGGTGCGAACATCGACCGGATCGCCAGGCTGTCGCGGTACCCC
>JAHWKO010000128.1 GCA_019347855.1 Actinomycetota bacterium
TCGAGGGCGCGATCTGGACCACGCAGTCCGGGTACGTCAGCGACCCACAGCTGTCGAGCCACAACCTGCAGCGCGCGGCCGAGGCCAAGGGCGGGCGGTTCCGCTTCTCGACCAAGGTGGTCGGCATCGAGCGGTCAGGCGGCAGGGTGACCGGCGTCACGCTCGACGACGGCACGACGGTGCACGCGCCGGTCGTGGTCAACGTGGCCGGTCCGCACTCCGCGGTGATCAACGAGCTCGCCGGCCTCGCCGGCACCATGCGGATCGGCACCCGGCCGCTGCGCCACGAGGTCCACCACGTGTCGGCGTCGCCGGTCGACCCGGACGTGCTGTGGGCCGCCGCCGGCCTCGGATGGTTCGGGCAGCAGATCCATCGATCCGAGGACGGTGGGCGGACCTGGGCGCCCGTCGGCAACGAGTTCGCCTACGAGGGCGAGGTCGGCACCCACCAGTGGTACGACGGGTCCCTGCGGCCCTGGGAGTTCACCCGCATCTGGCACCTCTCCCCGTCGCCGGATGAGCGGGACGTGCTGTGGGCTGGTGCCCAGGACGCGGCGCTGTTCCGGACGGCCGACGGTGGCAAGAGCTGGGAGGAACTCCGCGCGTTCCGGCAGCAGCCCACCGCCCCGCAGTGGCAGCCGGGCGCTGGCGGGCTCTGCCTCCACAGCATCCTGCTGCACCCGACCGATGTCGGCCGCATCGTCACGGCGGTCTCCGCCGCCGGTGTGTTCGTCACGGAGGACGGTGGGCAGAGCTGGCGGCCAGCGAACACCGGACTTCGGTCGGAGGGCATCCCCCACGAAGAGGCCGAGGTGGGCCACTGCGTCCACAAGATCGCCGCCCACCCGTCGCGCCCGAACGTGCTGTTCATGCAGAAGCACTGGGACGTCATGCGCAGCGACGACGGCGGAGGCTCGTGGTACGAGGTCAGCGGCGACCTGCCGACCGACTTCGGGTTCGCGATCGACGTGCACGCGCACGAACCGGACACCGTGTACGTCGTGCCGATCACGAGCGATTCCGAGCACTACCCGCCCGATGGCAGGCTGCGCGTCTACCGCAGCCGCACCGGAGGGGGCGAGTGGGAGCCGTTGACCCACGGTCTCCCCCAGGAGAACTGCTACCTCAACGTCCTCCGCGACGCGCTGGCCGTGGACTCGCTCGACCCGTGCGGCATCTACGTGGGGACGACCGGTGGCGACGTGTACGGGTCGGCCGACGCCGGTGACACGTGGACGCCGATCGTGCGGGGCCTGCCCCGGGTGATGTCGGTGGAGGTCCAGACGCTGCCCGACCCGTCCGGTGCCTGAGGTCGCGCCGTGATCCGGGTCCGGCTGCCGGCCCACCTGCGTGAGCTCGCGCAGGTGACCGGCGACGTCCGTCTCGAGGTCGAGGGCCCGGTGACCCAACGGGCGGTTCTCGACGCGCTCGAGGCCAGCTACCCGGTGCTGCGCGGGACGATCCGCGACCACGGGACCGAGCAGCGACGGGCGTTCGTCCGGTTCTACGCCGGTCAGCGCGACCTGTCCCACGAGCCGCCCGACGCCCCGCTGCCCGACGCGGTCGCCGCCGGCGACGAGCCGTTCAACATCGTCGGCGCCCTCGCCGGCGGGTAGGACCGCCGGAACCGTCAGCGGTCGAAGTCCAGGGTCGTGATGGCCTCGCCGGTGTAGTCGTGTGCGGTCACCTCGAACGGTGGCTCGCGGACCGGGAGCGCGAACAGGTGGCCGCCCTCGGTCGACTGCGTGGTGGCTCCGGACGGGGCGCTGGCTGCCGGGACGGTGATCCGCTGGATCCGCGACGAGGTGAGCCCGGCGGGCATGCGCGGTGCGCCGTCGTCGAGTAGGACCAGACGCAGACCGCTCGACCCAGGGGTCGACGGGACGCAGCGTTCAGCGTCGGTGAGGCGGCTGCGCGTCAACCCGGATCGCGGTTCACATGCGACGATCCGACGGGCATAGTTGCTGGATTCACGGATACGACAGGAGACCCAGTGGCGTTCAGCATCCAGCAGCTCGACCACGTCGCCCTGCGGGTGGAGGATCCCGAACGTTCCTCGGCGTGGTACCAGGAGGTGCTGGGGCTGGAGCACGTCCACCCCGGCCTGTGGGGAGGCGTGCCGGTGCTGCTCCAGGCCGGACAGGGACAGCTCGCACTGTTCCGGGCTCCAGAACCGCTGACGGAGCCGGAAGCGGCCACACGGCAGATGCTCCACGTGGCGTTCCGGACGGACCGCCTCGGCTTCGAGTCCGCCCAGGAGGAGCTCTCGCACCGCGAGATCGAGTTCGAGTTTCAAGACCACGACATCTGCCACTCGATCTACCTGCGGGATCCGGACGGCTACCTCGTCGAGGTCACGACCTACGAGCTCGGTGACGAGCCGCCGGTCGAGCGCTAGCAGGGCCCACGCTTCCAGTAGCGAGGATGTCCCGTGGGTCGTGGAACTTTGGTGGCGGCCAGGCGAGTTCAGGCGATCTCCTTGACGTTGGGACGGTAGCTGTCGGCGGGGATGTTGAACTGCCGGTTGAGCGCTTCGCGGAGGGCGGGCAGGTCGGCGTAGCCCTTGACCCGTCGGAACTGTTTGCGGGCTTCGAGCATCCCGGCGGCGCACCAGCGCAGTGCCATGGTGCCGTCACGCCAGTTCTTGACGTTGGATGCGTGGGCCTTGCAGATGTCGATCATCGACTCGATCGCGTTGGTGGACCGCAGCGTGCGGGCCAACGTCTTGGTGACCCCGAGCCGTTGCACGGTCAGGGTCTCGTCGAGCCCTTCGCGTAGCGAGTTCGCCGCGGACGGGTAGTTGGTCTCGAGGCTGGTCGCCAGCGCGAGCAGCGTGCTTTTGGCCTTCGCTGCCGAGGGCTGGTGGTAGGCG
>JAHWKO010000129.1 GCA_019347855.1 Actinomycetota bacterium
CACCGTCACGTCCTGGCACGAGGCGGGGGACTGGCGGACGTCTGCGGTGATCGACAGCCCGCAGACGGTGCTGGTCGGCGCCGACTGGTCCGACGCGGCCGAGGTGCAGGTGCGGGCACGGGGCGTCAACGGTTGGGGCCCGTGGATGGGTCTGCGGCGACACGCGGACCACGCCGGGGACGCCGATCACCACGACCACGAGGTGGTCTCGGACGAGGACGCGGCCACGGGCTCCGAACCGGTCTGGACCGGGCCGTCCGATGCGTTCCAGCTCCGCGCGAGCGGGACGCCCGAGGTCTCGGTCACCGCGGTGCACATGTCCGGGCCCGACGGTCTCGCCTACTCGCCCAGGTCAGCCGGAGCCGGAGCCGCCCACGCAGACGCCGCCGAGCGGATCGTCTCCCGCGACGCCTGGGATCCCGCCGGAGAGTGCCAGCCCAAGGTCGAGCCCGAGTACGCCGAGCAGGTGTCGGTCGGCGTCGTGCACCACACCCACATCTTCCCGGACTACGCCCCGGACGAGGCCGACGACCTGATCCGCGCGATCTGCCTCTACCACGTCGGCGACCGCGGGTTCGACGACATCGCCTACAACCTGCTGATCGACCGTTACGGGGTCGTGTACGAGGGCCGCGAGGGTGGCGTCGACCGTCCCGTGGTCGGGGCGCACGCGGCCGGGTTCAACGAGGCGTCCTTCGGGGTCGCCGTCGTGGGGGACTTCCAGGACAACGACGTTCCCCAGGAGGCCGTCGCGTCGCTGGACCGGGTCCTCGCGTGGAAGTTCTCGATGCACGGGATCGATCCGCACGCGGCGCACGAGGTGGTCAGCACCGGCGGTGTGACACCGGGTCTCACCCCGTACCCCGATGGTTCCACCGTCATGCTGCCGTCGATCATCGGTCACCGCGACACGTCCAGCGACAGCCTGTGCCCGGGCCGGCACCTGTACGCCCGGCTGACCGGTGCCGCGGACCGGGTCCAGGCCCTCATGGACGAGGGCGTCCGGATGGACCTCGAGCCGAGCGACGGAGGCACAGCCGGGCCCGCTGGGGGTGTGGTCGCGATCCAGCCGGCCGGCCCGCCAGCTGGCGGCGTCGGGTTGATGGCCGCGCCAGCGGACTGGTTGGGCTTCCCGGAGGACGGTGGGACGCCCGCGTCGCTGATCGGTCTGGCGGCGCTCGGTCTGGGCGGGTTGGCCGTCGCGGGGCGTCGACCCCGCTGACCCGGCGCTACTCGACCTTGACGGTGACCGTGGCCGTGTCCGTCGCCCCGTGGCTGTCGCTCACCGTGTAGGTGAACGTGTCGGTGCCGGTGAAGCCCCTCTGGGAGCGGTACGTGACGGTGGCGCCGTCGGTGCGGACGTTGCCGTTCGCGGGCTTGCTCACCTCGGTGATCGTGAGCGCATCACCGTCGGGGTCCTCGTCGTTCGCCAGGACGTCGAAGGTCGTCCATGTGGCCGTGGCTGCCGACACCGCATCGTTCAGAGCGCTCGGGGCGCTGTTGGTCGACGTGCTGGTGTCATCGCCGGACGTGGACGACCCCGAGCAGAGGCCAGCCGCGAGCGCGTCGTCCGCGTCCACGATCCCGTAGCCGTACGCGGGGTCCCACACACCGCGGGGCTCACCCGTCACCGGCGTACGTGCGGTCGAGGTGATGGCGTCGAGGATCTGCGACCGGGTGCAGCCCTGCGCCGCCAGCAGGCCGGCGACGCCGCTCACGTGCGGAGCGGCCATCGAGGTGCCCGCGTACTCGTCGTAGGTCTGCTCGGCGGGGTACCGGCAGTAGTCGCCACCGGTCCCCGGCGGGACGGTCGAGACGATCTCCTCGTAGCAGAGCACGAAGAGGCCGGCACCGCCAGGCGCGGCGACGCTGAGCAGGTCCGGCTTGACCGCGTCGTCCGAGTACCACGCACTCGCTGCGCTTGTCGGTCGCGACGACGCACAGCGCGCCCGGATCGAACGCGGGTTCCTCGCAGAGGGGGAAGGCCTCGTTGCCGGCCGCGGCCACGACCACGACGCCGTTGTCGTTGGCGTACTGGATCGCGTCGTAGACGTCGGTGATGAGACCCGTGATCACCAGTGCCTGGACGCCTGGCAGCGCCCCGAGGCTGAGGTTGATCACGTCGGCCCCGTTGTCCACCGACCAGCGGATCCCCTCGGCGATGTCCTCGAAGGAGCCGGAGCCCGAGTCGTCCAGCACGCGGACCGCCAGGATGCCGGCGTCCGGTGCCACCCCCGCGATCCCCTCGCCGTTGTCCGCTACCGCGGCGGCGATCCCGGCGACGTGGGTCCCGTGGGGCTCGCCGCCCTCCCAGTCACCGCCGCCGAAGCCGTCGATGGCGTCGTACCCCCCGACGATGTTGGCCTGGAGGTCCGGGTGATCCAGGTCGACCCCGGAGTCGACGATCGCGATCGTCATGCCTGCACCGCGCCCGGTCGACCACGCCGTCTCGGCGCCGACCTTCTTCAGGCCCCAGAGCCGCGAGGAGTACGCATCGTTGGACGCCAGGGCGGGCGTCGACACCCCCGCCACGATCAGCGAGCAGGCGGTCAGGAAGCGCAAGGGACGTGGACGCAT
>JAHWKO010000012.1 GCA_019347855.1 Actinomycetota bacterium
GGCGTCGCCCCCCTTCCCGTGGCCCCGGCGGGTCTGTTCCTCGCGTGGGCGGCGAGTATTCTGGTTGCCCTGGCGACTCACCCTGCGCAGGCCGGCACGACGCTGCGGTTCGGAGGCGAGCTCCTCCTGAACGGCCTGCTCTTTTACGTCGGGCTCGCCATCGCCCGCCGGGGACACCGCTCGATGGATCAGGTGCTCACCCTCGTCGTCGTGGCATCTCTCCCTCTTGCCCTCGCCATGCTCGCGCTGGTGGTGCTCGCGATGGGGTACACGCGGGTCGCATCGACCCGGGTCGCGGCCCGCCGTCACGTGCACCCCACCCGCCTGTTCTACGACGCCGAAGGCAACGTGGAGCTCCAGATCCGCAACGACGGTCGGGTCCCCACGGCGACCCTGCTCGTCGAGGACCAGGTACCCAACGCGCTCGGCGATCCCGCGCGGTTCGTCGTGGACTCGCTGCGGCCCGGCGCGTCCCAGACCCTCCACTACGACCTGCATGCGCGGCTGCGTGGGCGCTACCCGATCGGTCCGGCGACCGTCCGGCTGCGCGACCCGTTCGGCGTGGCCGAACGCCCCGTGCGGTTCGGCCGCGTCGACGAGGTGATCGTCTACCCGCCGGTCTGGGCCCTGCCAGCCGGGGTGCTACCCCGTACCGGCCGGTTCGGGACCGCCAGCGAGGGGTCCGCCCGGCCGCACGCGTCCTCCGGGGAGTTCGCGAACATCCGCGAGTACGTGCGCGGCGACGATCTGCGCAAGGTGCACTGGAAGTCCACCGCACGCCGCGGGAAGCTCATGATCAAGCAGGAGGAGATCCCGCAGGAGGCGCAGGCCACCATCGTCCTCGACGGTCGCCGCAACGCCCACCGGGGCACCGGCGCGAGCTCGACGTTCGAACACGCGGTGGCCACCGCGGCGAGCGCCTCGTACCACCTCGCGGAGCGCCGCTACGGGTTGAAGCTCGTGACCGGTCCGGTCACGGACCCGCCTGCGAGCGTCCCGTGGGAGATCATCCTCGAACGGCTCGCGGTGGTCCAGCCGCTCTCGGCCGGCTCGCTCGTGCCCGTGTGGCGGCAGCTCGCCAAAGGGGCTGGCGGGGACGGGATGTTGTTCGCGGTGATCCCGGTCCCCGATGCCCGCGAGCTGCGCGAGATCGTCCGGGCCGGGCGGACGTTCGGAGCACGCGTCGCCGTGGTGGTGGCGCCCGTTGAGGTTCGCCGCCGGGTGATCAGCAGCGACGACACCGAGCAGGTGATCGCCGCCCTGCGTGCCGCGGGCTGGCGTGCGACCGTGCACCGCCCCGGCGGGCGACTGGACCACGCGTGGACCGAGCTGGCGTTGCGCTCGCCCCGGACGGGTCGGGCGCTGGCAGGTGCGCCGTGACGATGACGCAGCGTCGTGACCTCATCCTCGCGCTCGGGGCGATGCTCACCACGGTCGCCGCGTCGTTGTCGATGCACCGTGCGTACATCGACGACGCCTGGGTGGGCTCCACGTGGACGGCGATCGCCCTCGCCATCGCGATCGCGGCGGGAGCCCGCTGGCTGCGCCTGGGGGCGGCCGCCTCGGCGGTCGCGAGCGCGGTCGTCTGGGTCGTCTACACCTACGTCGTGCACCTGGACGCGGGCGGTCTCCTGCCGGGCGCGGCGCAGTTCGCGCAGTTCACGGAGCTGACCGGCCAGGCGGTCACCGACCTGATGCAGGAACCCGCCCCGGCACGGACGTTGCCGAGCCTCCTGCTGATCACGACGACCGCGGCCTGGTGGGTGACCCACGTCGCCCACGAGCTCCTGGTCCGAGCGCGTCGTGCCGGCGCCGCCGTGATCGCGACCGCTGTCCTGTGGATCTTCCCGCTGGCCGTTCCCCAGCCGCCCGGCCGCACGTGGCCCCAGGCTCTGCCCTTCCTCGCGGCCGCCGGGATGCTCCTGCTGCTCGAGCCCGACCCCGACCTGTCGGCGTGGAGGCGTCCGAACAGCCGCTGGATCCGACCGAGCGCTGCCGGCCTGGGGGTGGGCGCGGTCGCGCTGATCCTGGCGACGGTCCTGCCAGGCGTGCTGCCCGGCTACGGCCAGGAGCCCTGGGTCGACCTCAGCTCGCCGGATGCCGCCCGTGGCTACCAACCGATCGTCGACGTGTCGCGACGCCTCAAGCTGCCCGCCGAACGTGACCTGCTGCGGGTCCGCTCGGAGTTCCCGTTGTACCTCCGACTCGCCGGCCTCGACACGTTCGACGGGAACACCTGGCGCTTGGGACCGGCCGATCAGGCCGCGTTCGAGCCCGAGGAGGTCATCCCGGCGGACCGCCGCCTCCCCGCCGAGGTCCCGATCGCGGACTCCGTGCCCACCACGGTGGACATCGAGAACCTCTCCCTCGAGAACGTGTTCGTCCCGACGCCGTACCGCCCCGTCGAGATCGTGGGCTCCGCCGCCCGGCGCATGGTGTACTCCGAGGACGGGACGTTCATCGCGACCTCCGACACCCTCGAGGGGGAACCGGCGCTGATCCCCGGCCTGGCCTACCAGGTCGACGCCGAGCTGCCGGCCCCGTCCGCAGGTTCCCTCGCCTCGATCGGCTTCGAGGCGTACTCGGACCCGGAGCACGTGCGGTGGACCCAGCTACCCGCCGAGTACCCCGAGCTCGCCGCGCTGGGCGAGCAGATCACGCAGGAGGCGGGGGCCACCGACCCGTACACGTTCGCGTTCGCGTTGCAGGACCACTTCCGCGACACCGATCGGTTCACCTACTCCACCGATGTCCCCGCGCTCCGGGGCAGCGATGCCCTCGAACGTTTCGTGCTCGAGGACCGGCGCGGGTACTGCGAGTACTTCGCGACCGCGATGGCGGTCATGCTGCGGCAGCAGGGCATCCCGAGCCGCGTGGCCGTCGGTTTCCGACTCGGGGACCAGATCGGCGAGCAGGAGTACCTGGTCACGACCCGTGACGCCCACGCCTGGGTCGAGGTGCTGTTCCCGGGGTACGGCTGGATCCAGTTCGAGCCCACGCCTGCGCTGCGAGACGCGCTCGTCCCGACCCGGGAGGACGTGACCCCACGCGCCCCGGTCGGTACCGCCCCACGGCCCGCAGCGACCTCGAGCGAGCAGCCCCAGGGCGTCCCGGACGACCTCGCCGGCGACGCCGCCGATCAGGACGTCCCCGGCGGCCTCGGCGAGCAGACGCCTGGAGGTGACGACACATCCAGGCCGGGCCGTCGCGCGCTCCCGGTCGTGGCCGGGCTGCTGTTGGCCCTGACCTCGGTGGCCCTCGTGCTCGCCCAACGGCGCCGCCGTCGCCACCACCCCGACCTCGACGATGTCGAGCGGACCCTGGCTGCGCAGCGCCGGATCCTGCTCGACGCCCGGTCCTACGGGGTGGGGCGCCGGGACCACGAGACCACGATCGAGGTGGGCCGACGCTGGGCCGGGGAGGGTCGGGTCGACCGGGAGACCGCCGAACGGCTCGCCCGCCTGTCCCAGGCCGCCGCGTTCGGCGGGCACCTGCCGGACGGCGCCGGGGCGGAGGCGGAGGTGCTGGTCGACCGGATGGTCGAGGACCTCCGCGGCTCGGTGCCCCGCACCGCACGGCTGACGGCCCCGGTGCGGGTGCCCTACGAGACCACGGTCGAGACCGGTCGGCGCCTGGTCGGCGCGGTGCGTGGCGACCGCGAGGACCGGGCCTAGGCCTCGCTCCTGTTCCAGGCGGACCGGGACCTCAGCGGGACCCGTCGTGCTCCTGGCGACCGAAGGCGCGGCGGAGCTCGTCGAGGACGCGGGAGCCTCCACCGGACAGGTTGCGGATCGCCCCGACCGCGGTCACCACGGAGGCGAGCATGAGGCCGAACCCGACCAGACCGAACACGAGGTTGAAGGTCAATCCGAGGAGCAGCACGATGCCCGCGACGAACCCCACCGCCGCCCACCGGAGCCGCCGGAGGTGGACCTTGACCGGGCTCTGGTTGCTGACGGTCGCGACGAACTGGGGGTCTTCCTCGGACAGGTGACGGGCGATCTCCTCGAGCGCCCGTTCCTCGTGTTCCGACAGCGGCATCGCCACTCCTCAAGAGGCTCCGCGGCGGGGTCCCGATGACGGCGCGACCTCCGCCGCTCGCACGGTGGCGAGTATACGAGGCGCCGGGCGGGTGGGCACCGGGACCGGACATCTCCCGTCCCACCGCCTTTCAGGTCGTGGACAGGAAGTCGGGATCCCGGCCCTGGAGGTGCGCCGTGACCGCCTCGGCGAAGTCCGGGCCGGTGAGCAGTCCCACCTGGGTCCGACGCTCGGCCGCCGACGCGTCGTCGACGCCTCGGGACAGGTTCTCGCGCAGGAGCCGAGGCGCGAGCCGGACGGCCCGAGGCCCGCGGGCGAGCCTGGCGGTGAACGCGAAGGCCTCGTCGATGTCCTCCACGGCGATCTCGGCCAGACCGATCCGCAGCGCTTCCTCGGCGTCGACCCGACGGCCGGTCAGGGTGAGCTCCGTGGCCCGGCCGAGACCGACCAGACGAGGCAGACGCAACGTCCCACCGAGATCGGGAACGAGCGACCAGCGGACCTCCATCACCGCCAGCGACGCCGACGGGGTCACGCAGCGGAGGTGGCAAGCGGCTGCGAGCTGGATCCCGGCGCCGAAGCAGGGACCGGCGATCGCAGCGACGGTCGGCTTGTCGATGTCCTCGTACGCGGTGAACGCCTCCTGAAGGGGGATGATGAAGTCCTCGTCCACCCCGTCCTCGAGCTGCCCCCCGAGCAGGCCGACGTCGATCCCACTCGAGAACGTGTCGCCCTCGCCGTGGACGAGGACGGCCCGTGCGTCGTCGTCCTCGGCGGCTCGGCGGGCGTGCTCGCCGAGCTGACGGAACACGACGTCGTTCATGGCGTTCTTCTTCTGGGGCCGGTCGATCGTGATGACGGCCACGTGGTCGGTGACCTCGTACCTGACGCTCACTCGTGCTCCTGGGTCCGAAGGCGGGTCCACGCAGCGTAGGAGCCACCGGTGCGTGGGTACGCTCGGACGGCACCGATCCGGGGGTCACGTGGCACTCGAACGCGAGTGGGTCAGCATCCGGGACCCCGACGACGACCACCTGCGCTACGACTTCGACGTGTCGTTCCTGCTGTCGGCGTACCGGTGCATCTACGGTGACGGCTGCCCCGGGATCAACGGCGACCCCGTGATCGGGTGCTGCGAGCACGGCGCCTACTGGGTCGACGAGGACGAACGCGAGCGCTTCGAGCACGGCTGGGACGAGATCCTCGACGCCGACCTGATGCAGTTCCACGACCTCGCATCCGAGCGAGGCATCACCGAGGTCGACGAGGACGGCGAGGGCTACACGCGGATCCACGACGGCGCGTGCATCTTCCTCAACCGGGCGGGCTGGCCCGCTGGCGAGGGCTGCGCGTTCCACGTCGCCGCGATGCAGCGCGGCGAGCACCATATGACCCACAAGCCGACGGTCTGCTGGCAGGTCCCCCTGCACCGGGACGTCCGCGAGGAGACCGCCAACGACGGAGGCACCCTGCAGGTCCACCGGATCGCCGCGTTCGAACGCGGGACCTGGGGCACGGGCGGAGCGGAGTTCGACTGGTGGTGCATGGACGACGCCCAGGCGTTCGTCGCCGAGGACCCCGTGTACCGCCGGATGGAGCACGAGCTCCGGGCGATGGTGGGCGACGCGGTCTACTGCGAACTGCGCGACTACCTCGACGGTCGCGACCGCATCCGCGACCGGGTGGCGTTCCTGCCCATCCTCACCTGACCTGGCGCGCATCTGGGTGGAGGAAGTACAGCCGGTTGTACGAGATGCGCCCAGATGCGCATCAGCCGCCGTGGACGTCGTCGCGGTTCGGGGCGTCGTTGCCTGCACGGGGCGTGTCGTCGAGCAGCGCGCCGTAGGTCACCACCCGGTCGCCGAACCGTTCCTCGAGCCGGTCGGCGGTGCGTTCGGCGTCCTCCCAACGTCGGTCCGTGTCGAGCGCGAGCTGCCGGGCGGCCGACCCCTCGGTGAGGTTCGACACGCCGATCCCGAGCAGCCGGATCCTGGCCCGTTCGAGCCGGAGCTCGCGCAGTAGCTGGCCGGAGACCTCGACGAGGTCGTGCGTCCGGTCGGTCGGCAGCTCGAGGGTGGTCGAGCGGGTGATCGTCCGGAACGAGTCGAAGCGCACCTTGAGGGTCACGGTCCGCCCGGCGAGCTCCGCCGACCGCAGGCGACGGCCCACCTTCTCGGCAAGTCGCAGCAGCTCCCGGTGCATCTCGTCGGGGTCGTCGAGGTCCCGGTCGTAGGTCTCCTCGGCGGACAGGCTCTTGGCCGGTTCGTGCGGGACGACGCGGCGGCTGTCCTCCCCCCGAGCGAGCCGGTGCAGCTGCTGGCCGGTGGCCTCCCCCACGACGCGCTCGAGGGTCCGCGCGTCGCTGTCGGCGATCTGCCCGACGGTCCGGAACCCGTACCGGTGCAGCCGCTCGACGGTCTTCGGGCCCGCGCCCCACAGGTCCGACACCGGCAGGGGACGCAGGAACCCCTCGACCTCGTCGCGCCTGAGGTGCAGCAGGCCGTCGGGCTTGGCCTTCCCGGAGCACAGCTTCGCGAGGTACTTGTTGGGCGCGACGCCGACCGAGCAGGGCAGCCCGGTCCGTTCGCGGACGTCAGCACGGATCCGGCGACCGATCTCGGGCGCCGGGCCGAACAGCCGGACCGAGCCGCTCACGTCGAGGAACGCCTCGTCCAGCGACAGCGGCTCGACGAGCGGGGTGTAGTCGATGAACACCTCCCGGACGGTGCGGGAGGCCTCGGTGTACCGGTCGAAGTCCGGGGGCACGACGACCAGATCGGCGCACAGCCGGCGGGCGCGAACCATCGGCATCGCCGAGTGGATACCGAAGCGGCGAGCCTCGTAGGACGCCGCGGCGACCACGCCCCGACCCCCCTGGCCCCCGACCACCACGGGGCGCCCCTGCAGCGACGGATCGTCGCGCTGCTCCACCGAGGCGTAGAAGGCGTCCATGTCGACGTGGAGGATCGGTTCGTCGACCGGCTCATCGATCGGCTCATCGATCGGCTCAGGCACGGGTCCTCACACCTGCGGCAGCTGGCGGCCCCGTGGACCGCTGTCGAACGCGTGTTCGTGGTCATGCTAGCGCGCACTAGGCTGTTCCGGCCCGAACCCCTCCCGACCCCACGGAGCGCCGCCCGTGCCCCTCGACGCCCGCCCCGACCACGTCGCCATCGCCGTCCCCGAGCCGGACGACACCACCCCCCGCTGGCACGACGATCTGGGCGGCGGCCTGCTGACGACCTGGGACAACGGGACCTTCAAGGGGCGCCAGTACCGTTTCTGCAACGGCGGCAAGCTCGAGGTGATCGGCCCCTCCCCCGACGACCCCGGGGCCGACAACTTCCTCCGTCGGTTCCTCGACCGCTTCGGCGTGCGGATCCACCACATGACGCTGAAGGTCCCGGACATCCACGAGGCGATCGCGACGATGCGCCATGGGGGGCTCGACGTGATCGACATCGACACCGACAGCGACCACTGGCGCGAGTCCTTCCTGCGCCCGAGCCAGGTCGGCGGGCTCGTGGTCCAGGTCGCGTGGGCCTCGCACTCCGACGACGAGTGGGCACGACAGGGGGGCCACACGCCCGAGGAACCGGCCGCGGACGGCGCGGGGTTCGTCGGGGCGCGGCTGCAGCACCCGGACCTGGACGAGGCCACGGAGCTCTGGACCCTGCTCGGCGCGGACGTGGAGCGCGACGATGGCCGACTCACGGTCGCGTGGGAGGGCTCGCCGATCGGCCTCGCGATCGAGCACGGTCCCGCAGGCCCGGTCGCGCTGCGGTTCAGCGGGACCCAGGCGATGTCGGACCACGACGTGCTCGGACCCGCCGTGGAGGGGACGTGATGGACGACGGACCCACGGGTGACCGGGCTGGACTTCTCGCAGCCCGCGATCGACGCCGCCCGCGAGCTGGCGGACGAGCTGGGGATCGAGGCCCGGTTCGAGACCGCCGACGTGTACGCCGCGCCGGACGTCCTCGGCGAACGACTAGTTCCACGGTCCCGAGCCGATGCGCTGGGAGGAGTCGGGTACCTACGCGGACGAGGACGCGCCCGCGGAGCACGACGTCACCTACGAGTGGAACCACGGGCTGGGCGAGGTCGTGACCGCACTCGTGTCGCGCGGGTTGCGGATCGGGTTCTTGCACGAGCACGACTTCACGCTGTTCCCCCGCTGGCCGTCGCTCGAGCGGTCCGACGACGGCACCTACCGGCTCCCCGAGGGCCAGCCCAACCTGCCCCTGATCTACTCGCTGAAGGCCACGAAGCCGGGATCGTGAAGAGCTGCGGCGTCCTGGGGGGTGTATCTCTTCACGATCGCGGGGGGCGGCGGCGGGACCACCAACGCAGCCCGAGAGCCGCGAGTCCGGACAGCAGCGCCCCGGTCCCGCTGGCGATCCCCAGGAGCCCCACCCCGAGCGCCCTCATCCCCTCGGTCGAGGTGGTGGGGTCGGCGGAGTAGGCGACGACGAACAGCAGGCCGGCCACGAGGAAGCCGGCGAACGCGGACCAGGCGAACGGCACACCGGGGTCGGCTCGGTCGATGCCACGGATCGCGGCGACGACCGAGCCGGCCAGGGGCCACACCAGGAGCTGTCCGATCGGGAGCCAGAGACCATCCACGGGGTGCTTCCTCGTTCGGGCACCTGCGAACGTAGGGGCGGTCAGCGGCTGCCCGAGGCGAACATCGCAGCCGAGAGCCCCGCGGGACGTCGCTCCGCACGGCGGTGGGGCGCCGGTGGGCCGCGCCGGGCCAGAGCGGCATCGAGCTGCCCCCTTCCCCAGGCTCGCCACAGCTCGCTCAGGTCCCAGGCCCGCTCGGCGAGGATCGACGCGCCCCGCGGGCCGCTGCGGCGCAACCGCCCCTCGACGACGACCAACCAGCTGTTCAGCACCGTCCAGGCCTCGGTACCCAGGACCGACTCGAAGAAGTTGCACTGGGTGGTCCCGGTGCGGTCGTCCAGCGAGAGGAACAGCACCCGCTGCCCAGACCGGACCGGCGGCGACTGGAGGGCGACCCGCACCCCAGCGACGCGCACGACCTCCCCGTCGTGACGTCCGAGGAGCTGGTACGCGCGGGTGACGCCGAGCACCTCGAACAACGGCTCGTAGAACGCCACCACGTGCCTGGACCAGTCCAGCTCCAGCACCTCGAGCTCGTCGCGGACCGCCTCGGCATCGGTGGGGGGCGGCAGCTGCGGCTCGTGGTCGGCGTGCAGATCGAGGCTGGTCTGGTGGACCTCGACGTCGCCCCCACCGCCCGCCCGGGACCCCTGGCCACCCGCCCGCAGGGTCCGCCGCGTCCCGGCCCACAGCTCCTCGACCGCCAGCATCGTGCGCCGTCGGTCGGGGCCGTGCGGGGACAGCGCGTCCAACGCCCCGGCCTTGCAGAGGTTCTCGGCGGTGAGGCGCGACAGCCCGCCCCGCACCCGCAGGTCCTCCAACGAGGTGTAGGCACGCCCCGTCAGGAGCCGCTCCCGCTCGACCTCGCTCATGGCCTTGACGTCCTGCAGGCCGACCCGCACCGCCCACCGCATCGCGACCCCCTCCGCCCCGACCTCGTCCGCCCCGAGGTCCCACCCCGACGGCGGGACCACCCGCTCGTGAACCCCGAACGCCACATGTGGCGCTGACGGTTCACAAGGGGGGCTGGATAGCCCGTGCTGCCCCTGCCTGTGAACCGGGAGCGCCACATGTGGCGCTGACGGTTCACAGGTCCAGCCGGGGGGTGGGTCCCCACGAGGGCGGACACCGAGCGACGCCAGCGCGACCGGGGCGGGGACGCGCTCGACCGTGTACTCCGACCGCGAGACGTTCACGTCCGGGCCGAGCACCGCGATGCCGAACTGGCGAGCCTCGTCCAGGATCAGCCGTCGCGGGTACATCCCGGGGTCGTGGGTCAGCAGTCCGGCGACGAGCTCGGGTAGCAGGTGCACCTTCATCCACGCCGACCGGTAGGTGGGCACCGCGAACGCCGCCGCGTGGGCCTTGCAGAAGCCGAACGACGCGAACGACGCGACCTGCTTCCAGATGGCCTCGGCGGTCGCCCGGTCGAACCCACGCTCGCGCGCCCGGTTCAGCGCCCACACCCGCCGGGCGGCCAGCTTCCCCTCGTCGGCGAGCTCGCGGCGGACCAGGTCGGCGTAGGCCAGGTCGCACCCGGTCAGCGCGGCGACCACCTCCATGACCTGCTCGTGGTAGACCACCACGCCGAAGGTCTCGCCCAGGACCGGCTCCAGCAACGGGTGCAGGATCTCGCCCTGCTCCTCCCCGGTGCGGCGGGCCACGAACGGGCCGACCATGTCCGCCTTCACCGGTCCCGGCCGGAACAGCGAGATCTCGGTGATGAGGTCCCCGAACGTGTCGGGCTGCAGCCGCCCCAGCAGCTCGCGCTGCCCCGGCGATTCGACCTGGAACACGCCCACCGACCGTGTGGACCGCAGCAGCTCGTAGGTGCCCGGGTCGTCGTCGCCGATGTCCTCGACGGTGAGCTCGCGACCACGGGTCTCCTGGGTGAGGTCCAACGCGTGACGCATCGCGGACAGCAGCCGCACCGCCAGCACGTCGAGCTTCAACAACCCCAGTGCGGCGACGTCGTCCTTGTCGAACTGCACCATCGAGAACCCGTTGGCGGAGCGCTCGACCGGGGCGCGGTCCAGCAGCTCCCCATCCCCCAGCACGATCCCGCACGGGTGCAGCGCCAGGTGGCGGGGGAACCCGTCGATGCGCTCGACCACCTGGAACAGCATCTCGAGCTGGCCGGCGTCCAGTCGCGTCCCGGCGAGCTCTGGCAGCTCGCGCATCGCCGCCCGGATGTCGCGAGCGCGGACCTGCCGGAACGCCTTGGCGATCAGGTTGATCTCCTCGGGGGGCAGCCCCAGGACCTTGCCGGTCTCGCGCACCGCCATCCGCGCCTGGAAGGTCTCGACCATCGCGACGCACGCGGTGCGCTCGTCGCCGTAGCGACCCATCACCATCCGGTAGACGTCCTCGCGGCGGGCCGATTCCACGTCGATGTCGATGTCGGGCAGCTCGTCCCGGTAGGGGTTCATGAACCGTTCGAACAGCAACCCGTGCGCCACAGGATCGACGTCGGAGATGCGCAGCGCGTAGCAGATCAGGCTGCCGGCAGCGGACCCCCGGCAGGCCGTGAGGATCCCGGCATCGCGGATGTCCCGCACGATCTCGGCGACCGCCAGGAAGTAGTCGTGGAGCCCCAGCTGGTCGACCATCGCGAGCTCGGCCACCAGCCGGTCCGACACCTCCGGCCCGGGTCGGTCGTAGCGCTCCCGGACACCAGTCCGGCAGCGGGCGTGGAGCTCGCGGCGTGCCTCGACGTCATCGAGGCCGGTCAGGCGCGGAGCGTGGGGCCCCGCGTGCAGCCCTAGGTCGACCTCGCAGGACCCCGCGACCCGCTGGGCGTTGCGCAGCAGGTCTGGGCGGTCCCGGAACCGCGGGATCGTCAGCAGGTCATCGGCGGTCTTGAGCCAACCCTCGGCGGTGGACCGGTCGAGGTGGTGGCCGGCCACCGGCACCTGGGCCCGCACGCAGGCCATGACGTCCGCGAGGTAGGCGTCCCGCTCACGGAGGTAGCGCACGTCGTTCACGGCCACCGCGGTGAGCCCGAGCCGGTCTGCCAGCGCCACGGTCCGGGACGCGGCCAGGTCCTCGGCGAGCCCGGACCGGTGATCACGGACCGCGAGCAGCACCTGGTCCGCACCGCACGCTCCGACCCAGCGGACCACCTCGGCCTCCGCTGCCTGGGTCGCTCCGTCCGCCAGCAACCGCCCCACCGGCGAGTCCACCCCCAGCAGGACGTAGCGCCCCTCGGGGTGGACGGTCGCGTCCTCCCAGGTCAGGTGCGGATCGGACCGTTGATCCCGGTGAGCGGCCGACACCGTCCGGCACAGCCCGCCGTACCCCCGCTGGGTCCGGGCCAGGAAGGTGATCCGCGGAGCGTCGCCCTCGAGCCACGCCGGCCCCACCGCCGGCCGGGACTCCCACTCGCGTCGGACCCGCCCACCTCGGGAGCTCCCCCAGCCGGGCCGGTCGGGGTCAGGTTCCAGCGCCAGGTCGGCGCCGAACACCGGAGTGACGCCGGTGGCTGCGCAGGCCTGGGCCACCCGCACCGCCCCGTACAGCCCGTCGCGGTCGGTCACGGCGACGTGGCTCATGCCAGCCTCTGCCGCAGCCACCGCCAGCTCCCGAGGTCGGATCGTGCCATCCCGTAGGGAGTAGCTGGTCCGCACCGACAGGTGCGCGAACGGGACCGTCATCGCGAGCCACCTCGAACGTCTCGAACGCCTCGAACGTTTGCGAACGTACGTTCGATGATGTCGTGGGTGCTCGGTCCCGTCAACCGAGAGTTCTCACCCGACGGCCACGCCCGTCCGGTAGTCGAAGAACCGCAACCGATCCGGGTCGGCGTACAGGTCCAGCTCCTCGCCGACCGTGGGCTCGGGAACCGCGAGCGGGGTCCGCAGGACCGCGGTCACCGTGGTCCCGGCGACCCGTCCACGCACGTGCAACTCCGGACCGGTCGAGGTGACCTGCATCACCGACACCCGGACGTGCAGACCCTGTCGGCGGGGTTCGGGATCCAGGTCCGCCGGTCGCACCCCGACGAGCACCCGACCGTCCGGCACCCGACCCGACACGGTGACGTCCGCCGCGGACAGGAGGTTCGTCGGCGGCGATCCCAGCAGTGTCGCCACCTCGATCGTCGCCGGGCGTTCGTACAGCTCGAGCGGCGGTCCCACCTGCACCACCTGGCCAGCGACGAGCACCGCCACCCGATCCCCGAGCGCCATCGCCTCGGTCTGGTCGTTGGTCGCGTACACCATGGTCACCCCGGCCGCGCGCTGGACCATCGCGAGCTCCCGTCGCAGCCGCTGCCGCTCGTGGCTGTCGACGTTCGCGAGCGGCTCGTCCAGCAGGAAGAGACCAACGGCACGCCCCAGCTCCCGGGTGGTCTCGACCGCCTGGCGCGATCCGGCGGACAGCTGTCGGGGCAGACGGTCCAGCAGATGCGACAGACCCATCACCCGCGCCGACGCCTCGACCCGCTCGGTGACCTCTGGACCCGGCGACCGCAGCAGGCGCAACGGGAAGGCGATGTTGTCCCGGGCCGTCAGCTGGCGCTGGAGACTGCCCTCCTGGAACACCATCGCGACGTCGCGCTGCGCCGCCGGCACCTCGGTCACGTCGTGGTCGTCGATCAGGACCCGGCCCGCGTCCACCGGCTCGAGACCGGCGAGGACCCGCAGCAACGTCGTCTTGCCGCTCCCCGAGGGACCGATCACGACGAGCAGCTCACCGTCCTCGATCGCGAGGTGCACGTCGTCGAGCCGCCTCGCCCCGTCGTGGCCCACGGTGACGCCGTCCACCGTGACCGCCGGCACGATCAGGTCCCGATGTCGCGGCGCTCGGACGCCCAGACCGCGACACCGAGCAGCGCCAGCAGCAACCGGATCGTGGCCGTCTTCCCGGCGCCGTTCGGGCCGAGGAACCCGAACACCTCGCCCGGCCGGACCTCGAGGTCGACCTCGGAGATGCCCACCACGTCGCCGTACCGCTCGGTGAGGGACTCGGTGCGGATCGGGGCGTCGCTCATGCGATCCGAGCCTAGGCGGGTCAGTCCCAGACCCGGTCGAGGTGCCAGTCCTCCCCACGCCGGACGACCTCGTACACGCCGGTCGTGCGCCTGCCGGAGTCGCCCGCGGCCTCCACCCGCCAGAGGTCGGCCTGCTCGATGCGGATCGCCCGCCCATCGGACCGCCGCCACCAGCCCGGGTCCTCGCGCCAGTGACCGAGGACCTGGTGGATCCGGTAGGTCCGTCCTCGCCACCGGAACACCGTCGGCACCCCGCCCTCGCAGCGCACCGCCTCGAGCACCTCGCGGTAGCGCTTCGTCACCCGTCGCTCACCCCGGCCACCTCGGCTCCGCATCCCTCGACGCCCGCACCGAACGTACGTTCGGACACACCGACGAACGTACGTCAGCGCCACGGGCCGGTCAACACCACGTCGGCAGGCTCAGCCCGCCGCAGGTTCCTCCGGCGGGAGGAGCTCCTCAACCGCCTCCTCGGCGACCTCGGCGGGATCGCCGACCTGGGTCACCCGGGCGTTCCAGCGAGCGAGCCACGCCGTCCCGACCCGGTCGTCGAACCTGCGGAGAGCCGCGACCGCCTCGGGGCGCTGCTCGACCAGCTCCTCGCGGACGACCGGGGCCAGCACGAACGCCGGGAACCCCTGTCGTTCGTCGCGGAGCGTCTTCAGCCCGGACGACCACGCTCCTCCGTGGGTGGCCGACGTCAGGCCCGCCAGGCAGTCCCCGCGGACCACGGCGGTGACGGCCTGGTCCGGGGTCGCCTCGAGGATCTGTTCGCTGAGGACCTGTCGATCCAGCGGGATCACCCGCGGCACGAGCGACTGCAGGCCGTCGGTCCGTTCCGCGAAGCTCTGGTCCACGCACAGCTTCTCGTCGGGCTCGGTGTTCAGGACGCTGAGGTCGAAGACCCGCTCCAGGTGCGCCCACCGCCCAGGAGGCCCGTTCACCACGAACGCGAACGTGGCGTTCACCCGGGTGGGCGGCAACCACACCAGCCCGTCGTCCGCGTCCAGCTCCGCCACCCGATCGTAGGAGGCGTCCACGTCACGGGGCGGGTTCGGCAGCCCGTACTCCTCGAGCCACACCGCCCCCGTGTAGGACGGGACCACGTCGACCGTCCCGAGCTCGAGGCCCTGTCGCGCATCGGCCGTGCTCCGGAACCGGTCGTCGACCTCGGCATCGATGCCATCGTCTTCGAGCAGTTCCGCGAGGACGTGGGCGACGAGCCGGCTCTCCCCCTCGGGACCAGCCCCGATCCGTACGGGGTCCCCCGACGTACCCCGCTGCTGCCACGCGAACGCACCCACGGCCCCCGCGACGAGGACGACCGCGACCAGACCGAGCACGAGAGGGCGACGCACGGTGCGAGGGTACGGCGACGGTCGAGGTCGGGCACCAGCGGTAGCCTCGGCGCCCCGCGGCCCGCACGCGGCCGTCGTTCGAACCCGCGATCCCCCCACCCGCGATCCCCGGAGCCACACGGTCATGGCCACCACCGTCCGACTGAGCCGGCGCCAGCTTCTCCGAGGTCTCGGGGCGCTCGGTGCGACCGGTCTCCTGGTGGCCTGCGGCGGGAACGGCCAGTCCGGCGCCGGGGACGACGGCACCCAGGCGGGCGGCACGGCCGATCCGTCCACGCAACCGCAGGACCCTCGCGAGGAGATCCAGCAGCAGCTCGGGATGCAGGGTCCGCTCGACCTCAGCGTGATCCTGCCGGCCGGCGTGTTCCTCACCGGTCCTGACCGTCGGGTCGTCTTCTCGCTCGGGACCTCCCCCTCGGACCTGGTGCTCGACCTGGACGTGACCGCGCACCTGGTCAGCGATGTCGGGCTCGAGGTCGCCCAGGGACCGCTCGAGGCGACGTTCCACCAGGAGGGACTCGGCGAGCGGGGCGTGTACGTCATCACGACCGACATCGACGAGCCCGGGCGCTACTGGCTCGCCGTCGAGGCGCCCGACCACGCCGCGATCGGCGCGATCACGATCTTCCCCGCCGACCAGCTCGCGGTGCCGGACGTCGGCGAGGACTTCCCGTCGGCACAGACCCCCACCACCGAGGATCCCATGGGGCTCGAGGAGCTCTGCACCCGGGACCCGGACTGCACGATGCACGACGTCACCTTGGAGCGGGCCCTGTCCGAGGGGCGACCGACCGTCCTCACCGTGGCCACGCCGGCCTACTGCCAGACGGCGATCTGCGGCCCGGTCGTCGACATCGTCGAGGGGCTCAAGGAGGAGGCTGGGCGCGACGAGGTCGCGTGGATCCACGTCGAGGTGTTCTCCGATGCCGGCAACACCCCGGTCCCGCTGGTGACCGAGACCCTGAGCCTGCCGTCCGAACCCTGGACCTTCTTCATCGACGGGGAGGGGACGCTGGCCGACTACTTCGAGGGACCCACGCCCACGGACCTCCTGCGGTCGTCGCTGGAGAAGATCTGACGTGCGCCCCGCCGCGATGCTCGCGGCCGCGGTCCTGCTGTCCGGATGCGGGTTCACCGCCGAGGGCGGGGGCGCGTCGTGCGGGCCGGTCGAGCACCCGGAGCTCCAGGGTGGCGGCCACCTCCTCGGTGAGCGCGAACCACCCGTGCCGTACTCGTCGACGCCGGGGACGTCCGGCTTCCACGCTGCCGGCGCGCCCCGGACCGGGGTCCTCCCGCGCGACGAGCCGCTGAGCGAGCCGCACATCGTGCTCGCGCTCGAGGTCGGCCAGGTGGTCGCCGCCTACGACCCGGACCGGCTGCCCGACGAGGACATCCAGCAGCTCGAGGAGCTCGCCACCGGACCGCTGCAGGGCGAGCTGACGGTCACCGCGTTCGAGGGGCACATGGGCGCCGCGCTCACCCTGAACGCCTGGGGCACGCGCCGTCCCTGCGCTGCGGTCGACGTGGAGACCGTGCGGGGGTTCGTCGAGGAGCACGGCGGACAGGGACCCGACCACTCCTGACCGTGCGTCAGGCGGCGCCCTCGAGCGCGAGCAGGTGCCGCTTGACGTCCAACCCACCGGTGTAGCCACCGAGCCCTCCGCCCGTACGCACGACCCGATGGCAGGGCACCACGATCGGGACCGGGTTCGACCCCAGCGCGTTGCCCGCTGCGCGGGACGCCTTGGGGTTGCCGGCGGCCGCGGCGACCTCGCCGTACGTAGCGACCTCGCCGTACGGGATGCGCCGAGCGACCTGCAGCACCTGGCGCGCGAACTCCCCGCGGACCAACCGCAGGTCGATCTCGAGCTCGAAGGTCCGGCGATCGCCCGCGAAGTACGCATCCAGCTGCTCGCCCACGGACCGCAGCCCGTCGGGATCCTCGACCAGCCGGGGGGACAACCGGTCGACGACGTCCTCCAGCGCCTCGTCGACCCCGCCCTCGCCCAGGTAATGCAGGACCGCCAGGCCGTCGACGGTGGCGACCGCCAACACCGACCGGATCGGTGTCTCCAGGACGGCGTACCTCGCATCGGCGAGGTCGCCGTCCACCGCCTCGCGGATCACCCGGTCGATCAGCGCCGCGGTGCCCTCGGGGTCGGGGCGGCTCCGCCGCAGGCGGTCCTCGACATCGTTCATCGGACACCCTCCGTCGTGTGCGCCACGCGGGTGCGCAGCGTCGTGATGCCCTCGTGGACGTTGCGACGTGCCGCATCCGGGGAGCACCCCAGCAGCTCCCCCAGACGGTCGTACGACAGGTCGGCGCCGAACCGTCCGGCCACCGCGACGCGCTGTTTCGGGGGCAACCGTCGGACCTCGTCCCACAGGGCGTCATCTGCCGTTTCCGCCGCGTCGGCGCTCGTGGCCGGCGGGTCCGCGACCGGGACCGCGTGGCGGGCGCGCCGGCGGTGGACATCGATCGCCTTGCGCACGGCGATCGTGGCGACCCACGCTCCCAGGTCGCTGTCGGCCGGGAGGTCCCCGTACGCCCGTAACGCCGACAGGAAGGTCTCCTGGAAGACATCGTCCGCGTCAGCGTGGCCGACCATCGCCAGCGCCATCCGGTGGACCTCGGGCGCGTGGGACTCGAGGAACGTCTGGAACGGGGGCAGGCTCACACCCGTACGACGCGCGGCGCGTCGTTCCTGTGAGGTCGCGTGCGGCTCACCGGTCGCCGTGCGCGCTGAGCGCGCGACGCAGCGCCCAGCAGTGCGCGCCCGGGTCGTCCATCCGCGAGGGCGCGCTCAGGCGGGCCGCGCCGACCTGCAGCATCCGTGCGGCCTCCTCCACACCGGCTACCGACGCGAACCACGGGTGCGTGGCGTGCTGGGCCGCGTACCGGACCAGGTCGGTATCGCAGGGATCGAGCACGAGCAGGTCGATGTCCTGGTCGGCTGAGGCATCGATCCCCGCGGCGTCCCCCACGATCGCGCCGACCAGCAGGTCCGGACCGACCGCACGTCGAGCGTGATCGGGGCGCACATCCGGCGCGCCGACCAGGACCCCGTCCGCCCCCACCTGCAACGCCAACCCCGGGAGGCGGTCCAGGAGGAAGAGGGTCGCGGCCCGATCGCAGACCCGCCGGAACACGTCGGCCGCGGCACGGAGGTCGTCCTCACCCGCCCGGTCGTCGCGGAGCCGGCAGATGTCCGCGCTGGCACCCGTCACCGAGAGCAGGTGCGCCTCCAGGTCCTCGGGCGTGGTGTCGCACATCACCTGCAGCCGTGCATCGTCGAGCCGGGCGAGCCGCCGGGCCCCGGCCGCAGAGACGCTCGGGATCGTCACCGCTCGCGCCGTCCGTCACGCGATCGCAGCTGCGGAGGCACCAGCCCGACGTCCCGGTCCGCGAGGCGCTCACCCCGGTCACCGGCACGCAGCATCCCCCGGAGCGCAGCGGCGGTCACGACGGCGATGGCTCCGAGCACGATGACGAGCACGGCGAGTCCCGCCCACAGCAGGAACGCGTCCAGGGGCGGGCCGCCCGCCACCAGCCATGACACGAGGAGCCCCACCGACGCGAACCCGCCGACCGCCACCGCCAGCACGCGGACCCGCTGGACGGTGCGGCCGTGGTCGAGCAGCTCGTCGCGTGTCCGTCGCCTCACAGGTCGAGATCCCCCAGGTCCAAGCGCAGGGTCTGCAGCGTCCGGGTGATCTCCGTCCGGACCGCGTCGGCGTCGTGCCGCAGCTTCACGTCGGACTGCGGGTACAGCTCCTGGAAGCTCGTCTCTCCCGCCCCGATCTGCATCCCGCGGTCCAGGAAGAACTCCCCCAGCGCGAACGACCACGTGAAGACCAGCGTGTCCTGGAACTCGTGCACGTCGAACGTCAGGTAGCGGTTCCACTCGAGGGTCCACTGGCGACCACCCCGGCGGCTGACCCCCTGGTCGACGAAGCCCGTCTGCCGGAGTTCGGCGCCCAACGACCCGTTCGCCACGTTGCGTCCTCCACGCTGCGCGGGCCCGCAGCCTACGGGGGTTCGGAGGCTCAGCGGGCCACCTGCTCTACCATGCCGGCCGTGTTCGCACCCATCCACGCGAGCGCGTCGTGACCGACACGCCCGCTTCCACGATCGCGACCCGACTCGGGGGTCGGTACCGCGTCCTGCGCGAGATCGCGCGGGGCGGGATGGCGACCGTCTACCGCGCGGTCGACGAGGTCCTGGAACGCGAGGTCGCGGTCAAGGTCCTGCACGAGCATCTCGCGTCCGACGAGGTGTTCCTCGACCGTTTCCTGCGCGAGGCCCGCGCCGCCGCCGCGCTGTCGCACCCCCATGTCGTGTCGGTCTTCGACTGGGGGCAGGACGTCGATGGGGACCGCGTCGAGGCCTACCTCGTCATGGAGCTGGTCGATGGGCCGAGCCTGCGTGATGTCCTCCGGGACCGCGGCGCCCTAGACCCGGATGAGGTGTCCGCCGTCCTGGCACCAGCGGCGGACGGGATCGCCGCGGCCCACGCCCGCGGGCTGGTCCACCGGGACGTGAAGCCCGAGAACATCCTGCTGTCCGCCGAAGGGGCCGTGAAGGTCACCGACTTCGGGCTGGCACGGGCGGCGGCCGCCAGCACCCAGACGTTCGGGCCGGGGGCGATCGTGGGGTCTCCCCACTACCTGGCTCCCGAGGCCGTCCGTGAGGAACGGCTGGACGCCAGGGCGGACGTCTACGCGCTCGGGATCGTGGCGTACGAGTGCCTCGTGGGTGAGCCACCGTTCTCGTCCGACACGGCGCTCGGGACCGCGATGCGCCACACCGCCGAGCAGGTCCCCCTCCCGTCCGACGCCCCCGACGTCCCCGAGGACCTGGACGACGTCGTCGCCCGCGCCACCGAACCGGACCCGGACCACCGGTTCACCGATGCCGCCGGGTTCGCATCGGCGATCCGGACGGCTGCACCCCCGGGTGCGGTGCCGATCCTCGACGGGCGGCGTGACACCGAGATCATCCCCAACGCGAACGTCGACACGGTCGTCCCCCAGCTGGACTCCAACGAGCGGCGGTCGGACCGCGTCCCACGTCGCAAGCGGGTGCGGTGGGGTCGCCGCGTGCTGCTGCCCCTGCTGATCCTCGCGGCCGTGGCGGGCGGGCTCTACCTGGCCTGGAGCGAGCTGATCGCCCCGGTCACCGATGTCCCGGACGTCCTCGGCCGGCCCGAAGCGCAGGCCGTCGAGATGCTCCGTGAGCAGGGCTTCGAGCCGCGGACCGCGGACGAGCAGGCGTTCAGCCTGGAGGTCCCGGCCGGCCACGTCGTGTCCCAGGACCCATCCGGCGACGGCCAGGCCCGCGTCGGCAGCACCGTCACGATCAAGCTCTCGGCCGGTCCACGGTCGGTCGACGGCGGCGTCCCCGAGGTGACCGGCCAGCCGGCTGACGAAGCTGCAGCCACGCTCGAGTCCCACGAGCTCGAGGTGACCCGGGCGGAGGAGCACCACGAGGAGATCGCAGCCGGCAACGTGATCCGGACCGACCCACCCGCGGGCACCGAGATCAAACAGGGCACCAGCGTTGCGCTCGTGGTGAGCGCGGGACCCGCACCGATCGAGGTCCCGCAGGTCGTCGGCGCCGCCGAGGCGGCCGCGATCGAGGACCTGTCCGCCCTGGGGTTGAACCCCGAGGTCGTGGCCCGCGAGTTCAGCGAGGACGTCGCGGCGGGCGTCGTGATGGGCCAGACGCCGGCGCCCGGCGAGATCCTGTACCGCGGGGACACCGTCCAGCTCACGGTGTCCGAGGGCCCGCCGCCGTTCCCCATGCCGGACGTCGAGGGACGGTCGCGCGAGGAGGCCCTGCAGATCCTCCAGAGCAAGGGCCTCGAGGTGGTCGTCCGCGAGCAGGGCCGGCTGTTCGGGTTCGTCGGGCCGTCGGACACGGTCGCGAAGCAGGAGCCAGAGCCTGGGACGACCGTGCGGGCCGGCGACACCGCCACGATCTACGTCTGGAAGTGACCTCGGGGCGTTCCCTCGAGCGCCGGTGGACCCTGGCCCTCGTCGCGGTCACGTTCGTCTGGGGGTCCACCTTCGTCGTGGTCCAGGAAGCCGTGGACCGGCTCCCGGTCTTCCCGTTCAACGGGTTGCGCTTCGCGCTCGCCACGGTCGCGCTCGGGGCCCTCACGGTCGGCCAGCTCCGCACGCTCGACCGGATCGGCTGGATCCGCGGGGCGATCCTCGGCGCCGCCCTGTGGGCGGGGTACGCCTTCCAGACCTTCGGCCTCACGCTCACCACCGCCCCGAAGGCGGGGTTCATCACCGGCATGGTGGTGGTCCTGACCCCGCTGTTCCAGGCGTTGCTCCTGCGGCGCGCCCCGGGCCGGGCGGCGACGCTCGGCGCGGCGCTGGCGACGGTCGGGCTCGGCCTCCTCACGCTCGAGGGCACCCTGGTGCCGTCCGCCGGGGACCTCCTGGTGCTCGCGTGCGCGGCCGCGTTCGCCCTCCACCTCATCGGCCTCGGCGCGTGGTCGGGCCGCCACCCCGTGCGCGCCCTGGCCGTGGTCCAGCTCGGCACGGCCGCCCTGCTGCACGCCGCTGGCGGGCTCGTCCAGGATGCGGTCACGGCGGGGTCCTCTGCCTGGCTGCCACGCAGCCCCTACGTGTGGGGCGCGATCGTCTTCACCGCCGTGTTCGCCAGCGCTGCGGCGTTCTTCATCCAGACCGCCGCCCAGCGGGTCCTCTCGCCGGCCCGGACAGCGGTCATCTTCACGATGGAACCGGTCTTCGCGTGGTTGACGTCGTGGTTGGGCGTCCCGCTGCTGCTGGCCGTCGGCGTCGTCGGACTGCAGGCCGAGACCTTCGGCGGCCGCGAGGCGGCCGGGGCGGCGTTGATCCTGGCGGGGATGCTGTGGTCGGAGCTGCGCTCAGGCGAACCGCCCGATGCGCTAGCCGCCCCCGAGACGGCGGCCCTCGCCGGCGGACGCCCCGACGTCAACCCTGGGCGGGCCAGCCGTGGATCGACACCTCGCTGATCGCGAGGTCCTGGTAGTGCTCGCCCGGGATGGCGTCGAGCACCTCCACCGTGACCGTGGACGTGTGCACCGGGTCCGGCAGACGCACGACCTGCGCCCCGCTGCGGTCCTGCACCTCGACCACGAACGCGCTGCCGTCACCGAACCGGACGAGCAGCCGCGACGCCCGCGCGTTGTCGAAGTAGGTCTGCTCGTCCTGCTGGTACCCGTTGCGGAGGACGAGCGCGGTGACCCACGAGTCCTGCGCGAGCTGCAGCTGGAGGGACTCGCCCTCGCCGCTGCCTTCGGACCCCTCGTTCCAGGCGGTCGTCGGATCCCCGTCGATCGCCAGACCGGGCTCGTAACTGATCGATCCCTCCGGCGACAGTTGGGAGGAAGCCGACACCTGGACAACCTGCAGGTCCTCGGTGTCGTCCGGGTACGCGGCCGGGTCGAACGTGGGCACCTCCTCGGCGCCGCCGGGCGTGCCGTCGGTCCGCAGCCACACCACGAGGCCCGCCGCCGAACCGATCAGCGCTCCGAGGATCACCACCACGAGCCACGTCCGACGCGAGGAGCGTCGCACGTCCCGGACCACCTCGGTGCCCGACGGCGAGGGGGCACGGCGTGCGGGCACCCCGACCGAGCCCGTCTCGAGGTCCGCGCCGCAGCGACCGCACAGGACCCGCTGGGGGCTGTTCGGGGCCCCGCATCGCGGGCAGGACGCCAGCTCCGACGGATCACCTGTCCCAGACCCCTCGTCGGGTCCGACATCGGCCTCGCTGACCGGGTCATGCCCCTCGATCGCCGTGTCGTCGAGGGCGGGTCGCGTCGCTTCGACGTGGAGCCCGCAGAACGGACAGAACCGGGCGTCCTCCGCGATGTCCCTGCTGCACGATGGGCACTCCACGGGGCTAGCGGACCTCCGGGTCGATCGGGCGGCGGGTTCGATCGCCAGCGTAGGCAGCCGTCGGATGCGGGCGACGGAGCCCCCACGCGACCTCCGCGCGGTTGGCGCACGTTCTCGCCGCTCGGGTACGCTCCCCCGCATGCAGCACCGACGCGTCCGAGACATCTGGTACGGGTACCTGTTCTTCCCCCGGGACCGGGGTCGCGACCGCGTGCGCTGAACACACCGCAGACGGAACCGTGAGCCCCGGGGAGGACCCCGGGGCTCTCATCGTTCGGAGCCGCAGGTGGACAACCGAGACGTGAGAGAGGACACCAGCATGGTCGTGGTGATGCGCCACAACGCCACGGACGAGGACGTCGACAAGGTCGTGGACGCCGTCACCCGGGTGGGCGGGGAGGCCTTCGTCAGCCGCGGGAAGCACCAGACGATCGTCGGACTGGTCGGTGACCTCTCCCAGTTCGCGGAGCTGCCCCTCCACGCCTTCTCCGGTGTCGAAGACGTGATCCGCGTCTCGAAGCCGTACAAGCTCGTCAGCATCGAGACGCACCCACGTCCGTCGACGGTGAACGTCGAGGACGTCCCCATCGGACGTGACACGTTCACGCTGATCGCCGGGCCGTGCGCGGTCGAGACCGAGGAGCAGACCCGCGCGGCCGGCCGTATGGCCAAGGAGGCCGGGGCGCTGATTCTGCGGGGCGGGGCGTTCAAGCCGCGCACCTCTCCCTACTCCTTCCAGGGGCTCGGCGAACGCGGTCTGGAGATCCTGGACCGGGTATCCGACGAGCTCGACATGCCCGTGGTCACCGAGGTCGTCACCCCCGGCGACGTCGAGCTCGTCGCGGAGCACGCGTCGATGCTGCAGATCGGCGCACGGAACATGCAGAACTTCCAGCTGCTGAAGGAGGTCGGTCTCAGCCGCAAGCCGGTACTGCTCAAACGCGGGATGACCGCGACGATCGACGAGTGGATCATGGCCGCCGAGTACATCGCACACACCGGCAACCTCCAGGTCGTCCTCTGCGAACGTGGGATCCGCACGTTCGAGGACGCGACCCGGAACACGCTCGACGTGTCAGCCGTCCCCGTCGTGCAATCGCTCACCCACCTGCCCGTGATCGTGGACCCGTCGCACTCCGGCGGGAAGCGTGAGCTCGTGATCCCGCTGGCCCGCGCCGCCATGGCGGCGGGTGCCGACGGCCTCATCGTCGACGTCCACCCGCGCCCGGAACTCGCGCTGTGCGACGGGCCCCAGGCGTTGGTGCGCGACGACCTGCAGCGCCTGCGTCAGGACGTCCTGCGCTTCACGGACCTGATGGGCCGCGAGCTGCACGAGCCCTCACGCGAGGACCGTGTCGGCGCCTGGGGCCGGTCGACCTGACCGTCAGCCGCGGCGAGCCTTGGAGGTCCGCTTGTTCACGGCGTCGTCGATCTGCCGCCAGATCTCGTCGCGGACCTCGTTGAGCGCGTCCCGCATCTGCGGTTCGGTTGACGTCGCGACGAACCGCTCGTACCCGGCCACCCGTGCCTCGAGCACGACGTGCTGCTCGTTGGTGTCGCGGCCCTTGACGGAGACCTCGAGATCGACGGCGTCCTCGTCGAACCGTTTCAACCGGCGGTCCAGCTTGCGAAGGCGCGAGACGACGTCCTCACGCTCCTCGTCGCTGAACCCGGCACCGAGACGGATCTCGTCCACCGTGGCCGGCTGCTCTCCGTCGTCGCGGCTAGCTCCCATCGGCATCCTTCCGGATCGGGGTGCCGACCCTAGTGCCTACCGCCGACGGGGCCGGTGGCCGAGTAGCAGGGCGAACCCCATCGCCAGGACAGGGACGGCCGCGGCGCCACCACCCGTCGCCGGGAGACCTGCGCGGTCAGCACGTGGCTGGACGGCTGGAGCCTGGCCGCCGGGATCCGGACCGGCTGGGGCGGCGTTCCCGCCGTTGCCCTGTCGACGGACCGGCACGGATACCTCCGCGGACACCTGCAGCTCCGCCGGCGTCCGCGCTATCGCGTGCATCGCACTGGTGGTGGACACCTGCAGGTCGAGGTGGTGCCCCTCAGGCACGGTGTAGGCGATGCCGGCCAGGTCGAGCTCGATGACCTGCGCGTCACCTGACAGGTCGGTCACGCGCAGGGGTGTCGCCTGGAGGTTGACCACCTCACCGGCCTCCCGATCGATCAGCTTGAGGAACAGGTGGGCAGCGGGTCCGGTGCCCGTCACCTCGAGGGTCGCGCGGGAGATCCCGACGAGCTCCAGGGAGCCGTCCGCCGCGTGGGCGACCTCGAACGAGAACGCGTGCGGGTCACCCTCCTGGTTCGGCTGAGCGCTGGTGATCGGCAGGATCGGCAGACCACCGGACCCCTGGAGGTCGTCGAACAGACCGGAGACGTCGACCGATGTCGGGCCGGGGGTACTGATGAGCGAGCCCTCCCCAGCTGCGGTCAGGAACCGGGCGTCCGGCGGGGTGAAGTCGGCGGCGGTCCGCCACACCCCCTCGTTGGTGCGGTACTCGAAGGGTGCCCCCGTCTCCACGTTCTCGCCCTTGAGGTACCGCGCGAACCAGGTCAGGATCGCCTCGTCCAGGTGGGCGCGATCGTCGGCCTGTTCGTACGAGGGCGGGCACGCGACGTGGCCGCCGCACCAGGCGATGTACTTGGCGGGGGCGCCCTGCGCCTTCACGTGCTGGAAGATCCCGTTGCCGTCGGTGAGGTCGAACAGGGTGTCGACGCTGCCGTTCATGACGAGGGTCGGGATCGCGACCGGGTGCTCCTGGCCGTAGTGAGCGAGGCTGCTGTCCGCGAAGAAGGCCAGCGAGTCCTCGGAGAACGCGTTCGTGCCGGTCCCCTCGGTCAGCGCCTGGTGGATCTCCTGTGCGAGACCGCCGGACTGCGGACCGGCCGGGTTGCTCGGGTCGAGTCCCTGGGACTGGGCCGTGGCCGCGCCCGCGGCGTACAGGAGCTCGCCCCAGCCGAGGTTGATGACGCCGCCGTCGTACAGGGAGTAGCGGAGGTCGGTCCACGTGATCTCGGGCGCGAGCGCATCGACACGTGGGTCGAAGGCCGCGGTGGCCATCTGGATGCCGCCCGCGTAGGAGCCGCCGGTGAAGCCGACGATCGGGTCGTCCGGGGCCTCCATCGCGACGGGCGCGTTGTCCACGGCCCAGCTGATCAGCGCGCTGGCGTCTCGACCTTCGAGATCCGGCTTGTCGATGTGCACCTCGCCGCCCGAGTACCCGAACCCGCGCTGGTCCCACGTCACGACGGCGTACCCGGCGTCCAGCAGCGTCTCCAGCGTCCCGGCGATCGCCGTCTCGCCGGTGCCGCCCCAGCCGTGCGTGCGCAGGACGAGGGGGACCGGGTTCTCGTCGCTCGCTCCGGCCGGTAGGAACAGGTGCGTCCAGATCGGGGTGCCGTCGAAGGACTCGACGACGTGGTCGGTACGGGCGTGCCCCTGCTCCTGCGCGGAGGCGGGTACGGCCACCACGGTCAACGCGACGACGAGCATGGCGGCGAGGACGGACGCGCGGATGCGCACGGGCGGCTCCTGAGGGATCGGATCGGTGGGGGCGAGGTCTCGGTAACGAGTTCGCCGCGACCCGGTGACATCCCTATGGCCATCCGTACGGGCTACGCGAGCGCGCGGGCGATCGCCTCGGCCGCCCGACGGCAGCCCTTCTCGTCCACGTCCAGATGGGTGACCAGACGGATCGTGGAAGCGTCGAACGCGATCACCAGGATCCCATCGTCGCCGAGCTGCGCGGCCAGATCCTCCGCATCGACGTCCCCGGTACCGACGTAGATCATGTTCGTCTGCACCTGCGCGAGATCCACGGCCCGGGGGTCGGCTTCCGCGATCGTCTCGGCCATGGCGCGGGCGTTGGCGTGGTCCTCGGCGAGTCGGTCGACGTTGTGCTGGAGCGCGTGGATACCCGCCGCGGCGACGACCCCCGCCTGGCGCATCGCGCCACCGAGACGTCGACGCCATCTCCTGGCGACGGCGATGTCATCGGCGTCCCCCACGATGACGGACCCCACCGGCGCTCCCAGCCCCTTCGACAGCGAGAACATCAGCCCGTCGACGAGCGCGCCGTAGACCGCGACGTCCACATGTGCCGCAGCTGCCGCGTTGAACACCCGCGCGCCGTCCATGTAGAGGCGGATGCCGTGCTGCTGCACCACATCCGCGATCCGCTCGAGCTCGGCGAGCGGGTAGACCGTCCCGCCCTTGCGGTTGTGGCTCTGCTCGACCGCGACCAGAGAGGTGGGCGTGAGGTGGTAGGCATCCGGACGGATCGAGGTGTCCACGACGTCGGGGGCGAGGAGGCCATCGTCGGTGGCGATCGTCCGCCACTGGACCCCTGCGAAGAGCGCGCCAGCCCCATCCTCGTAGTTCACCATGTGCGCGTCCGCCTCGATGATCGCCTCGGTCGCCGGGGCCCCCCACGTGCGCAGCCCGATGACGTTGGCCATGACCCCGGAGGGGGTGAAGAGCGCGGCTTCGCGTCCGAACCGTTCGGCAGCGAGATCCTGCAGCCGGTTGACCGTCGGATCGTCTCCCAAGACGTCGTCGCCGACCTCTGCGGCACCCATCGCTCGCCTCATCTCCTCGGACGGGTGCGTCACCGTGTCGGAACGGAGGTCGACGAGATCGCTCACAGGCGGCTCCTGACGTGAGGCTCGGACGCGTCGAGGATAGGCGCGGTCCCCGCTACCGTTCCGCGCGATGGCCCCATCGCAGCCCTGCCCCGTGCCGTTCGAGCGTTCGATCTCCGCGTTCCGGGCCGAGGCCGACGCCCTCCACACGATCCTGTCTTCGCTGACCGGCCGGTGGGCCGCACGTACGACGCGTCTGCCGGCCTGGGACCTCCACCAGCTCGTCGCACACGCGATGCGCGCCGCGACGCGCGTGACCGGCTACCTCGGGCGCCCGGCCCCGGATCGCGCGGAGATCGATTGGCTGGACTACTGGCGGCGCGCCGACGACACCGATCCCGACGGGGTCGCCCAACGGGCCATCGAGGATGCGTCATCGCTGGACACCGCCGGAGCCGCCGAGGCGTTCGGACAGGCGTGGGTCGACGCGCTCGCGGCTGCCCGGGACGCCGGAGCGGCCCACCTCCTGACCGGCCCGTTCGGGGGCATGCGGCTGGACCACTACCTCCCCACGCGGGTCGTCGAGCTCACCGTCCACGGCCTCGACATCCGCGCAGCGCTCGATCTCCCCGAGACGCCGACGGACGAGGGAGCCGAGGTCACGACCGCGGTGCTCGAGGGCCTCTACGGCGGCCGTCCCCCCGACCTCGTTGGCGACGACGTCGGTTTCATCCTGGCCGGGACCGGACGGCGCGAGCATCCGGATCCCGACCTCCCCGTGTTGAGCTAACGGACGTCGAGGGGCGCCCGGCTGAGCACGCCGACCAGGTGCTCGGAGCGATCCGGGGACCCGACTGACACCACACCTTCGGGCGACCCGGACCTGCGTCTCGCGTGGCTACGGTCGCAGCGAACGACCGGAGGAGCGGCGTGACGGGGACGATCCGTGTGGGGACCAGCGGGTGGTCCTACGACGACTGGAACGGCACGTTCTACCCAGAGGAGCTGCCGCGCGACCGGTGGTTCGAGCACTACGCGGAGCGGTTCGACACCGTCGAGATCAACAACACCTTCTACCGTCTGCCACCCGAGAGCACCGTCACCCGGTGGCACGACCAGTCCCCGGACCTCTTCCGGTACGCGGTCAAGGGCAGCCGGTACGTCACGCACATGAAGAAGCTCAACGATCCCGAGGAGGGCGTCGGCAACGTCGTCGACCGGTTACAGGGCCTGAAGACCTACCTGGGCGTGTGGCTGTGGCAGCTCCCGCCGAACCAGCACAAGGACATCGACAAGCTCGCCCGGTTCGTCGACACGCTCCCGGGACGCTGGCCGCACGCGATCGAGTTCCGCCACGCATCGTGGTGGAACGAGGACGTGTACGACGTCCTGCGGGAGCGTGACGTCGCGTTCGTCTGGCTGTCCGACAAGCAGATGCCCGATGAGCGCCCCCTCACCTCCCAGCACGTGTACGTCCGCTTCCACGGACTCGGGGGCCAGGACCAGCGCTACCGCTACGACTACCGCGACGACGAGCTGCAGCCCTGGGCCGACCGGCTGCGCGAGCTGGCCGAGGACGACCACGACGGCTGGGTCTACTTCAACAACGACTACGACGCCAACGCGCCCCGCAACGCCCACACCCTCATCGACCAGCTCGGTGAGTTCGCACACGGACGCTGACGGAGGAACCCGAGATGCGCATCAGCAAGTTCAAGCAGTCCTGCCTCCTCCTCGAGGAGAGCGACGCGAGGATCCTGATCGATCCCGGAGGGATCACGACCGCCGACTACGGGCTCGGGGATTTCGGCGAGCTCGACGCGGCGCTGTTCACGCACCGGCACTTCGACCACTGCGACGAGGAACTGGTCGGTCCGCTGAACGAGCGGGGCATCCCCGTGTACGGCAACGCTGACGTGATCGAGAAGCTCAGCGGACACGAGGTCACCGAGGTGAACGATGGTCGGACCTTCGAGGTCGCCGGTCTCGAGATCACCCCACGTGACCTCCCGCACGTCGAGATGGTGGACGGATCCGCCGGACCTCCGAACACCGGGTACGTCGTCGACGGACGGCTGTTCCATCCGGGCGACGGCGCGCAGCTCCCTGGTCTCCAGGTCGACGTGCTGGCGCTGCCGATCGCCGGACCGAGCATCAGCTTCCGTGATGCCTACCGGTTCCTCGGGTCGACCGGAGCGGACACGGCGATCCCGATCCACTTCGACTTCTTCATGGCCAGCCCGGAGCGGTTCGCGGAGTTCTGCGACATCGCCGACGTGCTGATCATCGAGGACGGCGACACCGCCGAGATCTGGGCCCCGGACCTCAGCTCCGGGACCTCCCGCTCCCACTCATGCCCTCGGCGACGCCGACGAGCAGCACCGCGGCGATGACCGCGACGATGAACCCGAGCGCGTTGAGCTCGAAGAGGTCACCGGTGCCCAGCAGGTTGGCGACGGTCCCGCCGATCACGGACCCGGCGAGGCCGAGCAGCAGCGTCGCCAGCAGGCTGAGGTCCTGCCTGCCGCGTTTGAACAGCCGGGCGAGCGCCCCGATCACGAGTCCAGCCACGATGAACCCGATCATCCGTCACCTCCGGTACGACTGCGCCCCATGCAACCAGCGGTGACTCGGGTCCGCCCGTCCGTGCGTCCAACCGCCCGAGCGGACCACGCTGTCACGCCGTGAAGCGCCCCACCACGATCTCCACCAGCCGGTCGTGGACGTCCGGGCAGCCGGCGATGACCGCGGTGCGCTCGCTGCCGGCGACCGCGACCTTGTGACGCGAGGCCAGGCCGCCAGCCTCCTCGACCAGGAGCATCCCGGCCATCCAGTCCCACGGTTTGAGGTCGAACTCGTAGAACCCGTCGATACGCCCCGCGGCGACCCACGACAGATCGAGCGCGGCCGCGCCGGCCCGACGGATGTCGCGCACCTGACCCAGGATGTCGGTCGCGAGGCTCCCCTGCTCGGTCCGGACCGCAGGGTCGTACGAGAACCCCGTGGCCACCAGCGCCCGGTCCAGCGTCCGTTCGTTGACCGCGAGGTCTTTGCCGTTGCCGGTCGCTCCGGCACCCCGCACCGCGGAGAACATGTCGCCGACGTTCGGGTCGTGGACAACCGCGACCAGCGGTCCATCCCCGTCCTCGCACGCGATCGACACGCACCACTGGGGGATGCCGTAGAGGAAGTTCACCGTCCCGTCGAGCGGGTCGACGACCCAGCGCAGGCCACTCGTGCCCTCCCGGTTGGCGGCGTCCTCCTCTCCGAGGAACCCGTCCTCGGGCCGGCCGGCGGTCAGCCGGTCGGCGATCAGGCGCTCAGCAGCCTGATCCGCCTCGGACACCGGATCCGTCTCGGAGGTCTTCGTGTCCACCCGCAGCTCCCCGATCCGCGTGGCGTAGTCCAGGAGGAGCCGTCCGGTCTCCTCGGCGACGTCGATGGCGAGGGTGCGCAGCTGCTCGAGGTCGGCCTGCCTCATCCGAAGAAGACCTCGGCGATCTCGTAGAGCTCGCGGGGGACGGTCTTGAGTTCGGCCGTGGCCTCCTCGAGCGGGACCGCTTCCACCTGCCGACCCGCCAGGCCCGTCATCAGACCCCACTTCCCTGCTTCGGCGAGCTCGACCGCTGCCACGCCGAACCGGGTCGCGATCACCCGATCGATCGGGTGCGGGCTGCCTCCCCGCTGGACGTGACCGAGGATCGTGACGCGTGACGAGTAACCGGTGCGCTCCTCGATCTCGGTGGACACGAGGTTGCCGATACCTCCCAGCCTGGGGCGACCGAACTGGTCCTCCTCGTACTCGGGCATCCGCATCGTCCCCTCGGCGGGGACCGACCCCTCCGCGACCATCACGATCGAGAAGTCCCGCCCCGACCCCGCCCGGTGGCGGATGTGTCGGCACACATGGGCGATGTCGAACGGGAACTCGGGGATGAGGATCGCATCGGCGCCTCCGGCCATCCCCGCGTAGGTGGCGATCCACCCGGCGTGCCGTCCCATCACCTCCAGCACCATCACCCGGTTGTGGGACTCCGCGGTGCTATGCAACCGGTCGACCGCCTCGGTGGCGATGTCGACGGCCGTGGTGAACCCGACGGTGAGCTCCGTGCCCCCGACATCGTTGTCGATCGTCTTGGGGACGCCGACGACCGGCAGGTCCTCGTCGACCGCCAGACGGGTGGCCGCGGAGAGCGTGCCTTCGCCGCCGATCACGATGAGGCCGTCCAGCTGATGGATGTCGAGCGTCTCGCGGATCCGCTCCACCCCGCGGTCCTCGCGGTACGGGTCGACCCTGGAGGTCCCGAGGATCGTGCCGCCGCGGTGCAGGATCCCGCGGGTGGACCCGATCGTGAGCTGGTCGACCTCCCCGTTGATCACGCCCTGCCAGCCGTTCGGGAAGCCGTAGCAGGTGATGTTGCGCTGGACGGCCTTGCGCACGATCGCCCGGATCACCGCGTTCAGGCCGGGACAGTCGCCCCCGCCGGTGAGGATCCCGATCCGCTTGGCCACACCACGTCTCCCGCCGCGTCGCGCGCCAGCCTAGGAGCGTCGCGACCGCGGGTCGGGGTCCAGGTCCTTCAACCCGTTCCAGGCGAGGTTCGAGAGGTGCGCGGCGACCGCCTCCCGGTCGGGGTCGCCGACGTCCAGCCACCACTCCCCCACCAACGCGACCATCCCGACCAGCCCGCGTGCGTACATGGGTGCGAGGGCCGGGTCGTACCCGCGTGACTCGAACTGGTCCGCCAGCAGGTCCTGCGCGTTCGCGGCGATGTCCCCGATCACGCTGGCGAGGGTCCCGGAGCTCGTCCCTACCGGGGCGTCGCGCACGAGGATCCGGAACCCCTCGGCGCGTTCCTCGATGTAGCTGAGGAACGCGTGGGCGGCGTCCTCGACCATCCGGCGGGGGTGGTCGGCGTCGCGCAGCGCGGTGACGATCCGTTCGAGCAGTTCCTGGACCTCGCGGTCGACGATGACCGCGTAGAGACCCTCCTTGCCACCGAAGTGCTCGTAGACGATCGGCTTGCTGACGTCCGCCCGTTCGGCGATCTCCTCGACCGTCGCCGCCTCGTAGCCGAGCTCGGCGAACACCGAGCGTCCGACCCCGATCAGCTGCTCGCGTCGCTCCTGGCCGGTGAGCCTGGTCCGCGTCACCAGCGCGACAGCGGCTTGGGATCCTCGCTCCACTTCTTGTCGATCAGGTTCTGCGGAGGCAGACGGACGTCCCACGCGAGACGCATCTGCTGCATGGTGCGGATCACCCGCCACGACGGATCGAGCTGGCCACGCAGCAGCCCGTGGCGGGCGGAGGTCGGGAAGGCGTGGTGGTTGTTGTGCCAGGACTCCCCGAACGAGAGGATCGACAGCGGCCAGTTGTTGACCGATTCGTCGCGGCTCTCGAACGGCGCCTCTCCGAAGAAGTGGCAGATCGAGTTGATGCTCCACGTCACGTGCTGCAGCAGGAAGATCCGGACCAGCGAGCCCCAGATGAACCCGGTGGCGACGCCCCAGAGGCTCCAGGTCAGCAGGCCCCCCAGGATCGCCGGCAGCGTGAAGGTGATCAGGAGGAACAGCGGGAAGCGCTCGTTGATCGTGACGAGCAGCTCCTCGTCCTCGAGGTCGGGCGCCCAGCGCGAGTTCAGCGTGTCGTCGGGCGCCCAGAACCATCCGGCGTGCGCGTGCCACAGGCCCTTCAGGACGCCCTTGATGCCGCTGTCCTGGATCAGGTGCGGGGAGTGCGGGTCGCCGTACTCGTCGGCGTAGGCGTGATGACGGCGGTGGGTGGCGACCCAATCGATGATCGAGCCCTGCACGGACATCGACCCCGCGACCGCGAGCGTCGCGCGGATCGCCTTCGCGGCCTCGAAGCTGCGGTGGGTGAACAGCCGGTGGTAGCCGACCGTGACCCCGAGCCCGGTGAAGAGGTAGAAACCGAGGAACAGCCAGAAGTCGACCGTGCTGATCCCGGTGCCCCACAGCAGGACCATCGCGGCGAGCACACCGACCAGCGGGACGACCGTGAAGATCACGGCCATGCGTCGCTGGAAGCGCAGCTCCTCCTCGCTCGCCATCCGCACGCCCTTGATCTGGGGCGGTCCCTCCTCCTCGAGGGCAGCATCCATGATGGCTTCGGCGTCCGGTGGCAGGACGGTGTCTGCGGACGCAGGAGCGGTGGGTGACATACGCGTTCCCCGGTTCGTTCGATGTCGCGGCGGCGTGAGCCACGTCGTAGGTTACGCAACCGTAACCTACGACAGCGTAGGTTGCGAACGGCCGGTGGTCCCGGCCCCCGTGGGCACGTCCACTGCCGCGAGGGTCCGGATATCCGGACCGTGGCGGCACTCGACGTGGTCAGCCGGCTCGTCGTCGGTCGAGGTCCGGGAGGTCGGTGACCGCATCGACCTCCGGGGCGTGCTCCCGATCGAGGCCCTCGACGTCGACGTCGCCGTCCTTGACGCGCGACGCGTACTCGTCGACGTACTCCTGGCCCGAGAGCATCATGATCTCGTACATCAGCTCGTCCGTGGCCGAGCGCAGCACGAACGGGTCGTCCGCGCCGCCCTGGTACCGGGAGAAGTCGAGGGGGCGTCCGTAGCGGATACGCACCGGGTGCCGGTTGGGGATGTACGTGCCGGGGGGCTGGGCCTCACGGCTGCCGACCAGACCGACCGGCACGATCGGCACCTTCGCCGCCAGCGCCATGCGCACCGGCCCGGTCTTGCCGCGGTAGAGGCGACCGTCGGGACTGCGCGTCCCCTCGGGGTAGATCCCGAGCAGGTCGCCCCGCTCGAGCACCTCGACCCCCTTCTCGAGGGCCTGGCCGGACTTGTCGCCGCCGCTGCGGAACGTGGGGATCACGCCGACCCCCTCGAAGAACCAGCGGGTCCGCCACGAGTCGAAGTAGTCGGCCTTGCCGAGGAAGTAGACGGGCCGCTCGACGTGCAGGGGCGCGTAGATCGAGTCCATGAACGACAGGTGGTTCGCGGCCACGATCGCCCCGCCAGACGACGGGATGTTCTCGATGCCCTCGACGTACAGGTGGAAGTAGCGGTCCACGACCGGGGGCAGGACCCGTTTCAGCGTGCGGTACATGAGGGGCGCGTCTCGCATGCCGGCCATGTGTTCCCCGCTCCACGCTCGCGTCTGGGTGCGCTCCGGTCCGGCGGGACACCTTCCCCGTGTCGCCCGACGGGCCGAGCCAGTACCGTAGCGACGGCCCTCGGGTGCCGTCGAGGCACGATCACCGAACCGTGCGTTGCACCCGACCGCTCGCACGTGACCCCGCCAACCCGGCCATCCTCGGCTACCTCCGGGACCAGATGGACGAGTGCGCTGACCGCGCGGAGGGGGCCCGTCCACCCGTCGTGACGAGGAGGCACCGTGAGCGAGGACCGCTGGGAGGACGAACCGAGCGGCCGGCCCCTGTTGATGGAACGGTTGCGGCGGCTCGGTGTCCCCGTGGCGATCGTGCTGGCGGCGGTGATGGTCGTCTTCCTCTCCTACCAGGGGCCGCTCCTGGGAGGCGTCGCCGCGTTCATCGCCACGATCGTGGTGATCGTCTGGTTGCGTGCCCGGACCCGCGACGAGGACGACCGGGCCTACGGCCCCGGCACGGACGACGGCATGGGTCAGACGGAGTAGTCAAGGCGGACCTCGCCCGTGCCGACAACTAGAGCACGATGGGCCAGATCAGCGGACAGCACGGTGATGTCCCGGCGGATGACGCGGGAGCGGACGACGCCGCCGTGATCCCCCTGCTGCCCACGACCTGGACGGTCGACATCGAGGCGGGCGGGCGACCTTCCGAGCCGGCCGTGGACCGCACCGCGCTCCGTCGGCTCCTCGATGTGCTGTCCGACCGTCGTCCCTCGGTCGGGTGCACGTCGTGGTCCTACTCCGTGCGGTTCACGATCGACGCGACGGACGATGCGGCCGCCACGATGCAGCGGGCGGTCGACGTCTGGACCGACGCGATCTCCGAGGCCGGACTGCCGTCCTGGCCGATCACCCGGTACGAGGCACACCGCCGCTGACCCCCCACTGACCTGGCGGGCTACCGACGCTCCAGCGCGGTGCGGAGGAACCTCACCTGCAGTCGCAGCAGGTTCTCGACCACGACCGCTTGGGGCGTCATGTGCGTCACCCCCGACAGGGGCAGGACCGTGTGGGGTCGTCCGGCCTCGAGCAGGGCTCGGGACAACCGCAGGGTGTGGGCGACGACCACGTTGTCGTCGGTCATGCCGTGGATCAGCAGCAGCGGACGTTCGAGCTGGTGGGCGTCGTCCAGCAACGACGCCCGGTCGTACGCGTCGGGGTGCTCGTCGGGGTGCCCCAGGTAGCGCTCGGCGTAGTGGGTGTCGTACAGCCGCCAGTCCGTGACGGGGGCGCCGGCAACGGCGGCGTGGAAGAGGTCCGGACGACGCAGGACGGCCAGGGCCGCGAGCCACCCACCGAACGCTGCCGGTCCCCTAGCCGGAGCATCTGCGGACGCGGGTCGAGCCCCGGATCACCAGCCATCGAGGCGATCCCCTGATCGCCGGCGGGGCCCCGGATCACCACGGACACGTGACGGTCGTCGAGCGTGGCGCTGCGGATCACGACCGTGTCACCACCGGAGGTCGCCCCGTGGCGCCCCGGCGCGGAGGTCATCCGTTCGAGCATCCCGTCGTCCCACCGCCACACGTGGAGTTCGACGGGCTCGTCGGACGCCTGGAACAGCACCCGGCCGCCGGCGACCTCGAGGATCGCCGAGACCTCGAGACCCGGCGGGGTGACCGGCTGCCCGTCGACCGCGAGACGGCGGGTGTCGTCCGCGTCCACGGTCGTGACCAGCCGCCCATCGTCGAGCAGCGCCGGGGATCCCGAGACCAGGGGAACCCAGGCGTCGTCGCGGTCCTCGCGCAGCACCGTCGTCGAGCCGTCCTCGGGATCGACGGCCAGCACGCGCGTGGTCCGCTGATCGCGGGACTGCACGAGCAGGATCGGGGCGTGCGCTTCCTCCCAGCGCACCCGGGCCAGGTACGGGAACGCCGCACGGCCCCAGTCGACGGCTCGGCGGCCACGAACTCGGCCATGCCCCAGGTGACACCGTCCTCGGCGACCGTGAGCACCTCGCCGCCATCACGGTCGACCACGTGCAGTCCCCCGTCCGCGACGAAGGCGATGCGGGACCCGGAGGGGTCGGGACGCGGATCGAAGACGCCCGGAGGACCGTCGATCCGGCGCGGTCCCGCATCGTCCCCCGCATCGACCAGATGGAGGTCACCACCCAGTGCGAAGGTGATCACCCGCAGGGCCCGGTCCCCGGCGTAGGCGGTGATCCCACCGCCCTGCTCCCGGAGCCGTTCGCGTCGGCGACGTTCCTCGAGCGGGAGCGGCCGGTCGTCGGTGGACAGATCCGCGGGATCGGCGAGCGCGCGCTCCTGTCCGGTGCGGACATCGACCTCCCACAGGCGGTTCACCGGGTCCC